>DAIOWE010000058.1:0-15826 GCA_036758605.1 Pseudomonadota bacterium | reverse complement strand
TACCCGCCCGCACGAAATTTTTGTCAGCAAGGTGCTGGACGGCGAAGAATATGTCTCGGCGCGGGTCACGCATGTCAATCCGGCAAGCGCGCTGGTGAAGCTGGAGATGGAACGCCCCAGCGGCGCCATGGTGCAGGCGGAAATTCCTAAAACTGTGGTGGATGAGCTGAACATCAAAAGAGGCGATATGCTCTATATCCGGCCCAAGGCGACGCGGGTGTTTGAATAGGGCCGCGTAATGTTCTAGCATCCTTCCCAATCGTTCATAATAACAAGGGGAGGCCGGTATGGCGAAGTTCGGGAATTACAAACTGCTTGGGGTTGATCTGGGCGATGATTATGTCGCCACCGTCGAGATGCAGAATGGCGATCTGAATTTTTTTGATCTCGAAATGCTCACGTCGCTGGCCGACTGTTTTCACGATCTGGATAAAGAGCCAAAATGCCGTGTGCTGGTGCTGGCTTCATCCGGGCGCGCCTTTTGCGCAGGCGCCAATTTCGCCAGCGGCACGCGCGCCGAGGGCCTTTCCACCAGTAAGCCCAGCACCAGCGGCAGCCCGCTCTATGATCAAGCGGTGCGCATGTTCTCCAGCAAAAAACCCATTGTCGGCGCGGTTAATGGCGCGGCCATTGGCGGCGGGCTGGGGCTCTGCCTGGTTCCGGATTTTCGCGTGGCCTGTCCCGAGGCGCGTCTCGCCTGCAACTTCACCCAGTTGGGTTTTCATCCGGGCTTTGGTCTGACCTATACGTTGCCCGCGCTGATCGGCCAGCAAAAGGCCTGGAACATGATGTATACCGGCCGGCGCGTGAAAGCCGAAGAGGCGCTGCAAATGGGGCTGGTTGATCGTCTTGTCCCCGCCGGTAAATTGCGCGCCACCGCGCATGAAATGGCGCTGGAAATCGCCTCCGCCGGTCCGCTTGCCGTAATGTCGGTGCGCGAAACCATGCGCATGGGCCTGCCGGAAAAGGTGCGCGCCGCCACCGCGCGCGAATTGCAGGAACAGAATAAACTGCAAGGCACCGAAGACATGAAGGAAGGCATCAAGGCCACAGCCGAGCGCCGCCCTGCAAAGTTCGTGGGGCGGTAGCAATCTTAGAGGGATTTAGACTTTAGCCAATCAAGTTGGCAAACTCCCCCCACCCCTATCCCCTCCCCACGTGGGGGAGGGGAAGAGAATGTTGAAATGCTGAGTATGAACCCTCCCCTCTGGTGGGAGTAACAACTCTAACTGCATATTTTGCCCACCTAAGATCGGTGTCGGCTAGGCGACGCTCTATAAATGGGAGTTCATTTGTTCTAGACTCCCTCGTGTAGGAGCCGCGCAGCCACTTTCTGCTCAACATGTTCATGGAGACGTCAGATGAGTTTGATTGATATCAAGGCGCTCGAAACGAATTTCGAGGATTGGCGAAAAGAACGTGTTCCATCGCTTTCGATCAGCAAGGCATTTGAGCGTTTTGCCATCGAACAGATTCTGAAGGACGCCGATCTTACTGATGAAGAACTGGCCTCTGGAATCTTGGGCGGGGATGACGATGGCGGAGTCGATGGAATGTATTTTTTCGTCAATCGACTTCTTATTCAGGAAGAAACTGACCTTCCCGATCCGGCACTCTCGGTACATCTTTATATCATTCAAGCGAAGTATGAGACTGGCTTTGCCGAAACCCCAGTTCAGAAATTGGAATCATTTGCTCGCGATTTACTGAATTACGCCAGCTCTGTGGACAGCTTGGTTCATTTGAACACTAGCGTTCGCGAAGCAATTTCTATGTTTCGTCAAAAGTATGACAGCATATTAGGGTCTCAGCATTCGTTGCATGTAACGTTTGCATATGCGACGAAAAGCGATCAGGACGCAAATCCCAAGGTCGTGAAGCGTGTCGAAAGTCTGGTTAAATTTGTTCAAGAACAACTGTCGGCGGCAGTGATAGATTTCCAATATTGGAGTTGTCAAAGATTATTGTCTGCGGCTAGGACATCCCCAAAACGGCAACTGTCCGTCGAAGTAACGAAGCAATTTATGACTGATGACAATTGCGCCGTCTGCCTCGTCAATCTGAAAAAATTTGCTTTGTTTCTAACCGATGAGCTTGGTTTAATCAGACGAAGCATGCTTGAGCCAAATGTGCGCGATTATCAGGGCAAGGGAAATTTAGTTAATAAAGATATTCGAAAAACCCTCGGCAGCACCGGTCCAACTGAGTTTTGGTGGCTCAATAACGGAATAACGATATTGGCGACTAGCTGTTCGCTTACAGGGAATAAACTCACCGTAGAGAAGCCGGAGGTTGTGAACGGCCTTCAGACCTCTCAGGAAATATACAGATATTTTGAAGAACACCGTAGCCAGGCAGAAGCACGCAATGTGCTCATTCGTGTGATAGTTGCACCCGATGAACAGGTGCGAAGCAAGATCACGAAGGCAACAAATTTTCAAACAACGGTGGCCCAAGTTTCATTGCATGCCACAGATCAAATCCATTTTGATATAGAAGATAAGTTAAGGCTCTACGATTTATTTTATGATCGTAGAAAGGGCGAGTATCGCGAGTTGCGAAAACCCGTTCAAAAAATCATTAGCATCCGTACGCTTGCGCGCGCTGTGATTGCAATAGTTTTGAGGCGCCCGGACGACGCTAGGGCGAGACCGCAGTCGCTACTAAATAACGATACGACCTATTCCGAGATTTTCAACGACTCTCATAATCGCGATCTCTATGTTGTGTGCATCTTAATTGATCGAAAGGTGGACGCTTATCTCGCGTCGCGTGAAGACATCAAACCGGATGCAAAAACCGATGTAAAATATTACGTGGATATGTGGCTCATATGCGACTTGTTAAATAATGCCACCCCAACAGCGAGAGACATTGCCGCGCTGTTGCCAGTCGTTGGGGAAATTTCAGTCGCGCAGTTGACCGAGAGCAGCGCTAGCGTTTTGGCGATTTATAAGAGACTCGGCGCTACGGATAAGGTAGCTAAAGGGACTGACATGCGGAAGGCGGTAAGCGAAGCATTGACCGCCAAATTTCCTCTGGTTGCGCCGCTAGCAAAGGCAACCGGAAAATCCTGATGAGCACCGGTATTTGAGCTATCAACTTTTTTCCGCCATACTTTAGTCAGATTTTTTTCGAATGGCCGCTGGACGCGTTAGCGGACGGGCCAAACCCATTCGATAAACTACCCCTGATGATGTTCCCGCGCCAGAATTTCGCGCACGGCGGCCACCAGGTTTGCGCGCGGCACCGCTTGCTGGGCGGGCTGGTCTTCGCGCCAGGCGGCATTATCCTTGATGTCCTTGGATAGTTGATCGCCCAGCACCAGATCTTTCAGTGTCACCTCTCCTGCGGCGAATTCATCGCCGCCCGCGATCACCGCCACCGGCGCATTGCGTTTGTCGGCATATTTCACCTGGGCGCGCATGCCGCTGCCGCCGAGATAAAGTTCCGCGCGGATGCCGGCGCGGCGCAGCTCCATCACCATGGCCTGATAATCGGCGGCGCGGGTCTTGTCGAGCATCAGCACCACGACCGGCCCCCTGGGCGCCGGTGCGGGCTTGGCCCCCCGCAGCAGCGCGAGCGCGGCCAGCAGGCGGTCCACGCCGATGGAAACGCCGGTGGCCGGCACCAGAACGCCCCTGAAGCGCTGCACCAGATCATCATAGCGCCCGCCGCCCGCCACTGATCCGAACTGCACCTTGCGGCCGGTTTCGTCATGCACCTCAAAGGTCAGTTCCGCCTCGATCACCGGCCCGGTGTAATAATCCAGCCCGCGCACGACGCTGGGGTCGAACACCACCTGATCGGGCCCAAACCCGCCAGCAGTGAGCAGCGCATCGATTTCCTGAAGCTCCGCCACGCCTTCCAGACCGATCGGGCTTGCGCCGACGAGATCGCGCAGTGCGCCGCAGACCTTGGCGCGGTCCGCGTCGCCCGCGGCCAGAAAGCCGGTAACGCGCGCGATCTGTTCCGGTGCAAGATTTGCGCCTTTGGTGAAATCGCCCGATTCATCCTCGCGCCCCGGGCCGAGCAGCAGCCGCACGCCTTCCATGCCCAGCCGATCCAGCTTGTCGATGGCGCGCAGGATGATCAGTCTTGTGTGCGCATCATCCGCGCCAATGGTTTCCAGTACGCCGGTCAGAATTTTGCGGTTATTGACCCGCACCCGGTAATCGCCGCGTGCGATGCCCAGCGCCTCCAGCGCGTCGGCCAGCACCATGCACAGTTCCGCATCCGCCGCCATGGTGGCCGCGCCCACCGTATCCACGTCAAACTGAAAAAATTCCCGGAAACGCCCTGGCCCCGGTTTTTCATTGCGCCAGACAGGGCCGAACTGATAGCGCCGGAACGGCTTGGGCAGGGCATCGAAATGTTCCGCCGCAAGCCGCGCCAACGGGGCTGTCAGATCATAGCGAAGGGCCAGCCATTGTTCGTCATCATCCTGAAGCGCGAATACGCCTTCATTGGGACGGTCCGCATCGGGCAGAAACTTGCCGAGTGCATCGGCATATTCAAAGGCCGAGGTTTCCAGCGGCTCAAAGCCATAGGATTCGTAGACGCTGCGGATTATTTCCAGGGCCTGGCGGCGCGCCAGCACATCGCCTGCGAATTGATCGCGCAGGCCGCGCGGTTTACGGGCTTTTGGCCGGAATTCAGTGTCTTTGCTCATTTGCGGCTGAGTACTATCCTATTGAGGGGAATCGGGCAAGTTAACGCGCTTGATTTCCATGCGATAAAACCGCTTTATCGCGCCAATATGCATTTTGGGATTAAGAGGAATAGAAAATGTCAGATGAGTTCCTTGCCGTTACCGGTTTTTTCCATGAACCAAGCAAGACTGTCAGCTATGTGGTGTCGGATCACAAGGCCAAGCGGGCGGCGGTGATTGATCCGGTGCTGGATTTTGACGCCGGGGGCTGCCTGACCGACACCGGGCCAGCGGATGCGATTATCGAATATGTGAAACAGGAACACCTGGTGATTGACTGGATACTGGAAACCCATCTGCATGAAGAGCATCTGTCCGCCGCCCGCCATGTGCGTGAGGTTCTGGGGGGACAGATCGCCATTGGGGCAGGGGTCTGTGGCGTGCAGAAGGAACTGGCGCGTATCTTCAATATTACGGACTTTGCCTGTGACGGCAGCCAGTTCGACCGGCTGCTGGAGAATGGCGCATCGTTCAATATAGGAGATATTCCAGCGCGCGCCTACGCCATGCCGGGGCATAGCGGGGCCTGTATGAGCTTTCTGGTCGGCGACGCCGCCTTTGTGGGCGATACGCTGTTGATGCCGGATAATGGCACGGCGCGCGCCGATCTGCCGGGCGGTGATGCGGGCGAATTGTACCGGTCCATCCGCGCACTTTACGGTCTTCCACCGGAAACCCGGATATTTCCAGGGCATGACCCCGAACATAAGGGCCGTTCGCCCGCCTGGGAAACGACGATCGCGCTTCAGATGGAGAAAAACGTGCATATCAAGCATGATGTGCAGGAAGCGGATTTTATCGCCTATCGCACCCGGCGTGACCGGGGCCTGTCAAAGCCCGATCATTATTTTCAGGCCCTGCAATTCAATATGGCCGGGGGCGCAGCGCCCCCGGCGGACAGCAATGGGGTTTCGTATTTTCGCATCCCGTTCAATGCGCTGACCGGCGCGTCAAAGCCCTTTAAGCTGCGCCTGGTGCATTGAATGCAGCGTCTGGTGCGCGACGCGGCTTAACAGGTTTTTCGTTGATTTATATAACAAGTGTTATTATTTACTGCAGGCCGGAATGATATGATCACCAAATAAATTACAATCGTTATTTATTTGATAACAATTGTAATTTATTATAGGCTGATTCTCATCCTTAACGGCGCGCCAGGAACTGTCATGCCGGAGCAATCGTCTATAAGCCCAGGCAGAAGCAACAGGTCGAGCTATAAATCCGATGAGGATCGCCGTCAGCAGATTATCGCCGCCACATGGCGGGTGATCCGCCGGGAAGGCATAAGTGCAGCAAGTCTGCGTACCATCTCCGCCGAGATGAATTCAACGACAGGGCTTCTGACCCGTTATTTCCCCGAAAAACAGGGGTTGCTTCTGGCTGCGCTGGAGCAGGCGGCGGGGTTTCTCAGCCGCGAAATGAAGGTGGCGAGCGCCACGCATACGGGCATGGCGCGGGTCGAGGCGGCGGTGCTGGCGGCCCTGCCGGTAACGCCGGAAAGACTTCAAGTCTGGCAGGTATGGGTGGCTTATTTGGGCGCTTTGCCCGGCGAGCCAGAGCTTGCGCGGGCCCATGCCGTATTTTCAGACCAGCTACGCCAGACATTGGTGAAGAGCCTGCGCGAGGCCCAAATAGCGGGTCAGATCGCGCCACACACATATCCGCCGCAACTGGCGGATATATTGCTGAACCAGATCATCGGCCTGGGGGTGCGCGGGGTTAGCGAACCGGCCCGATATCCCGCGGAAAGGCTGCCGCGGTTGATCGCCCCGTTATTTTCCCGGCTGCTGAAATAGCGCCGGGAGTATAACGCCTGTCCGGCCCATGACCAGATTGCTTTCATGCCAAAATTAGTTTGTCCAGCAAAACATTAACAGGGTATTGCCACGAATTTTAAATTAAAGTAAATTATAAAACCATTTTGAATATGACTATAACGTAGGCGCGTTATTCAACCCGTCTGGTGAGTGTGAATCGTGAATAAGGCCGTGATGCGGGCGGATCGCAGTGAGCTGACTTTACTGAGCTCATTTTAATGAAAAGACCAATAACAACCGAAGGAAGGAAGGGCGACATGATGATGAAGAAGTTTCTGTTTGCATCTGCGTTAGGAACGCTGGTGTCTTCAGCGGCATTGGCAGGGGTTCCGGCAGAGGTGGCGAACCGTCTCGGCAATGACCTGACGCCTATGGGCTCGCAGAAGTCCGGCAACAAGGAGGGCACGATCCCGGAATGGACCGGCGGACTGCAATCGCCGCCTGCCAATGTTACCTACAAGATTGGGGATCGCCATCCTGATCCGTATGCGGATGACAAAATTCTGTTCACCATCACTGGCGCAAACATGGCGCAGTATGAAAAGAACCTGAGTGAGGCGTCGAGGTCCTTGCTTGCGGCCTATCCGGAAACCTACAAAATGAATATCTATCCGGGGCATCGTTCCTGCGCACAGCCGGCGGCGGTGTATGAAGTGCTGAAGAGCAATGCGCTGAACAGCGCGATTGACCCGGATAGTTCGGGCTTTAGCGGGGCAATCCGTTCCACAGTGTTCCCGATCCCCAGCGTTTCGCAGGAAATCATGTGGAACCACAAGCTGAAATTCCGTAACTTCAAGTTCACGCGGCAACTGGTATTTGCGGCGCCAACCCGCACCGGCGATTTCACGACCTATGTGGATCAGAACGAAGGCTATGTGAATTTTTCGGATCCTGCTGTGAAAGATGTCGCGGAGCTTGACAACATCGCGTTCAAATATATCTCGAACACCATCGCACCGGCGCGCAGCGCGGGTAACGTGATTCTGGTGCACGACACCATCAACCTTTCCAAGGGCCTGCGCAAGGCATGGGTCTACAGCCCAGGTACCCGCCGCGTGCGCCGTGCGCCGAATATCGCCTATGATAATCCGGGATCGAACAGCGACGGGTTGCAGACCACGGATGCGTTCGGCGGCTTTAACGGCGCCACCGACCGCTACGACTGGACCTATATCGGCAGGCAGGAAACCTACATGCCCGCCAATAATTACAGGCTATCGCAGAAAGAAGTTCAGTATAAGGATATTCTCCTTCCCGGTGGGCATATGAATCAGGATTTGCCGCGTTACGAATTGCAGCGCGCGCATGTGTTCGAGGCGAATGTCCGCCCTGAAACCCGGCATATCTATCCAAAGCGTAAATTCTGGGTGGAAGAAGATAGCTGGTTTGTGGTGCAGGCAACGCAATATGACGGACGTGGCAAATTGTGGCGTTCGCAGGAACAGTTCGCAATGACCTATTATGAAATTCCGGTGTGTGACCGGGCCGGCGCGGTTTCCCATGATCTTAACGCCAGCCGTTATCTGGTCGACAGCTTCTATAATCAGGAACCGCAGCTTAGCTGGAATGCCGAAGAGCTGACGGAAGACCGGTACACGCCGGACGCCATCCGCCGTCTGGGCGTGCGGTAATCCGCTTTCTCCGGCATACACAAAACAAAAAGGCCGCGCTTGATGCGCGGCCTCAGACTGCTGACAAAGTCAAGAAAAGCCCGGCCCGTCTCCGGGCTTTTTGATTCAATGGGGTATGTTGAAAAAGCCCATATCCCGGCAAACCGAACTTGAGATGGTCGGTCTTGATCACCTCACTCAAACCGGACGCCTTTCGCGCAGCCGATGTTCTGGCTCTCTATCGCCTGCGTTGGCGCATTGAACTCGGCTTCAAGCGCCTGAAAAGTTTGATCGGTTTGAAAGCGCCGCCGGAAAACGATGAACGCTCCGTCAGGGCTTACGTGCTGGCGCATCTCCTGGTGATCCTTTTGCTCGAACCGCACATCAGCGCGTTCGAGGACTCTCCCCGCTGGGCTGCCGTCGCCCGGCCCGGCGCCTGGCGTCTGCTGCGCCAACTCGTCGCAACGCTGCTCCAGGCCATTATCCCCGAGCCAACAATCATCTGCCTGCGGCGATCCATGGCTTTACTTCGACGTCACCTCCATGAACCGCCCCGACGACGGCACTATCAAAATATGATTTACTTATTTTAGCGCCTACGGGAATAAATCCGGGGTGACACTGTGGTTGGGGTGATTCATCCCGAAATCATAGGGCTTTAAAAAATAGTTGATTAATAGAATATTAATATATTGACAATTCTCAAAGTATGAGTAATACTTTCGTATTAGTATTCCGGGCGTCGCGCACGCGCTGGGCGTCACGGGAGTTTGTTTTTTATATGAAGGATCAGAACATGCCGGTCAAAGAAGCAATCAGTGTCGATGTCGCCAAAATTCCGCTCGACGAAATCGATGTCAGCAATCCGTATTTGTTTCAAAATGATACGATCGGGGAATATTTCAAGCGCTTGCGCAAGGAAGATCCGGTGCATTATTGCGCCAATGGCCATAGCGGCTCGTACTGGTCGGTGACAAAGTTCAACGATATCGTACGGGTGGATACGGACCACAATACCTTTTCGTCGGATTCAGCCCGGGGCGGCATCGCGCTTGATGGTCCCGGCGCACGGTCTGATTCCAACAGCCGGAACGGAGCGCCAGATATGGGCCTCACCATGTTCATCGCCATGGACCCGCCCAAACATGACGAACAGCGCAAGGTGGTAAGCCCGATCGTGGCGCCCCATAATCTCGAAACGCTGGAGCCGATCATTCGTGAACGCGCCGCCGCCATTCTCGATTCCCTGCCTATTGGGGAAGAAATCGACTGGGTTGACAAGGTTTCCATCGAACTGACCACCATGACATTGGCCACGCTGTTCGATTTTCCCTGGGACGAACGGCGCAAGCTGACCCGCTGGTCGGATGTCGTAACCTCTTCCCCGGGGAATGGGGTTGATAGCTGGGAACAGTGGCAGCGGGAATTGACGGAATGTGCCATGTATTTCAAAGAGCTGTGGGATCAGCGCGTGGGTGGCGAACAGAAACATGATCTGATTTCCATACTCGCCGGTTCGCCTGCGACCTCCAACATGCCATTTGGCGAGTTTCTCGGCAATCTGCTGCTGCTGATCGTCGGCGGCAATGACACGACGCGCAATTCCATCACCGGCGGCGTACTGGCGCTTAACCAGAACCCGAAGGAATATGCCAAGCTGATGAATGATCCCGGCCTCATTACAAATATGGTGCCGGAAATCATCCGCTGGCAAACTCCGCTTTCGCACATGCGGCGCACCGCCGTGCGCGACGCCGAGGTTGGCGGCAAGAAAATTCGCGAAGGCGACAAGCTCGCCATGTGGTATCTGTCCGGCAATCGCGACAGCGAAGTGATCGAGCGCGCGGACGAATTCCTGATCGACCGCAAAAACCCGCGTCATCACGTATCCTTTGGTTTTGGCATTCACCGCTGCGTCGGCAACCGGCTGGCGGAATTACAGTTGCGCATCATCTGGGAAGAGATCGTGACACGCTTCAGCAAGGTCGAAGTTGTGGGCGAACCGGTAAGAAGCCTGTCGAACCTTATTCACGGTTTCACCAGGATGCCGGTAATACTGCATGCCCTTTAGAGCGAGATGATTTTAGATGGAATCGATCTGACCCACCCCGGCCCTTCCCCTTTCAGGGGGAGGGAGGCGGCCCGGCTTGCGTTCCCTCCCCTCCAGGCTACGCCGAAGCGAAGCTTCAGCTTCGCCCAGGCGAGTGCAAAGGGGAGGGGCAGGGAGGGGATCAGTGAGTTAACCTAAAATCATAACGCTCTGGCAGGCTGCTGGCGGCGTTTATGCCATCGCCTGTTCAGGGCATGTCATTGAATTCCCCCTGAAACAGGGTGAAGCACAGTTCGCGCGCCAGTTCGCGCGCGTTCATCTTTCCGGGCTTCACCCATTCCAGGGTCCAGTTCATGGCGCCGAACAGAAACATGCGTAACAGAGATAGATTGGCGTCCGCCCGCAACGCGCCCGCTTTTTGCGCGGCAATCAGAAGCTCGCGCCAATATTCGCCATATTCATCGCGCAGCGCCGCCTGGCGTTGTTGAATTTCAACCGGCGTCTGCCCGAAATTCCGGATATTGGCGGAAGAATAGTCGCCATATTCATGCAGCATGGCCAAATGCGCTTCCACAGCCGCCAACAGCCGGGCTTGATGCCCCTGTGATGCCGGGGCCGCCTCCACCGCCTTGCGCACCGCATCGAAAACCAGCTTCAGGCCAATGGCCAGCACTTCCTCAAACAATTGATCCTTGGATTCAAAATAATAATATATACTGGCGGCGCGCATATTGGCCGCAAAGGCGATGTCATTGACTTTGGTGCCGGCATAGCCGCGCTGCCGGAATTCCTGCGCGGCCGTATCCAGGATGCGTTGCCGTGTGCGATCTGATTTCAACATTTCCAATAATGTCCACACATGGTGCTTGCAATCAACCCCTAAATCTAATTAGTATTAGAAAATTTCGGTGCGACCAGACTGGACGCACATAATTGGAGAATCCCCATGGTTTACAAGGACATTATTTACGAAGTGCGCAACGGCGCCGCCTGGATCCTGATTAACCGGCCGGACGTGTATAACGCCTTTCGCGGCCAGACCGTGGAGGAACTGATACATGCTTTCAACAAGGCCGGATATGACAAGGATATCGGCGTCATCGTGCTGGGCGGTGTGGGGACCAAAGCGTTCTGCACCGGCGGCGATCAGTCCGTGCATGACGGCAATTATGACGGGCGCGGCATGATCGGCATGCCGGTTGAGGAACTGCACGCCGCCATCCGCGATGTGCCAAAACCGGTGATCGCCCGCGTGCAGGGCTATTCCATCGGCGGCGGCAATGTGCTGGGCGTAATCTGCGACATGACCATCTGTTCGGAAAGCGCCATTTTTGGCCAGGTCGGCCCGAAAATGGGTTCGGTCGATCCAGGCTATGGCACCGCCTATCTGGCGCGCGTGGTGGGCGAGAAAAAAGCCCGCGAAATCTGGTATATGTGCCGGCGTTACAGCGGCCAGGAAGCCGTCGCCATGGGTCTGGCCAATATCTGTGTGCCGGACGCGCAACTGGACGAAGAAGTCCAGAAATGGTGCGACGAAATCATGGAGAAAAGCCCGACCGCGCTGACCATCGCCAAACGCTCGTTCAATGCGGACAGCGAAAATATTCGCGGCATCGGCAATCAGGGCTTTGTGGCGCTGAAAATGTATTACGATTCCGATGAATCCCGCGAAGGCGTCAGCGCCCTCAACGCCAAGCGCAAGCCAGACTTCCGCAAGTTTGCGAAATAAGAACAGCAAAAAACTGAAATAGAAGGACGCACACATGGATTTTTCATTCTCACCGGAACAGCGGGCCTTTCAGGAAACCGTGCGCCGGTTTGGCGTGGAGAAACTCGCGCCCTTCTATCAGCAGCGTGAAACAGACGGGATCATTGCCAAGTCGCTGCGCAGGGAAATGGGCGCGCTTGGCATGATCGGCGTTGAGCTGCCGGAACAGTTTGGCGGCATGGGGCTGGATTGCGTCACCGCCGGCATCGCCATTGAAGAAGTCGCGAAGGCGGATTTCAACGTCTCTTACGTACAGCTTCTGGCCTCTCTGCTGGGCGCGATCATGAAACAGCACCCCGATGAAGAAGTGGGGCGCCGCATCATCAGCGATATGTGTTCGGGCGACATCATGGTGGCGCTGGGCCTGACCGAACCGCGCGGCGGCTCCGATGCGGCACATCTGATCCTGAAGGCCACAAAGGACGGCAATGGCTATATTCTGAATGGCGAAAAAACCTCCATCTCACTTGCCGATCAATGCGACATGGTCGTGTTATTCGCGCGCACCAGCGGCACGGACGCCAAGGGGGTATCGGCATTCCTTGTGCCGCTCAATCTGCCCGGTGTCACCACCACACGTTTCAACGATCTGGGTTCAGGCGCGGTCGGACGCGGTTCGATCTTTTTTGACGATGTAAAAATCGGCCCCGAAACGCTTATCGGCAAGGAAGGCGAAGGCTTCAAGCTGGTCATGAACGGCTTTGATTACAGCCGCGCGCTGATCGGCCTGCAATGCCTGGGCGCGGCGCAGGCCTCGTTGGAAGAAACCTGGAAATATGTCACCGAACGCCAGGCGTTTGGCAATCCCATCGCCAAATATCAGGGCGTGACCGAACCGCTGGCCGAGGCTGAAACCCTGCTGACCGCTGCAAAACTGCTGTGCTATAAAACCCTGTGGCTGCGCGATCAGGGCGAACAGCACACCGCCGAGGCCGCCATGTGCAAATGGTGGGCGCCCAAAACCGCGTTTGATGTGATTCATAACTGCATCATCATCAATGGGCATTTCGCCTATAGCAAAGACATGCCGCATCAGCAGCGCTTGCGCGATGTGCTGGGCCTGCAAATTGGCGATGGCACGCCGCAAATTCAGAAAATGATTATCGCGCGCGAAAAAATCGGCCGCGTCGCCGTCCCCTACTGAGCGGATAAAGGAACAACGCCATGAGTGATGAAGTGGTGCGCATCTGGACCGAAGGCCAGGTCGGGATCATGGAGCTGAACCACCCCGCGGTGTTCAACTGTCTTGCGCTGGCGGTGATGGAAGCGCTGAATGCGGGCATGCGCGGTTTTGAAGATGGCGAACAGGTGCGCGTGGTGCTGATCCGCTCCACCGGCAAACATTTCTGCACCGGCGCCGATCTGGACGAAGTAAAAGGCAAGCGCAGCGATCTTGACGCGCTGAAACATTTCATCAGCTATGGTCATGGCGTGCTGCGCTCCATGGAAAATTCCTCGCTGCCTGTTGTGGTTGCCGTGCAGGGCCTTGCGCTGGCTGGTGGACTGGAACTGATGATGGCCGCCGACGTGGCCTTTGCAGGTGAAACAGCAAGGCTTGGCTGCCAGCATGCGCAGTTTGGGCTGATCCCCGGCTGGGGCGGCACCCAGCGCTTGCCCCGCCTGGTGGGTGAACGCCGCGCCCTTGATCTGATGTTCAGTGCGCGCTGGATCAGCGCCCAGGAAGCGCAAGCCTGGGGCCTGGTGAATTATGTCGTACCCGATACGGAACTGCACGCCAAAGCCATGGAATATTGCCAGACGCTGGCCACACGCAACGCCAACGGCATTGCAATGATGAAAAAACTCACCGTACACGGACTATCCGGCAATCTGGATCATGGTCTTGCGCTGGAAGCCGCCGAAGCGCCCGCCGCCCTGATGAGCGATAATGTCACCGAGGGTCTGAACGCGTTTCAGGAAAAACGTCAGCCGAACTTCAAATAAGACAAGAACAGGGAGAACAAATATGGATCTGGAACTGGCGGGGAAATCGGTCATCGTAACCGGCGGCGCGTCGAATATCGGCCGCGCCATAACCCTGGGCTTTGCGCGCGAAGGCGCCAAAATCACCATCGCCGAACTGGACACCGCTCAGGGCGAAAAGGTGGCGCAGGAAGCCCTGAAACTGGGCGCCAGCGATGTGCAGGTGATCAAGACCGATGTCACCGACATGGCCCAGGTCAAGGCCATGGTGGACGCGGCGGCCGGCAAATTCGGCGGCATTGACGCGCTGGTGAACAATGTCGGCTGGGACGATCTGAAATTCTTTATGCAGACGACCCCGGATTTCTGGCAGAAAATCATCCAGATCAACTTTGTCGGCATGCTTAACTGCACCTTTAATGTGCTGGAGCACATGATCAAGGCGGGGAATGGCGGCTCCATTGTCTCGATCAGCTCCGACGCCAGCCGCCAGGGCGAGCCGCGCGAGGCCGTCTATGGCGCCATGAAAGCAGGCGTTAACAGTTTTATGAAAACAATCGCCAAGGAAAATGGCCGTCATGGCATCCGCTGCAATGCGGTCTGCCCCGGCGTGACTATCCCCGAGGAAGCCGATGAGGTCGGCACGAACAGCATGTGGACAAACCCCAACGCCATGTTCACCGAGGAACAGTTCGCCGCCATCGCCAAGACCCTGCCGCTGCGCAAGCTGGGCCGGCCAAAGGATCTGGCGAACGCCGTAGTGTTTTTATCGTCAAAAGCAGCTGGCCATATAACCGGACAGGTGCTGAGCGTCAGCGGCGGCTATAGCATGATTGGCTAAGCTTATTAATTTTTCTGTATGAGGAGATGAAACAATGCAGCGCGCAGAACAGATTGCCCTTTCGGAACGGATGCTCAACTTTAAGGATACTGGCGTAACGTCCATGGCGGATACGCCATTCACCAATCCGGTGAGCATCTATACGGATCGCGATTATTTTGAACGGGAACGGGAACTGTTCTTCAAAAAATTGCCGCTGTTTATGGGCCTGTCTTCGCGCATACCCAACCCCGGCGATTATTTCACCAATGATTTCACCGGCCAGCCGATCCTGATCATGCGCGGCGAGAATGGCGAACTGAACGCCTTCCTGAATGTCTGCCGGCATCGCGGCGCGCGCCTGATGGAAGAACCTTGCGGCAAGGGCAAACGGCGTTTTTCCTGCCCCTATCATGGCTGGACCTACGACGCCGCCGGCAGGCTGGTAAACCTTCTGCAGGAAGATAAATTTGGAACCGTCGATAAACAGAAACTGGGTTTAACCCCCTTGCCCGTAGCGGAAAAATACGGCCTGATTTATGTGCGCCCCACTCCCGGTGCTCCCGTGGATATTGACAAGATGCTGGGCGGGCTTGGGCCGGAAATCGGCGCCTACGGCTTTGAGAAATATGTCAATTACCGCACCGTCACCATGACCTACGACTTCAACTGGAAGATTGTTCAGGACACTTTCCTTGAGATTTATCATCTGCCGGTGCTGCACCGGACCACGGTCAATCCGTTGATTGACTCCTCGGTCTATGTCTTCGACCCCTATGATCTCAATCTTCGCTTTGCCATCACGCGAAAGAATTTCGAGAATTGGCGCAGCCAGCCCCATGAGGAGCGCGATGTGCTCTCACAATTGGCCATCGTCTATATGCTGTTCCCCAATATCACCTTCATCTGGCAGGGCGACCATGCCGAGGCCTGGTGCGCCTATCCCGACAAGGATAATATTGACAGGACGGTGATCGAATTCACTCTGTTCGCGCCGGAACCCCCCGCCAATGACAGTGTACGCCGCCATTGGGACAAGAATTTTGATATTGCCATCGCCACCGTGGAGAAGGAAGATTTCCCCATGAGCGAAAAGCTGAACGCCGGATTTTTCACCGGCGCGCAAA
>DAIOWE010000057.1:3785-15995 GCA_036758605.1 Pseudomonadota bacterium | reverse complement strand
AGCACGCTGCCTTTCCAGGGGCCGTGATAGCGGTCCAGCATGATTTCGGCGGGACAGCGGCCCGTTGCGGCTGTTTCAAGCAGCACATCGAGATAATGCTGCTCATCCAGACCGGTGCTGCCGATACGTGCGCGGGCCTTCAGGCCGGCGGAGGAAATTTTCAGAACTTCCTGAGCCACATCCTGCAACGTCCCGCCGCGAAAGGGCGTGTGCAGCGCCTGTTTTGGCACACCGTCGCGCAGAGCCTGGCGTTCCTCGGTGGTCCAGTCTTTCACCAGATCCCATGCCGCATCCAGCGCGTCCTGATCATAGAGAAGGCCAACCCACAATGCGGGCAATGCGCACAGTGAACGCCATGGGCCGCCATCGGCGCCGCGCATTTCCAGAAATTTTTTCATCCGCACTTCGGGGAACAGGGTCGTCAGATGATCGGCCCAATCACCCATTGTGGGTTTTTCACCTGGCAAGGCGGGTAATTTTCCGGCAAGAAAATCGCGAAAAGATTGTCCCGACGCATCAATATATTTGCCCTTGCGATAGACAAAATACATCGGCACATCCAGCGCATATTGCACATAGCGTTCAAATCCGAAGCCTGCATCAAATACAAAGGGTACCATGCCCGCGCGATCGGGATCGGTGTCAGTCCACACATGGCTGCGGAAGCTGAGATAGCCGTTTGGTTTTCCTTCCGTAAACGGAGAATTTGCGAACAGCGCAGTCGCAAGCGGTTGCAGCGCCAGCGAGACGCGGAATTTTTTTATCATGTCCGCTTCGGATGAATAATCCAGGTTCACCTGCACCGTGCACGAACGATACATCATATCGACGCCATGATCGCCACGTTTGGGCATATATCGCGTCATGATGCCATAGCGCCCCTTGGGCATCACCGGAATTTCGGAACGTTTCCAGTCGGGTGTAAAGCCCAGCCCCAGAAAGCCGATACCAAGTTCCGTGGCCACTTCGCGCACCTGTTTCAGATGGGTGTTCACCTCGCCACAGGTCTGATGCAGATTTTCCAGTGGCGCGCCGGAAAGTTCAAACTGCCCGCCCGGTTCCAGGCTGATCGCACCGCCATCCATGGTCAGGGCAATGACATTTTCTCCTTCCATCACCGGCTGCCAGCCAAAACGCTGCATGCCTTCCAGAAGGGCGCGCACGCCCGCCGGGCCTTCATAGGGCAGGGTGCTGCGATCAGACAGGCGAAAGCCGAATTTTTCATGTTCGGTGCCGATTCGCCACTGATCCCTGGGCTTATTGCCGGAAGCCAGATATTCGACAAGGTCTGCTTCGCGTTCAATCTGGCCGCTGGCTGATTGTGATCCCGACATGCTCTTCCTCCGCAGCACACTATTCTACTGGGTATAGTCTACACTGGCTGATGCGCCAGTGCTACAGGGCTGCTATCCCAGTCTCCGCACACGGATTGCCACAGCGCCAGCGCCGCAATCGCTGCCGTGTCGGCCCGCAGGATTCGCGGGCCGAGTGAAACCGCAAGGCTTTGCGGCATGGCGTGTAAACGCGTGCGTTCTGTGGAGCTGAAGCCGCCTTCCGGGCCGGTCAGCACTGCCCAGGGCTTGTTTGGTGGTGCGGCCTGCAATTGGGCCAGCGCTGATCCGCCCGCACCGGATTCATCGCAAAATAAAATTTGCCGATCCGCAGGCCAATTGTCCAGCACGGCATGCAGTTTTTCCGGCGTCTGTAAAGTTGGCACACTGACCAGCCCGCATTGTTCCGCTGCCTCAATCATGATGGCGGCAAGGCGATCGGTGTTTGCGCGCGGCGCATTGGTATATTCGGTGATCACCGGATGAATTTCACGCACGCCAAGTTCGGCTGCTTTTTCGGCGATGATTTCGAGGCGTGTCCGTTTGATCGGCGCACATAACAGCCACAGATCCGGCACGCCGGTTTGCGGTTGAATCTGCTCAAACAGTGTAACGAGGCCCGCCTGTTTACCCAGATCAACTATGCGGCCCCGCCATTCCCCGTCGCGGCCATTGAACAGGCCCAGCGTGTCGCCCGCAGAGCGTCGCAGGACATTGCGCAGATAATGCGCCTGTTCACGGCTCAGCGCGATCTGCGCGCCCTGGGTAAGGTCCGTGTCGATATACAGGCGGATATGTTCGCGCGCATTGGCCATAGGATTGGTCTTCATACTTATGCTAATTCTGCTACATGACAGAGCTTACAAGCAAAGATCAGGCAGGCGCAATTCTGGATGCAACGGGGAACTGGGTGGACCGGCATGCGCCGGCCATTGCGCGCCCCTGGTTGCGGCTGGCGCGGCTGGACCGGCCTATCGGGACGTGGCTGCTGCTGTGGCCATGCTGGTGGGCGATTGCGCTGGCGTCTGGCGATATAGGGCTGATGCTGGTGTTTGCGCTGGGCGCGGTTGTTATGCGCGGCGCGGGATGCACCTTCAATGACATTGTGGATCGCGATCTGGATGCACAGGTGGCGCGCACCGCCAATCGTCCGTTGCCCAGCGGCGCGGTCAGCGTGGTTGCCGCATGGATATTTCTGATCGCGCAATGTGGCGTTGGGTTGGCGATTTTACTGTCGCTGAATGATTTTGCTATTGCGGTTGGGGTGGCGTCACTGTTTCCGGTGGCGGTTTATCCTTTCATGAAGCGGATCACCTATTGGCCGCAATTATTTCTGGGCATTGCATTCAATTGGGGCGCGTTACTGGGCTGGGCCGCGGTAACGGGCACGCTGGCGCTGCCTGCCATCTGGCTGTATCTGGGCGGCATATTCTGGACCCTTGGTTATGACACCATATACGCCCATCAGGACGCCGGAGACGATGCGCTGATTGGCGTCAAATCCACGGCGCTGAAATTTGAGGCAAACAGTAAACCCGCTATTGCCGGGTTTTACGCGGCGGCCCTTGCCATGTTCGCCCTGGCCGGATGGAGCGCAGGGACGGGCTGGGGCTTTTGGCCAATACTGGGCCTTGCAGGGGCGCATCTGGCCTGGCAGGTGATCGCCCTGCAAAGTGATAATCCGGCCAACTGCCTGCGCCTGTTCCGCAGTAACCGCGATTTCGGCGCGATCCTGTTCGTGGCGATAGTGGCGGGTCTGATTTAGACAAATTGCCGTAAAAATGTGTTATAAAGAGACATGATACAGCCTTCGGATTATCTTGCTGCGGAAGAAATTTTGCGTCTGCGCGCCAGATCGCAATGGCGTTCGGTGTGGATGATTGTGCATGTGTGGGGCGTGGTGTTTGGCGCGATGGCGCTGTTTGCTCTATGGCCCAATCCGGTTACGTTTGTTCTGGCGGTGATGCTGATCGGCGCGCGCCAGCTGGGCATGGCGATCCTGGTGCATGACGCGGCGCATGGGGCGCTGTTTCAAAATCGCGTCTGGAATGACCGGATCAGCAACTGGTTATTGGCCTATCCGGTGCTGACCGAAACCAAAGCCTACCGTGCCTATCATCTGGAGCATCACAAATATGTGCAGCAGCCGAATGATCCCGACATTGGCCTGTCGGCGCCGTTTCCGATCACCAAATCCAGTTTCCGCCGCAAGCTGTGGCGCGACATCACCGGGCAAACCGGATATAAACAGCGCCGCGCGCAAATCCGCGCCGCAACAGGCCCCCGCGACATGCCGCTGTCTGAACGCATTGCGCTGTTCTGGCGTAAAATGGGGGGTATGCTGATTACCAATCTGGCGCTGCTGGGGGGCTTGAGCGCGATTGGATACTGGTATCTGTATCCGCTGTTGTGGGTGTTGCCGCTGCTGAGCTGGTATCAGGTGATTACGCGCATTCGCAATATCGCCGAACATGCCATGGTTCCCGACAATGACGATGATTTTCGCAGTGCGCGCACCACGCATGCCAACTGGCTGATGCGTATTTTCCTGGCGCCCTATTTTGTAAATTATCATCTGGAGCATCATCTGATGATGTTCGTTCCCTGTTACCGGTTGCCCGATGTGCGGAAAATATTTTTGGCCAAAGGCCATGGCGCGCGGATGGAATATAAACCCGGCTACCGGTCGGTTCTGGCGCTGGCGCTTTCGAAGCCGGAAGCCGCCTGATGGAAATTGTTTTGGGCGATCCGGCGCAATTCATCCGCGATCATACGGTTTTGACCCAGACGCCGCTGGTTCCCGAAATCAGCCTGTATGTCGCCAGTGAAATGCTGCCGATCTGGCAGATGACCGAAGACGAGATGCAGAAAGTGGGTTTGCCGCCGCCCTTCTGGGCCTTTGCCTGGGCGGGCGGGCAGGCGCTGGCGCGCTATGTGCTGGATAATCCTGAACTGGTGGCGGGCAAGCGGGTGCTGGATTTCGGCGCGGGTTCGGGGCTGGCGGGCATTGCAGCCGCTCTGGCGGGCGCAGAAAAGGTAAGCGCCGCAGAAATCGATCCCATCGCAATCATTGCGTTGCAGTTGAATGCGCACGCCAACAGGGTCATGCTTGCCCCCGTCGAAGGCGATATTGTCGGTCAGATTACACAGGACTGGGACGTGGTGCTGGCCGCCGATGTTTGTTATGAGGGGCCTGCGTCGAAACTTATTGTGGCGTGGCTGGACGAACTGGCGCGCGCCGGCGTTATGGTGTTGATGGGCGATCCGGGGCGGACTTATTTTCCCAAATCGGGGCATGAGAAACTGATCAGCTATGCGGTTAAAACCACGACCGAACTGGAAGATACCGATCTGCGCAATACCAGTGTCTGGCGTGTGACGGGATGAGTGTGCGCCATGGCGTATAGTTCCCTGCGGAATTTTATCGAACGGCTGGAACGTGACGGCAAGCTGCTGCGCGTCAGCGAACCTGTTTCGACCGTGCTGGAAATGACGGAAATTCAAACCCGGCTACTGGCTTCAGGTGGCCCGGCTGTGCTGTTCGAAAAACCCGTGGGCGCGGATGGCGCCATCGGCTCGATCCCTGTGCTGGTCAATCTGTTCGGCACTGTTGAACGTGTCGCCATGGCCGTTACCATGGGTAATGTGGATCGCCGTACCGGGCGTGATCTGCGCGAGGTCGGCGAGACCCTGGCGTTTTTGCGCCAGCCGCAACCCCCAGGCGGATGGCGTGAGGCGGTGGGCATGGCCCCATTGCTGCGCACCGTGATGAACATGCGGCCCAAAACGGTGCGCAGCGCGCCGGTGCAGGAAATTGTCCTGACCGGCGATCAGATTGATCTGGCGCGCCTGCCCATTCAGACCTGCTGGCCCAATGAACCCGCGCCGCTGATCACCTGGCCATTGGTTGTCACAAAAGGCCCCGGCGACAGTGCGGAAGACGGCTATAATCTTGGCATTTACCGGATGCAGGTGCTGGGGCGCGACCGGACCTTGATGCGCTGGCTGCGCCATCGTGGCGGGGCGCAGCATCATGCGCGCTGGGGTGCGGCAAAACCCGAACCCCTGCCTGCTGCGGTGGTGATCGGGGCCGATCCGGGCACGATTCTGGCGGCGGTGACGCCGGTGCCCGATACGCTTAGCGAATATCAATTTGCCGGGCTGCTGCGCGGCGAGCGGGTGGAGCTGGTGGCGTGCAAAACCGTGCCGCTGAAAGTGCCAGCACAGGCCGAGATCGTGCTGGAAGGGCATGTGTCGCTGAGCGATTATGGCGATGAAGGGCCGTATGGCGATCATACCGGCTATTATAATTCGGTAGAGCCGTTTCCGGTGTTCACCATCAGCGCCATCACCATGCGCCGCGATCCGATCTATCTGTCCACTTTCACCGGCCGCCCGCCAGACGAACCCAGCATATTGGGCGAGGCGCTGAACGAGGTGTTCGTGCCATTGTTGCAGCAGCAATTTCCCGAGATCCTTGATTTCTGGCTGCCGCCAGAGGGCTGTTCCTACCGTATTGCCGTGGTGTCGATCCGCAAGGCCTATCCCGGCCATGCCAAGCGGGTGATGATGGGAATCTGGTCTTACTTGCGCCAGTTCATGTACACGAAATGGGTGATCGTGGTGGATGACGATATCAATATCCGTGACTGGAAAGAGGTGATGTGGGCGATTTCCACCCGCATGGATCCGGTGCGCGATATCACCCAGATGCAGAATACGCCGATCGATTATCTGGATTTTGCCAGCCCCGAAAGCGGCCTTGGCGGCAAGATCGGTCTGGACGCCACCAATAAATGGCCACCCGAAACCAGCCGCGAATGGGGCACGCAAATCCGCATGAGCGACGGCATAATCGAAACCGTCACCCAGAAATGGTCAAAACTGGGACTGCCCGGAAGCGGCAAAGCGATCTGGAAATAGCCCGCAGAACCAGATAGCCTGTACCGCCAATAACAAAACCAAACCAATCGGAGGGGGATAAGGCGCATGGAACAGATGGCAACACAGATGGCGCAAACAATGGCGCAGATGAGCAACGGCATTATTCCGGTTTCGACGCTGTATATCGGCCTGAATGCGCTTTTGAATTTAATTCTCGCAATTCTGGTTGTGCGGGCCCGGGTAAAGACAGAAACCAACATAGGCGACGGCGGTAAGGAAGAGATGATCAAGGCCCAGCGTGTGCATGGCAATAATGTGGAATATGTGCCGATTACCCTGTTGGTGCTGATCGCAGTGGAAATGGCGGCGGCGCCCGTATGGCTCGTGCATGCGCTGGGTGCCGGGTTGACCGTTACCCGGGCGTCGCACGCATTGGGCCTGTCTTCCTCTACGGGCCGCACGGCTGGGCGGTTTCTGGGAACCATCGGCACATGGGTGGTCCTGCTGGTGGGCAGCGTAGCCTGTATTTACTATGGGCTGAATTGACGCCATATATCTGAATGGGTTCCGTGGCCCATCCAGATTTTTCACTCAGGAGTATTCATGTCGGCTGATATTGCGAATGCCCAGAAGTATGATGAAGCCAGTTTACGCAATCTGGCCGATGATGTCATTGCGCGGGTGCGTGCGGCAGGCGCGGACGCCGCCGATGTGCTGATGGTTGCAGGCGCGTCGCTGTCGGCGTCGTGCCGGATGGACGAGGTGGAGGAAGTTGAGCGTTCCGATGGCCAGGAGTTTGGCCTGCGCGCCTTCATCGGCAAGCGCCAGGCCATTGTGTCGTCCAGCGATTTCAGTAAGAACGCGCTGGATCAACTGATCACCCGGGTCGTGGCCATGGCGAAACTTGCGCCCGAGGATGCATATTGCGGCCTGGCGGAGCGTGATCTGCTGGCCAGGACTTTCCCAGAACTGGATATTTGCGATGCTACCGAACTGGAAATGCCCGCGCTGATTGAAGCGGCCAGGCGCGCCGAGGGTGCGGCGCGCGCGGTTGAGGGCATCACCAATTCCGAAGGCGCTGGCGCCAGTTGCAGCCATAGCCGCGTGGTGCTGGCGACTAGCGAAGGATTTTCCGGCAGCTACGCTACATCCTCGTTTGGCCTGTCCTGTTCCGTATTGGCGGGTGAAGGCACGGCGATGGAGCGCGATTACGAATATTCTTCCGCGCGCCATTATGGCGATCTGACTTCGCCGGAAGAAATCGGTCAGGTGGCGGCGCAGCGCACGCTAAGCCGCCTTAATCCACGCAAAGTTAAAACCCAGCAGGTTCCTGTTATCTATGCGCCGCGCGTGTCCAACAGTCTTTTGGGACATCTGGCAGGCGCCATATCGGGGGCGGCCGTGGCGCGCGGCACAAGTTTTCTGAAGGACCGGCTGGGCAAGGCTGTCTTTTCCAAAGGCATTAATGTTTTTGATGATCCCCATCGCCGCCGTGGATTGCGTTCCAAACCATATGATGGCGAAGGGGTTGCAAACGGACGCCGGGCCATCATTGAAGACGGCGTGCTGGGCGGCTGGCTGCTGGATACCGCATCGGCGCGTCAGTTGGGATTGCGCAGTACCGGCAACGCCGCGCGTGGCAGCGGATCCGCCCCTTCGCCCGCCACCAGTAATTTTTACATGGAGGCAGGTAAAACCCCGACCGTGGACATTATCTCCTCTCTGAAGAATGGCCTGTTTATTACGGAATTGATCGGCATGGGGGTAAACCCGGTCACGGGTGATTACAGCCGGGGGGCAACCGGTTTCTGGATTGAAAATGGCCAGTTCGCCTATCCTGTCAGCGAGATCACGGTTGCCGGAAATCTGCTGGAAATGTTCCTGCATATAACGCCAGGCGACCTTCTTGAGTTCCGCTATGGCATGGATGCGCCGACCCTCATGGTCGAAGGGATGACGATCGCAGGTGAATGACGATAACAGCGCAAGACACCACCGCTTTGCAGTAAGCGCAGCACGCGAAGCAGGCGCGTTGGCCATGACCTATTTCGGTGCGGATTACGCCAAATGGGACAAGGGAAAAAACAACCCGGTAACCGATGCGGATGTGGCGGTTGACCAATTATTGCGCCAGCGCATGCAGGCGTTTGCGCCTGACTATGGCTGGCTGTCGGAAGAAACCGTTGATGACAAAAGCCGCCACACCGCGCGGCGTGTCTGGGTGGTGGATCCCATTGACGGTACTCGCGCCTTCATCCGGGGCCAGCCGCATTTCGCTGTTAGCATCGCCCTGCTGGAAGATAACAGGCCTGTCTCCGCCGTGATTTTTAATCCGGCGACGGATCAATTATTTGAAGCGTCCGGCACGGGGCCAAGCCTGTTGAACGGCGCAAGGGTGCAGGTCAGCACAAAAAACGAATTACAGGATGCGCGCATACTGGCGGCGCAGGGATTGTTTCAGCATAAACGCTGGACTGCCCCGTGGCCGTCCCTGCATGTGGAATCGCGCAATTCCATTGCCTATCAGGTGGCGCTGACCGCATCGGGGCATTTTGATGGCTGCATAAATCTATGGGGGGCGTATGATTGGGATCTGGCGGCGGCCGATCTGATTTTACGTGCGGCGGGCGGGCATATTACCGACCACACCGGGGCGGCCCTGCGTTTCAATCAGGAAATCCCGCGCCATCCAGGCATTGTTGCCGCCAACCCGGCGCTGCATGGTCTTTTGCTGGGGCGGATGCTTACATGAAGATGGACCGGCGCGGATCGGGTGTGGGCATGCGTTTGCCATTGCTGCTGACGCAGTTTCTGGGGTGGCTGATTTTGCGGCCCCGCGCGGCGAAACTGACTATTTCGATTATTTTTGACGCGATCCCCGTCATTGCGATCAGTCTGATCGGGATAGCGGGCTATCAGGCGCTGTGCCGTTGCGCGCCTGGCGAAATAATTCTGTATTCTATCGCGGCGCTGATCAGCGCCACATGCATTGGTATGTTCGTGCTGACGGGTCTGTACCGGCCCATGCTGCGCTATCGCGATACGCTGATTATCTTTCCCGTGCTTGGCGCCAGCGCGGCGGCGGCGGGGATCATTGCGCTGGGTGTTGCCGCCTTTGCGCCCGCGCCGGATGTTGTGCCAATGATAGGCGTGCTGTGGCTGGGTCTGGTGGCGCTGATGTTGGCCTGGCGGCTGATCGGCGGCGCGCTGCTGAATATTGCGGTGCGTGATAACCGGCCAGATGTGACCCAGGTTGCGATTTATGGTGCGGGCCGCGCGGGCGTCGCACTGGCGGAGGCGATGGAAAAAGACGACACGCATAATGTCGTCTGTTTTGTGGATGATAATACCCAGTTGCATGGCCGCACCCTGCATGGGGTAAAGGTACGTCACGCCGATGCCTTGCGCAATCTTGCCGGACGCGGACAGCTTGATCTGGTCGTGCTGGCGCTGCCGTCGGTTAGCCCGGCCCGGCGCGCGGCGATTATCAATCAACTGGCCGAGCTGGAGGTGAAGGTTGAAACCGCGCCGACGCTGGAGGAAATTATTTCCGGCTGGCGCCGGGTCAGCGATATTCGCGCGGTCAGCCCGGAAGAACTGCTTTCGCGTGAGCCGGTTGCGCCTGATCTGGCGCTGCTGGCGCGGGAACTCGGCGGAAAATCGGTGCTGGTAACCGGCGGCGGCGGATCGATTGGCGCGGCGCTGTGCCGCGCGATTATTGCGCATGCACCAGCCAGGCTGATCATTTTTGAGATGTCGGAATTTGCGCTTTACACGATCGAGCGCGAACTGCGTGAATATATTGATGCGCGCGGCGGGCGCACCCGGTTGATCTGCCTGTTGGGATCGGTGCTGGACAAGGCGGCGGTCAACCGCGCCATGGCGGTGCACAACCCGGATATTGTCTATCACGCCGCCGCCTACAAGCATGTGCCGCTGGTGGAAATGAATCCGATTGCGGGTGCGGATAATAATATCTTTGGTACGCTGAATGTAGCAAAGGCGGCGCTTCAACAGGGTGTGCATAAATTCGTGCTGATCTCTACCGACAAGGCGGTGCGCCCTACCAATGTCATGGGCGCGGCAAAGCGGGTGGCGGAAAAACTGGTCCAGGCGCTGGGTCAAAGCGGCGGCAAGACATCTTTCGCCCTGGTGCGGTTTGGCAATGTGCTGGATTCTGCGGGCTCTGTGGTGCCGCTGTTTCGCGAACAGATACGCGCTGGCGGCCCGGTAACCGTGACCGACCCGGCCATGGTGCGCTATTTCATGACCATACCAGAGGCCGCCGATCTGGTTATCCAGGCGGGCGCAATGGCGAAGGGCGATGGCGATCTGTTTCATCTGGATATGGGTGATCCGGTGAATGTGGCGGATCTGGCGCGCAAACTTATTCACCTGTCGGGGTTTTCCGTGCGCGAGCCGGGCATTGGCGGCGGCGATATTGAAATCCGGTTTATCGGTCTGCGTCCGGGTGAAAAACTTTTTGAAGAATTACTGGTGGATGGAACCAGTACGCCCACAGAACATCCACGCATCTTTCGCGCCGACGCGGGGATACAGCACTGGAGCACGCTGGAATCCTATCTGGCGCAGCTTGTTCAGATCATGGCGGCACAGGATGTTGAGGGCCTGAAAGGCGTGCTGCGCCAGCTTGTCGAATCCTATGGCGCGGTGCCCGCAAGTGCGGGAAACATAAGTATGATTGGCGAATGAATTCCGTCAGCGAATTATTTTCTGGTGCGGATATGACACTTGCGGCGGCGCTTAGCCATCTGGTTTTTGTGCTGGGTATTTTTATCCTCTCGGCAATGCTGACCTGGGTTATGATCCGTTTTAATATTTCCGATGTCCCCAATGACCGCTCATCCCATGTGCGCCCCACGCCAAAGAGTGGCGGCGTCGCCATCGCGGCGGCATTTTTTGCGGGGCTTGCAGGGCTTTATATGCTTAGTGGCACGGCGCGCCTGCCGGGTACGCAATTCGTCATGTTTCTGGCCACTTCCGGGATAATGTTTGCAGCGGCGCTGATCGATGATCTGGCCGGGTTACGGGCATTAGTGAAATTTTCCATGCAGTCTATCTGTGCGCTGCTGTTCAGCCTGTTTGTGGCGCATATTGATGTGCTGGCGTTTCCCGTGATCGGCAATGTTGCGTTTGGCGTGTCTGGGCATGTGATAACCGTGCTGTGGATTATATTTTTCATGAATGCGTTTAATTTCATGGATGGCATTAACGGGCTTGCGGGTGGCGGCGCATTGATCGCATCATTGTTTCTGGCGGGCATTGCGTTTTTTTCCGGCGCGCATTTTGTGTATCTGGCGGCGCTGTGCCTGTTTGGCGCTGTGCTGGGATTTTTTGTGTTCAATTTCCCCAATGGGCGCATCTTTATGGGGGATACGGGCAGCCAGATTACGGGCTTTGTAATGTCCGGCCTGGCGGTCATCGCGGCGCGCGCCGATATTGGGCAGGTTTCGATCATGGTCGTCCCTGCGCTGTTCGCCTGCTTTTTGTTCGATGTGCTGGTGACGCTGTGTTACCGCTTTGCGCGCGGGCAAAATCTTGGGCAGGCGCATCGCGAGCATCTGTATCAGATCAGCAACCGCCTGGGCTTTTCACACAAACGGGTAAGCCTGGTTTATTTTGGATTGTTCATCATGAACGGGATATTTGGCGCGCTTATTCAGAATGCGGAACCAGCGGCGCGGTTGCCGTTATTGCTGGGCGGGATATTGCTGCATGCGCCGCTGGCGATCATGGTCTATGGCGCGGGCCTGCGCAGCGGTGTTGCCGATCTAACCGGCCCAGTCAAAATCAAGGCCCAGATCAAGACACGCACTTGAATGCGTCAGTGCCCCCACTGAAATCAGATCAACGCCCGTGGCGGCGATGCCCGCGACCGTATCCAGATTAACATTGCCCGACGCTTCCAGTATCGCGCGTTCCGCCGTGATGCGCACCGCCTCAACCAGCATGTCATTGGACATATTATCCAGCA
>DAIOWE010000057.1:0-3685 GCA_036758605.1 Pseudomonadota bacterium | reverse complement strand
TCCGCCGTGATGCGCACCGCCTCAACCAGCATGTCATTGGACATATTATCCAGCATGATGATGTCCGGCTTTTCCAGCAACGCTTCTTCAAGCTGTGCCAGCGTGTCCACTTCCACCTCTATCTTTACCATATGACCGGCATGCGCGCGGGCGCGGGCGATGGCCTGTCGCACACCACCGGCAACGCCCACATGATTGTCCTTGATCAGCACGGCGTCATCCAGCCCGAAGCGGTGATTGGCGCCGCCGCCTGCACGCACCGCATATTTTTGCAATGCGCGCATGCCGGGAATGGTTTTACGGGTACAGCAGATGCGCGCCTTGTGCCCTTGAACTGCGGCAACCATGCGGGCCGTGGCCGTGGCAACGCCGGACAGATGCCCGAGAAAATTCAGCGCCGTGCGTTCCGCCGTCAGCGCCGCGCGGGCCGGGCCCTGTATGATGGCAATCACATCACCGGGGGCAAGCGTATCGCCGTCGCGGCGGAATTTTTCCACCCGAAGCCGGGAATCGACCAGCTTGAATACCGCTTCGGCAATTTCGATGCCGGCCAGCCGTCCGGCCTGACGCGCGCGAAGGGTGACGCGCACAGTGGCGGCTTCCGGAATGATGCTGTCCGACGTGATATCGCCTGCGCGGCCCAGATCTTCGGCCAGCGCGGTATGCACAAGCGGCATGTACAGCAGCGGCGAGAGGGGAATCAGATCATGTCTGCTCATGCGCGCGCACGGGCTTTTTGTTTTTCCGCGCTCATACTGGATGGATAGAAAAACGAACGGCATTGTTGCGCCGGGTCGGTCACTGGATAATCCTCGCGATAATGACCGCCCCGGCTTTCATGGCGCAGCAGCGCCGCCTCGCAGATCAGCCGCGCCGCAATCAGCATATTTGTTATGCGGGCGGAACGCTGTCCGGCCTCAACCGTCAGATCATCCAGTTCCGTGAGCGCCCTGCGCAGGCCGTATTCATCGCGCACCACACCTGCATAGCGTGACATGATTTCACGCAGGCGCTGCACCAGCGGGGCCAGTTCGGGCGCATCGTAAGACTGAAATTGCGGCGTTACGGATTCAACGTCTATATTTTGCGTACTGGCTTTAACGCACAGCGCCGCAATGTCGAGGGCCGCGCGCGCGCCAAACACCAGGCCTTCCAGAAGCGAATTGCTGGCCAGCCGGTTGGCGCCATGCAGGCCCGTTGCCGCCACCTCGCCGCAGGCCCAAAGGCCAGGCAGGCTGGTGCGGCCATTACAATCGGTGGCGATGCCGCCCATATGATAATGCGCCGCGGGGGCAACCGGTATTAAATCCGTAGACGGATTAATTCCGGCGGCGGCCGCCAGCGCGAATACGGTGGGGAACCGGTCCTTGAAACTTTCACCAATCGCCGTGCGGCAGTCCAGATAAGGTGTGTGGCCACCCTGCAATTGCCGGCTGATGGCGCGCGCCACGATATCGCGGGGCGCCAGTTCCGCCGCCGGATGTTCGCGCGCCATGAAACGTTCGCCCAGTTCATTGACCAGCACCGCGC
Source organism: Pseudomonadota bacterium (assembly GCA_036758605.1). Taxonomy (GTDB): domain Bacteria; phylum Pseudomonadota; class Alphaproteobacteria; order UBA11222; family UBA11222; genus UBA11222. The sequence goes on along the minus strand of DAIOWE010000057.1, from coordinate 2,155 downwards.
CTTCACCGCGCAAGGCCTCGGTCGCAAGCGGTGCGGGCGACAGGCCAATATTCATGGCGGTCGGATGAAATTGCACAAATTCCAGATCGGAAAGCTTTGCGCCCGCATTCGCCGCCATCGCCAGCCCCGCGCCGGTGCATCCCGGCGGGTTGGTCGTCACCGCATACAGCCCCCCTATGCCGCCGGTCGCCAGCACCACCGCGGGCGCGCGCAAGCAAACGGGATGCGCATCCGCCTGATCGGTCGCGCGGGCGATGACGCCACAGACGCGGCCCCGGCTCAGTAATAATTCTTCCGCCGCAAAATTTTCCGCAACCATTATGCCGGGGCATGCCCGCACGGCGGTGATCAGCGCCTGCATCAGCCCGGCGCCCGTGCCATCGCCGCCAATATGCAGAATGCGATTGACCGAATGCGCCGCCTCGCGCCCCAACGCCAGACCGCCATCAGGCATACGGTCAAAGCGCACACCCAGCGCAATCAGATCTTCAATGCAACGCGGCGCCTCGCGCGTTGCCAGCGCGACAATCGCCGCATCGGCAATGCCTGCGGCGGCATTAAGCGTATCTGACGCATGCTGTTGCGGGCTATCATCCGGCGCGATGGCGGCGGAAATTCCGCCCTGCGCCCAACCCGTGGCCGCGCCCGAACCCAGCGGCGCATTGAGCAGCAGAATAACCGGGCGCGGCGCAAGTTTCAGCGCGGCGGTCAAGCCCGCAACGCCACCGCCTACAATGATGGCGTCGGCGTTGTAGGTGGCTAATTCATCGCGCTGCATGGTCTTGCCTGTTTATGCGGAAATCAATTCGCGTGGGCCGCCGACAATTTCGGCCTTGCGCAGATTGCCGGGGCCACCCTGCCATTGCGCCGATCCAGCCGCAGGCGCGCCAAGCGCCAGCATGCGTTCGACCGCCTGGCGCGCGCGCGGCGCAATCGCCGGATCAATCTCGACCACATGCTGCATTTCACGCAAGGCGCGCAGAATATTCGGCAGCGAGATTTTCTTCATATAGGGACACAGATTGCAGGGCCGGATGAACTCCACATTCGGCAATTCCGCAGCGACATTATCGCTCATCGAACATTCGGTGATCATCACCACCTTGGGCGGCTGAACCTGGCGCACATAGCCGATCATGCCGGCGGTAGAACCGGCATAGTCCGCCTCGTCCAGCACATCGGGCGGGCATTCGGGATGCGCCAGCACAATGATGCCGGGATTGGCCTCGCGATATTCGCGGATTTCCTTTGCGGTGAAACGTTCATGCACGATACAGCGGCCCTTCCAGGTGAGAATTTTCACGCTGGTCTGGCGGGCCACATTCTGCGCCAGATATTGATCCGGCAAAAACAGCACACGGTCCGTACCCAGCGATTCCACCACCTGCAACGCATTGGACGAGGTGCAGCAAATATCGGTTTCGGCCTTCACATCGGCGCTGGTGTTGACGTAGGTCACCACCGGCACGCCGGGAAATGCCTGTTTCAGCAGGCGCACATCCGCGCCGGTAATGGATTCCGAAAGCGAACAACCCGCGCCCATATCGGGGATCAGAACCACTTTATCCGGGTTCAGTAATTTTGCCGTTTCAGCCATGAAATGCACGCCGCACTGCACGATGATATCGGCGTCCGCCTTGGCCGCCTCGCGCGCCAGCGCCAGACTGTCGCCGACAATATCCGCGACGCCGTGATAAATTTCCGGGGTCATGTAATTATGCGCCAGCACGATGGCGTTTTTCTGCACCTTCAGTTCATTGATGGCGTGGATATAAGGGGCGAAGAACGGCCATTCGATTTCCGGGATGACCCTGCGCACACGGTCATAGACCGGGGCCGTGGCGCGGGCCACCGCCGGGGTATATTCCAGCCCGTCACGGGCCAATTCAGCGGCGCTGTTCATTATCGTTCTCCTGCGCTTCCCTGCATTTCCATCTGCCTTTTATTTTTATACTCATTTAGAGCATAAATAAGGCTTAAAAAATAACCGGATCCTCTGCCGGTCTTCGATATGCTATATGTGAGCATTTAGCCGAGTCAACAATTAATATTTCAATAATGTTTCAGCGCGGCGAGGATATCCGCACCCCCGCCGCCAGGCGTTCGCGCAGCACTTCGCGGCGGAAGCGGAACAGGGCGGCGGGGCGGCCGCGTT
>DAIOWE010000056.1:0-16080 GCA_036758605.1 Pseudomonadota bacterium | reverse complement strand
AATCAACAAAGGACTCTACTCATAAATGGATGAAAGTTGGGGCGCAGGTCATAAGGCCTGGCTCAACTCCGCCTGGGTCATCTGCCCTGCAAATGCCGTGGCGCCTTCGGCCTCATAATGAAACTCAAGTCCGGCCGGTGTTTTCCCGGACAGCTTTACATGATCGTTTTCCTTGCCCCCGCACAGTTTGGCGTCCACCTGTCCGGTCTTCGCATTATAGACAATCGCCGCTTCATTTATTCCGCTGCATGCCTGTGGGCTGCCGGGATAGGCGGTGCCGCATCCGGAGATCAGAAGACAGATAGCGGATGACAGAGAACAGAGAACAGAGAACGGAAGACAGTTTTTTCTGTCCTCTGCCGTCTGTCCTCTACCGTCTGTCCTTTGTTCTCTGTCCTCTGTCACGCGTTCACCCCATCCATCATATAGGCGCCACCCATCGTATAGGTGTTGGTGGCCCCGGTGCTCAGCCCCCCGATGCGGAATTTGCGCACCCCCATGATCGTGAAGGCGAAATATTCCGCATTGATGGTGGCGGGCTTAATAGTGAACTGCATGAACGGGAATGTGTCCCAGACCTCGCTCGATGCATCCAGCGTGGTATAGACCGACACCTGCAGACTGTCGGTCACGGCGCTGGCATGTTCATTGTCGATCTTCAATTGCACATGACATAGCTCGCGCGGGTTCAAAGTCACGCTGGCAAGATATTCCTCCACCGTATTGTTGATCAGAGTCTGATCGGTGAACGCGGTTTTTGATCCCCAGGCCATATTCTGCTCCTCATTTTGCAAAAATTAAGGGCGGAACCTGCGTCCCGCCCTCCGTCCTCTGTCTTCCGTCCTACGAAACGCCGAATTTCAGCAGCTTGATGGCCTCGAAATTCTGTATGCCCCCGCCAACGCGCTTGGTCGTATAGAACAGCACATAGGGTTTGGCCGTATACGGATCACGCAGCACACGAATGCCCAGACGGTCCACCACCAGATAGCCGCGCTTGAAATCGCCAAACGCAATGCTGAAACTGTTGGCCGCCAGGCTTGGCATGTCTTCGGATTCCGTGACTGGATAGCCCATCAGGGTTGAGGGCTGTCCCGCCACCACCGATGGCTGCCACAGATACATCCCGTTGGCATCCTTGAACTTGCGAATATCCGCCTGCACAGTGCGGTTCAGCACCCAGTTGGCATTCGCCCGGTAACCCTGCTTCAGCGTGTAGATCAGATTGACCAGCGCATCACTTGGATTGCTGGCCGCAAATGCGCCAGAAACGCCCGTCGCCAGATAACCCACATTGCCCCATGTCCAGGATGCGTTCGCCACATTGGTATAGGCCAGAAAACCTTTCGGCTTGTTCACGCCATCGCCGCTGACAAAGGCCAGGCTTTCCTGCTCGGCAAATATGATCTGCACTTCTTCCGCCAGCCAGGCTTCGGTATCCACCGCCGTATCATCCAGAATAGTTTGCGTCGCCGATGGCATTGCATAAATTTCCATTGCTGGAAAACTCAGCTCCACCAGATTTGGCGTTGTGGTTTGCGGACGCGCTGCGGTTTCTCCAACCCAGCCCGTACTTGTGCTTGTCGTGGCAAACGGCTTCTTGTACACATTACCGCTGATTTTCTGTACACCGGCAATGGATCGAATGGGCGACGCCACCGACAGCAGCCGGTCAATCTGACGCTCTGTTTCCGGCGTCACCAGAAAACCGCCATCCGCACTGACGCCCACCGACAGCGCCTTGCCTTCCAGCGCCACCAGCCCCGCCTCATCGCCCCTGCGCATATAGCGGTCAAAGCCTGCTTTGTGCTCGCGTTCATACGCACTGCGCGGCGCGCTATCGGATGCAAAATCCGGCCGCGCATTCGACAGCATCATTTCATCCAGACGCTGCTTGTGCTCATCCAGCTCCTGGTTGATCCGGGCCAGCTGTTCGCGGGTAAGAACGTCCTCGCCCAGCCGGGATTTTATTTCATTCAGACTTTTATCATTGGTGGCCTTATACGCCTCGAATGTGCGCTGAAAGCTGCCAAACTCTGCCTTCACTTCACGCGATACCGGCGACTCATTGCTATTCTGGTTCATTTCATTCCTCATGGTTGCATGCTGTTTGCTGCCTGCCTTATGGCATGGGCAAGTTCACGTAATTCCTGATCAGCGTCCCGCTGATTTCCTGCCGTATGATAGCCGTGCGCTGCTATGCGCTTGGCTTCGCTCCGGCTATAGCCTCCTGCATCCCGCAGGAAATTCTCAAAATCGCGCAGTGTGGCAATCTGTTTGACACCGGCCACCCGCGCTGCCTCATTCATTGGAAATGTCACAACGGAAATTTCCCATAAATCAATTTCCAGAAGCGTGCGAATCCCCAGGCCTTCATCCATCCGTGCACGAACGGTTCTGAATCCGATTGACAGCCCGTCAATGGCGCCTGCGCGCAACAATGACAGTACCTCGCGCCCGCGCGCTACATCCGCCAGAATGCGCCCGCGCACCAGCAGACCATATGCGTCTTCTGAAATCTGCTCCCACACACCAATGGGTTCATTGGGATCGTGCTGCCACAGCATACGCACCTGCTCTGCGGGCCGCTCAATCAGCGAATTTCTGAACGCGCCCGGCGCCACCCGGTCACCGCCCGTGTCGGTGTTGCCAAACACGCTGGCATAACCCTCAATAACGCCGTCATCGCCAATGACCCGCATATCGCCGCGCGCCAGCTTCATTTCCAAGTTTGCGTCTGTATGCATCTTGTCTCCAGACATAAAAAAAGCGCCCCGGTTGGAGCGCTGTAAAATTTCTTCTCCCTTCCCCTAAAAGGCAGGGCTATCGCATATGAAACTTCGTTCATTGCATGCAGCTCTCCCCTTGTGGGAGAGGGTTGGGGTGAGGGGGGCCCAAATCAATTAGTAAGCCTCACAACCCCAGCACACCCTTGGCGATCACGCCGCGCTGTATCTCATTCGTCCCGCCATAGATCGACGCGGCGCGTCCAAACAGATATTCGCGCGCCGGCGCCCCAAACTGCGCGCCATAATATCCCGCCGCCTCCAGCGCCAGCTCCTGCAGGCCCTGCTGCACTTCACTGCCATAAATTTTCAGCATCGACGTTTCCGCGCCAACCGGCCTGCCCGCCTCCAGATCGCAAAGCCCCCGAAGATCGGTATATTCAAGCCCGCGCAACTTGATCGCAATTTCCGAAAGCTTGCGCCGGAATGCCGCATCCTTGATCAGCGCCACACCACCGTCAAGCGGCACGGACACAACCGCGCGCAACCGCTCCAGCGCCAGACGCGACGCCGTCACCCCTGCAATCGCCGTGCGTTCATGCTGCAACAGAAATTTGGCATAGGTCCAGCCCATGCCTTCTTCCCCAACGCGGTTTTCCACCGGCACCCGCACATCGGTGTAAAAAGTCTCATTCAGATGATGCTCGCCATCGATCGAAATCACCGGCCTCACTTCAATCCCCGGCGTTTTCAGATCGAGCAGCAGAAACGAAATCCCTTCCTGCGGCTTGGTCCCGCCGCCGCCCGTGCGCACCAGACAAAAAATCCAGTCCGACATATGCGCAAAACTGGTCCAGGCCTTCTGCCCGTTGACGACATAAAAATCCCCGTCGCGCACCGCCGCCATCTTGACCGCCGCCAGGTCTGATCCCGCACCCGGTTCAGAATAACCCTGGCACCACCACACATCCCCGCTCAATATCCCCGGCAGATGCCGCCGCTTTTGCGCGTCTGACCCAAAGGTATAAATCACCGGCCCGACCATTGATGTCCCATAAGGCAGCGCGCGCGGCGCCCCGGCAACATGCATCTCCTCATCGAAAATATATTTCTGCGTCGCGCTCCAGCCCGCGCCGCCATATTCCACCGGCCAGCCCGGCGCCCCCCAGCCTTTTTCATACAGCGCCCGCTGCCAATATTTTATATGCGCCTTGTTGGACGAAAACACGCCCCCGCCATGCTCCACCATTTCCGCTGGCAGGTTCTCTCTAATGAACCCCCGCACCTCTTCGCGAAACATGGCGGCTTCGGGTGTAACTGATAAATGCATGACGGGCTCCGGAGCTAATTATCTATCGATGTAAACTACTGCGCGTCGTTATTTTTATAGTTGTCGTTCAATCCTTGGGCGTCCGCAATAAGCATCAGTTCCTTTGCCGCGCCTTTTTTGCAGGCGTCTTTTTTACCTCGGCCGGCGCTCGTGTTTCACTGGATTTTTTTACACCCTGAACCAAAGCGGAAATGATCCCCGCAGCGCCAGCCCCCACCATTGCCACGCCTATCTCCCATACGCCAACATATGCGCAATATGCGGCGCCCGCGATAAAGCCAAAGCTCACCAAAAGCCCGCTCACCTGCCCAAAAACATCACCAAAGGCGCTCCACCTTAAAACCCTTTTCTCAAGTTCTTGCCTGTGAATCTGCTCTTTTTCAGCCATGCTGATGATACGATTTGCTGCGCCATTAAGGACATTCTCATATCCCGCCAAGTGCGCTGGATGGGGCAGTGGCCCATGATACGTCTCGTACTGCTCCACAGTACGCACGACACTGGCAACAATCTTTTTCTTTGTTTCTGGTTTGAGGCTGGCGCCTTTAAGGACAGGATCAAGTCCTTCCTCAAGCGCCTCAATTAGACCGTCTTCTTCCATCTGCTTGTTGACGGAGACGGAGCGCCCAAGCTGTTCAGGTTGGGCATCATTCATTTCCTATACTGATAATCTTCCAGGGCTGACCAAAAGTCTCCGCCAACCTTCTCCCAATCTCCAGCTAAACCTCTACCTTTATAAGCGGGGGCAGACACCGGAGGCATTACCATGTGGGCCTGTGCGCTAATCCCTCGCAAAAAACCTCTCTTCAAACTAGATGAAGCTGCGTCAACCACCAACCGTCCATCAGAAACAGATGTCTTCAGACGTTCTCGCCCGGCCCGTCTAATCTTATCCTTTGTCTGTGATTTCATTAGGTGTCTCACACTGTCTAGCGGGTGATGCCCGTAATTTATCCGATGAACATATACATCCACAGCTAACACTGCAAGACCCAGTGGTTTTCTTGCAGTTCAGATTCGCTGTAATTGTCAAGTGTTTATATTAAGACGTTGTTAAACTTGCTGCTCGTCGGCGGTAATCGCCCTACACCCCCTATCCCCCCTCCATCCGGTCCAGCTTCGCCTCAATGCGCGCCAGCGCCTCCAGCACATGACGCAGTTTTTCCTCCTGGCGCACCAGCCGCTCAGCCATGTCGGCCTGCACCGCCATCACGCCTTCCAGCCGCGACACCCGCTCGCTTATACTGCCCGCCCAGATCAGCGCCGTGCCGATCTGTACCCCCAGCAGCACAAACAGCATCAACGGCACCCGGCGGTCAATGCCCCAGCCGGACTTTCCCAAACCCTCAATCGCGCTCATATCGCCACCCATGTTTATGATTTGTTCTTAAAATCGGAAAGCCTGTCCCCATCCGCCACCGGCGCATATCCGGTGGCCGCGCGCTTTTCATTGATGGTCAGAAAATCCGCCGCGCGCACCCGCTCCCACAATCCATCACGGTCGACCGACAGCGCCTCAATCTGATCCGCATCATACCACAGCCGCAGCCCCGCCCCGAAGCGCGGCCCCAACCACTGGTTCAGCGCGGCGCACGCCTTGCCCACCAGCGGCAAAATCGTCTGCCGGTGAAACGCCAGATTGGCTTCCTTGTAATTGGCGTAGGTATTGTCCCCCTGAATGCCCAGCAACATCGGCGGCACCCCGAACGCCAGCGCAATTTCGCGCGCCGCCACATGCTTGGACTGAATGAAATCCATGTCTTTCGGGTTAAACGACATTTCCTTCCAGTCCAGCCCGCCCTCCAACAACAGCGGACGTCCCGCATTGGCCGGCCCCTGATAATTGTCCGACAATTCCTGTTTCAGCCGCGTCACCTGGTCCTGGCTCAGATTCGCACTTCCATCCGTACCATGATAAATCAGCGCGCCCGATGGACGCGCGCCATTATCCAGCAGCGCCTTGTTCCACCCCGCCGCCGCATTGTGCAGATCAATGCCCAGCGCCGCCGCCTCAATTGGCGAAAATCCATAATGATCATTGCCGGGATGAAACAGCTTCATGTGCAAGATCGGCAGCCGCCCGCGCAAAGCATCCATTTCAAAGCGCACCGGCTTTCCGCCTGCGGAATATTCATAAGCCGCAGGCCATCCCCGCGCGCCCGGCACGACCTTCATCCGGTCCGGGCGCAGCACATATAATTCACGCACCGCCCCGCGCAGTTCCGCCGCCTCAAGATAGGCGTTGCCGGCAATCTGCAAAAATCCGAACCAGGCTTCCCTTAATTCAGCGCCGCTCTGCAACGGGTTGGGCCGCGCCAGAAGTTCCAATAATGGATGCGTGTCCAGCTCCCGCTCCCGCCTGCCTGCGCCTTCATACAGAACCCACGGCACAGCGGCGGCCGTTTCGCTGATCATCCGTACACAGCGATAGGCAATCGCATTGCGCGCAAAGCCCTCATGCGCCAGATCGCCATAATGGCGCGGCGTCCAAACGGGCGCCCCCTGGTTATGCAGCGCAATCAGGGATCCCGCAACGCTTTGCTTGGTCGCCACCTCGGATCGAAAACCTAGCCGCCGCAAAATGCTGAATGTGTCCCTCACGCTGGTTCCTTTCTTTAATTATAATCGCTGCACACGCGGTTCACCCGCTTCTCCGGTCAGCATTAAATCGCTCAATGCCCAGACCAGCGCATCCACCCGGTCCGGGCTCCATCCCGCAACGCTGCGGTTAAAGCCCCGGGTAAATTCCGCCATCTCATCTTCCAGTGCCGGCAATGCCCCCACATGATGCACCCGGCTTTGTTCATACAGCGCCGATACCGGCTCGGCGCGCGCGGCCTTGCCTCGGCTGGCGCGCACACATCGCACGGGTGCGTTCGCATCCACCTGACGGATCACCGCCTCCACCATGTCGCCGCCCTGATTGACCTCGGCCACCAGACGGTCCGCCTGAAAATCCCGGTAGGCCGCAATCGCGCGGCTGGCCCAGATATGCGGAGATACGCCTTGTACGGAATAATCCGCCAGCACATAACCATGCCCATCCACGCCCAGCCCAGCCACAATAATCCCGCAAGTGTCACTATTCACCGTACTTGTTGCGGGCGGATCAACCGCCACCACGATGCGCGCCATATCCGCCGCCGCGCTAACCCGGCAGGCGTCGATCTGCCCGCGGTTCCACAGCGCATCCGGATTATCCTCCAGCAGTTCCGCCATTAATTCCTGACGGCCCAGCCGTGTGCCTTCATACTGCGCGGTAATGCGTTCAAAAAACTGCGGCGCCAGATTGGCCGCATTGGCGTAACTCGTCGCGCGCGACACCACCGTATTGGCGTCCGCCAGCAGATCGCGCAACAGGCGTACCGGGCGCGGGGTCGTGGTGATCACCTGGCGCGGATCGGCCCCCAGCCGCAATCCGAATTGCAGCATGTCCCAGGTTTCGCGCCTATGGCGCCATTTGCTCAGTTCATCCGCCCACGCCCCATCAAATTGCGGGCCGCGCAACCCATCCGGGTCTTCGGCTGAAAACAGTTGCGCCTGCGCCCCATTGGGCCAGATCACACGCCGTTTCGTGGCTTCATATTTTGGCCGCGCCCAGGGCGGCGAAATGGCCAGAATGCCGCTTTCGCCTTCCACCATCACATCGCGCGCCGCACTGATGGTTTCCCCGATCAGCGCAATGCGTGACCGCTGCCCGCGCCCCAGCGGCGTCTTGCCCGCAACAGAGGCCCGCACCCATTCTGCCCCGGCGCGGGTTTTGCCCGCACCCCGGCCGCCCAGCAACAACCAGCTCACCCATTTGCCATCCGGCGGCAATTGATCCTCGCGCGCCCAGAACGGCCACTGCCAATTGATCTGTCTACGGACATCCGAAGAAAGCGCGTCAAGAATGTCATCCCTCTGCTTTTGCGGCAGCGAGGCGAGCCAGACGGCATTGTACTTCATCCCAGCCATCCTCCGCCCCCGCCATATTTTCCATCTGTCCCTTGTTTTCTGTCATCTGCCTGCTGACCGTGGCTTCACGCTCCAGCACCGTCAATTTTTCCAGCGCCCGCGCCAGAGATGTCAGAATATCCGCCGCGCCTTTTTTGTCCGTGGCGCTCATGCCTGGCTTCTCGGAAAAATCCAGATGCTGCTCCAGCTCATCCGCCAGCCGGTTGACAATCCCCATCATCCGCCCCAGCGCACGGCTGGCATTGATATTTTCAGGCGGCTTCACGCGGCGTTTGTGTGCCCGTCTGACAATTGCAGGTCGCACCGGCTGATTGACCGATTCCGCCGCAGCAATGGGGCCTGGCCGCGCCCAGCCTTCGCGCTTCGCCTTCGCATAAATTGTGATCGGCGCCAGCCCATACTTGCGCGCCAGCTCCGCCACCGCAATCTCGCTCGCATGATAATCGCGCGCCACCGCCTCCCATTCTATTTGCCGCTTTGTCATTTTTACTCCCTTGAAGGAAATTCATCTTAACGGACCATATCCGCAAAAATGCGCCTCACTCGCGCGGGCGCTTTTTTGTCAGTTTTTTGACTTTTACGTATATCTTCTATATAGTCTTTTTGCAGGTTGCCGGTGGGCTGCGGCCTTATCCCGGCATTTGGGCGCAGCGGCTCGCGCGGGGGACCGCGGGCTCATCCCCCTTGGCGCTAATCTCCCTCGTAAATGCGCAAGCCCGTGCGCGGGCGCTTCTCTATCAGTTCTGGCCAGCGCCTTTCCGGTTTAAGATGAAGCGCCACTTACATCGTCATCGCGAGCCGCGAAGCCGCGTGGCTGTCATTGCGAGGCGCGGAACGCGCCGCGGCAATCCAGAAGCCGGGAAATACTGTCATGCTGAGTGAAGCGAAGCATCTCCCGCCCCGAATACCACCGGGGGAGATTCTTCACTTCGCTCAGAATGACACGATGTGGCTCCTGGATTGCTTCGCTGCGCTCGCAAAGACACGATAAAAGGATATGATTCAATCAAATCAGGAAAGGCCCTAATAACCTGGATGCCCGCGTGATCCATCCGCTTCATCCGCTGGACGCAATTTCGACCATGGAGAAGTTTATATCCTATACCGTTACGATTTGCAAGAACTATTTTGCGCATTATGTAAATTATTTTTGCAGGCTTTGATTTCGGGTTCAGATTGCACGCTCCTGGCCTGCTTTTTTGGCATTCCCGTTGCCTGGCTGATGCCGTAATGCACCGCCAGCCGGTCCAGCGCGATGCCCAGCACCACCTTGCCAGAACGTGCGGGCCACCCCAGTTGCTTCTCGGCCTCGGCCAGTCCATTGAGATGACAGCATATTTGCAACAGCACACCCCCCAGATTAGGTCCAACCGAATCAAACGCCGCCCAAAGCCGCTGCTTGGCGGCGATCATGGTGTCATTCATATTGGACTGACCACCACCGTTTCGTCCGGCGTCGCTGACCGGCATGCCCCACATGGCTGTCACCCGGGGGTCCAGATTGGCCAGCGTAAAATCGCAACGCATGCGCTCGCCCGCCGCAAATTGCTCCTGATTTATCAATGGTTTGCCGCTTCTATCCTTATGGCTGGCCAGCCAGCCCAGCGGGCTTTCTCCATTGTTCACGCGCACCACAATGGTGTCGCCATTGGCGGCCCGCGCCTCGCGCAGATCAAGCGCCTGATGCTGACTGCGAAACGGCGAATCCGCCGCCGACGCCCGGCGCAGCCGCGCGCGCCCCAGCCGGGATATTACCCACGCCTCCGGCCTGCCGGGCGCCTCTGCAATCAATTCTGTGCGCATCAGCAGCGCAAACACATCCGGCGCCACGCGCTGCACAGGCCGGGCAAAATGATTGCGCGCCACAAACACCGCAAGCCCCCCTTCAGCCGTCACATCCCCATAGGCGCCTGGCTCCCCCAGCCGCAAAAGAACCTTGTCCATCTCCGCGTTTCTCCCGTCTTTATTGCCATTCACCGCTTTTTTCCCTTGTTAATTGTAGGATTAAATACCTGTTATAGGATAAAACACTGAATGACAAACATAATTGATTTCATATTAGGAAAATTATATATTGTATAAATCTCTTTATACGTACATATGACGAATCGGAAAAATCCTCCCATGCACAATAAAATCCGGCATTTCCGCAAACAGCGCGGCTTTACCCTGGCGGCGCTTGGCGCCGCCATCGGCCTCACGCCGCAATCCGTGTCGCGCATTGAAAATGAAAAAATGCGCCTGTCCACGGACTGGATGGAACGCATCGCGGCGGCATTGAATGTCAGTCCGGTGGATCTGATTGAAACCGGGGCGCAAGGCGGGGCTGAACTGATCGGCGAGATTGACGCCGATGGCGCCTGCGCTGCCCATGCGCCGCAACCCTTCCGCATGGCGCTGCCAGGCCCCGGTAGCCGCGTGGTCCGGCTGGCGCAATCCTGCGGCCCGTATCATGCGGGGGAATATCTGATCTGCGCGCGCCTGGCGCAATCGCAATATGAAACGGCGCATGGGCGCGATTGTCTGGTGGAACTGCCCGATGGCGGCCGGTATTTATGCCGCGTCATCACACACGCCGCCAAACCGCAAAAGGGCAAAAACTTCACCCTTGCCGGTCTTGAGTCTGGAAGCTGGGTATTACAGAATCAGACCGTCGCCTGGATCGCGCCCGTACAGATGCGCATGCAATTCACCGGATAATTATCCGTAGACAGACTAAAGATACCAGTCATATTCCTGCGGCGATATCACCTGCAAAAACTTTTCCAGCTCGCGGCGCTTGGCGTCCACATACACCGCCGTATAATTACCCGGAAAATAGTCCGGAAGAATTTTTCCTGCCGCCATGACCTCCAGCCCCGCCCAGAAATTTTGCGGCAGGTCGGGCGCAACCTGTGCGCCCGCATTGCCTTCAACCGGCGGCCCCGGATCAGCCTGTGTAGCCAGGCCGTGATGCATGCCCGTCAGAACCGCCGCAAGCACAAGATAGGGATTGGCCTCCGCCCCCGCGACACGATGTTCCAGCCGGCGCGCATCGCCAGGCCCCGGCGGCACACGCACCGAAACCGAGCGGTTATTATATCCCCAGCAACTTGACAGCGGCACAAACATATTATGCGCAAACCGGCGAAAGGCGCTCAGACTGGGCGCAAAAATCGCCATGCTCTGCGCCATCGCCTGGCGCACGCCGCCAATGGCGTGCAGCAGGACGTCGCTGCCCTTCGCGCCATTGCCATCAAAAATATTGCGGCCCGAAGCATCCAGAACACTGACATGCACATGCAATCCGCTACCCGCTTTATCCGCATAGGGCTTGGACATAAAACTGGCTTCCATGCCGCGCGCCTGTGCGGCGGCTTTTACCAGACGCCGCAACAGCGCCGCATCGTCACCCGCGCGCAGGGCGTCTGCGCGATGTTCCAGATTTATTTCGAACTGTCCGGGACCAAATTCGGAACTGGCCATGGTCGCAGGCACGCCCTGTTGCGCGCTCCAGTTTTGCAGATCGCCCAGAAAGTCCTGATAATAATCCAGATCTTCCAGCGAATAGACCTGCTCGCTGCTATTGCGCCGCGCCAGTCCGGGAATAAGCGGCGGCTGCGGCGCGCCGCCGGCAAGGCGCACCGCATCAATCAGATAAAATTCCAGCTCGCACGCCACCACCGGCGTCAGGCCCAGCGCCGTAAAGCGTTCCAGCACCGCCGCCAGCACATTGCGCGGATCATAACAGATCGCATCCCGCGCGGGCTCATGCAGGCGCATCAGCACCTGCCCCAGACCCGCCCCGGCCCAGGGTGCCGGCGCCAGTGTCCCTGCAACCGGAAACCCGGTCCCATCGGGATCGCCATCGCCAAAGCCGCGCCCCATCACGTCAAGCTGATCGCCTGTCACATCCAGCAGATAGATGCTGGCAGGCAGGTTCATGCCCTGGCGATACAACCCCTCCAGTTCATCAATGGGAAGCCGCTTGCCCCGCGCCATGCCGCACATATCAATAAAGATCGCATCCACATGGCGAATATCAGGATGGCGTTGGAGGAATTCCGCAACTTCGCGTGAACCCTGCGCCGCCGCGCCGTTGCCGGAATTGGCCGACGCATTGGTCAGTTTGGACATACATCACCAGAACAGCATTCATTTGCCGTTAGCCCTAGTCATACAGGCGTTAATGGAACATTTGCAACCGGCTTTTATGGAAAAAGCAGACAAACAGGGCTAAGCCATAACCCCGCCCATCTTGCAGATCAGCGCCCAGGACGGCGCATCGACAGGCGTCACGGACAGGCGCGACTGGCGCACCAGCGCCATCTCCTGCAAGCGTGGTTCCGCCTTGATCTGCGCCAGGCTCACGGGTTGCGGCAGCGGTTTCACCGCGCGTACCGTAACCAGGCCAAAGCGCCCGGTTGGATCGGTTGGGTCCGGGTGATGTTCGCGGATCACCTCGACAATGCCGACAATGCTTTTTTCGTTCACCGAATGATAAAAAAACCCAAGATCGCCCTTGCGCATGGCCTTCATATTATTATTGGCCTGATAGTTGCGCACGCCGTTCCACGGCTCGCCTTTGGCGCCGCGCGCAACCTGTTGCGCCCACGACCAGGCGCCAGGTTCTGATTTGAACAGCCAATAGGCCATTATTTCGCGGGCGTGGGGTTGCCAACGCTCCAGCGGAACGGACGGATCTCGATGCTGCCGAACAGCCCCGCCCTGGTATATGGATCACCGTCTGACCAGGCCTGCGCCTGCGCCTGCGTGTCGAGTTCCAGCACCAGCACACTACCGGCCATGCTTTCATTATCGTCGCCCAGAATGGGGCCGCCGATGCGCACGCAGGCAGAATTCTTCACATAGTCAAGATGCGCCTGCCGGTTGGCCAGCCGCAGTTCCAGACTGTTGGGTTTGTCCTTGCAATAAAGTATGAAGTGCATCGTGCTTCTCCCTGTCCGGTTGTTTATGATTCTTCGCGGGTAAACGGTCGCGAAAGCAGTTCCGTGATAGCATGACCTATGTCTGCACCGGCGTTCAATATTGCATCCACCGTTGCACAGATCGGCATATCCGCCCGTGTAATTCTGGCAAGCCGTACCGCGCCACCGGCCGTGCTCGCGCCTTCAAACACACCGCGCGATTTGGCAATGATACTGGCAAGGGTTTCGCCCTTCCCCAGCCGCAAGCCCAGATTGAAATTACGCGACTGATGGCTATTGCAGGTAAGCGCCAGATCACCTATCCCCGCCAATCCCATCATGGTCTGCGCCTGACCGCCCAGCAATACCGTCAGCCGCGTCATTTCGGCCAGCCCGCGCGTCATCAGCGCAGCGCGCGCGCTTTCGCCAAGGCCCCGGCCCTCGGTAATGCCGCAGGCGATAGCAATCACATTTTTTAGCGCCCCGCCCACTTCCACGCCAATAACATCCGGCGAAAGATAAGGCCGGAAACTTTGCGTGCCTATGGCCTGCACCAATGCCGTGCCGACGCCACCATCCGCACAGGCCAATGTCACCGCCGTAGGCAGCCCGTTTGCAATATCCGCAGCGAAACTGGGCCCCGAAAGAACCGCCACAGGATGACCCGGGGTAATTTCTCCCGCCACCTGATGCATCAGCATATTTGTGCCGTTCTCAATTCCCTTGGCGCATATCAGCAGCGGCGCGCCCGGGCGCAGATGCGGGGTCAGCAACACCAGCACGTCGCGCATGAACTGCGCGGGAACCGCCAGCAGAATTGCGTCCGCATCCCCCGCCAGCGCTAAATCCGCCGTGGCAAGAATGGTTTCAGGTAACGCTACGCCCGGTAAGTAGGCCGGATTCCTGTGCCCCTTGTTGATCGCCACCAATATTCCGGGATCGCGCACCCACAGACGGACCTGACGTCCGGCGCGGGCCGCCACACAGGCCATCGCCGTGCCAAACCCTCCGCCGCCTATTACTGAAAGCTGGTTCATTGGACTCATTGTACCGGTATTTTGTGGCAATATGACATCTGCATGACCATATGGATAAATAATTTATTGATTATTCAGTCTTTACGATTATGATCGGGATCGGAGGAAACGTGTCAATGATAATGCCCGTAGAAACGGACATACGCACGAAAATTATCGGTGCGGCCTATAATCTTGTAGCGCGGTATGGCTATGGCAAGACCACCATGGCCGATCTGGCCAAGGCGTGTGGCATGTCGCCGGGTAATCTGTATCGCTATTTTCCGGGAAAACTGGACATTGCCGAACAGCTTGCCCAACGCGCCTTTGATGAAGAACTGGTGGCTTTGCGTGAGGTGGTGCGCAAACCCGGCCTGAGCGTGACAGAGCGGTTGAAGGTTTTTTTCTGCACCCAGCTTCGGGTTACCCATGCCAAACTAAGTGAAGATTCGAAAATCTTTGAAATTGCAGAAATCATCAAGCGGGAACGGCCGGACCTGTCCAACCAGAATCTGGCCCGAATTCGGGCGCTATTGGTGGAAATCCTGTCCGCTGGCAACGCATCCGGTGAATTTGACATTCCCGATGTGGTAAGCGCCGCTGAAATGATTCAATGCGCAACGATGAAATATCATTACCCGCAATTATTCTCCAAATTGCCCCTGGCCGATCTGGAGCGCGAGTTGCGCGGGGTTATCAGTTTGATTTTACAGGGTATTTCTGGATCTAAAGCATCCCCGGCGGCAACAAAAGCCGCCGTTCGCTGATAATTTTTCAGTCCACCTTCCCGTCTGACGAAATATTTTTCATTTTATTCAGAAAAAATAATATGCCACGGCATATTTGCAACAGTGCGCGCCGCGGTACAGATCGCGTAAAAATAACACTTTTAAATCAATACCTTAAACGGACACCCGTGACAGCTTTTCGCCACCCTTGACTGGCGACATCCCGGAGCGCAGAAAAAAGCCATCCTGTAATAAATATTTTTCATTTTATTCATTGTTTTTTATAACCCCTGCGCTATATAGAACTCATGGCAGCAAATGCTGCAGCGCTTACCGGCAAAATACCGCAGCGCACAATTGAAAAACCTGCCGATGGAGGGCGACATGAACAACGCATTATCACACCTGAACGCGAATGAGATATTCGGCAAACTGTTTGGTTTTGGCATTTCTCTCTACGCGATTGCGCTGCTGGCGCAGGTGCTACAGGGCTACAGCCTGGTGTAAGACCGGGAGAATTTGCGGCAACGCAACATAGAGGATAAAGAAAATGAAACACACCATCATTCAGAAGCGGTTCGAAGAACTGGCGGTTATCGCAGGTCGCGCGGCCTTGGTGGTTTATGCCATCACCGCACTGCTGCAGGGCGCAGGCGGGGTCGTGGCCTAACACCTGACAAGGGCCACCCCCAATATGATGAAGGAGCATGTCATGGCTCAGAGGAAGACAGATTTGAGTGCGCTGGCCCGCGCGGCATTGCCGACATTATTGGGCGGACTGTTATGGAGTTATCTGGCGGCCGCCATGTTGTACGGCGCCATTCAGGCTTAATCGCCTAAACGCTTACCTTCGTGCCTCCCCCTCCCCCCTCGGGACCGAAGGATACTGTAACGCCGGAGTGTATATCGCTCCGGCGTTTTTTTTGCGCACGCCCGGGCCCGGGCAGTGAGCTGCCCGCTGCGGTTACTTGATCGCAATGGGGTTCACCGGCGATCCGACGCCGCCACTGACGCGCAGCGGTTGGGCAACCAGCAGAAATGTGTAGACGCCATCCGCCGCGCAGTCTGCGCCCAGGGCTTCCAGATCCCAGATTTCGCCAAGCATCATGCCCATGTCGCGCAGCGTCAACATGTGAAACACCAGGAATGCGTCCTCAAATTCCGAGGCGACGCATTCCACCGCAATATTGTCGCTGGCCACCGCCGCAGCCCGCTTGTTATGCAGCCATTCGGCGCAGCGCCAGCTAAGGCCCGGCGAGCCGTGCAGCCAGGCCTCGCCATTGCGGGTCTCCAGAAAATTCAGCCGCCAGCCGGTGCGCAGAACGACAATATCGCCTTCCTCGATGGTGACCTTCTGGTCCCTGGCGACATCGTCCAGTTCCTCGGGCGAGATGACCGTTCCGGCCGCCAGATATT
>DAIOWE010000055.1:13059-16389 GCA_036758605.1 Pseudomonadota bacterium | reverse complement strand
TGCGGGCGGTCAGGACGTGGGTGTAGATTTCGGTGGTGGAAATATCGGCATGGCCCAGCATTTGCTGTACGGCGCGCAGATCGGCGCCGTGGGCCAGCAGATGGGTGGCGAAGGCATGGCGCAGGGTGTGTGGTGAAATCGTCCGCGCGGGCAATCCGGCCTCCGCCGCCAGTTCACCCAGCAATTGCGCAAAGCGGTGGCGGGTGAGGTGGCCGCTACCGCCACGCGAGGGAAACAGAAATTTTGACGGCTGTCCCTCATCCAGAAAATGCACGCGCACGGCAAGATATTTTTCAATCGCGGTGCGTGCCGGATCGCCCAGCGGCACCAGCCGCTCGCGCCCGCCCTTACCGCGCACCAGCAACAGATGCGGATCATTGCGCACCGCGCCCAGCGGCAGGCTGACCAGTTCGCTGACCCGCAACCCCGTGGCGTACAGAATTTCGAGCAGGCAACACAGCCGCGCGGCCTGCGGTGTCGCGTCACGCGCCTGCGCGCTGGCGATCAGCCGGTCAACCTCACTCTCGCCCATCACTTTGGGCAGGCGGCGGCGGCGGCGTGGACCCTCAATATTGCTGGAGGGGTCTTGCTGGCGCATGCCATCGGAAAGCAGAAAGCGGTAAAATTGCCGGATGGCGGATAATTGCCGCGCAGCGGTGGCCTTACTTAATCCAGCGGAAGAAAGCCCATCCAGATAGCGGCGAATACTGTCCGCATCGGCGTCTTTCAGAGCGATTTTACGGCGCGTCAGAAAATCCCTGAACCCGGTCAGATCGCGGCCATAGGCGGCCAGCGTATTGGCGGCGGCCCCGCGCTCCGCCGAAAGCATTTCCAGAAATGCCTCGATCAGCGGATCAAAATGCGCCCTGGTCATGTGCCCAGTCTCCCCCCACCCCGGCACTCCCCACGAGGGGGAGGGAGAAGAAGATCAGAACGCGGTGGTAAAGCCCCTCCCCTCTGATGGGGAGGGGTTGGGGTGGGGTGGAGGAATAAGAGCAGGGTGGAAACAATATCGCACTCCATTGAATCCAGGAAAAACATATTCTAAATCCCGGCAAGCAATGCCGCTTCCAGTGCCAGAGCGCGGGCTTCTGTCTGCAAACCAACGGTGTTGAGCGCCCGCACGGTGATTCCAAGCAGGAACGGGTCTGTCAGCCCCGCGCCATTTTCACCCAGACAGGCCAGGCTCAGTAAAACGGTCTGCCCGACGCGCCCGCTCTGGCTGGCTTCCATAAGCAAATGCAACAACGCCGCAGGCGGCATCGCGGCTGCTCCGGTTTTTCCTGTGTCCTGCACCATATTGACCCACTCGGATTCCGGTGTGGCCATATCAAGCGCCGACATGGCGGATAGCAGGAGTGGCCCTTTGCGGTTTTTATCTTCCGGCGATAATTGCGCCAGCCAGGCTGTCACTTCGATCGGGTCGTCAGGCGCGCCCGCAACCGGCTGCGCCAGCCGCAGCAGGGGCCACAGATCATTTTTGGCGCGGGTTGCGCCGGGATTGTTACCGGACAGGCTTAACGCACGGGCCAGCTCATACCAGCGGTTTGCAGACATGGGGTCGCCCGCCGCAAGCAGGGCGCGACCGGCATTGGCGGCGATTTCGATCATTTCCGGTGCGGGAACCAGATCGCGTATGGAGGTCAGATTGACGCGGGAAACGGTGGCAAAACTGTTGCTGGCGCGGGCAAGCGACCATGCAGAAGATAGCGCCAGCATCAGGCTGGCCGGTGAATCCTGTCCACGCACAGACTGGTACAGCAACGCATTGGCCTGGGCGGGCGGCAGTTTCTTCGCCAGTTCGGCGGCGCTGGCGCGATCTTCCACAGTGAATGGCATTTCCGCATAAAGCTGGGCCACTTCTTCCGGGCCGATTGCCCCGGCGGCCTCTGCGCGTTCGGCGGCGGGCAGGCGTTGCTGCACCGATGCGCCGGGCATGCGCGCCATCAATTTCAGAACGGCGGCGGAGGCATTATCGTCGATTTTACCGGGCAGGGGCAGCGACGCAAAACGGATCATCGCCAATTGTAGAATATCCAGATGCGGCAATTTTTCCGGCAGCCTGCCGGATTTTCTGATCAGCGCAGTCAGCAGGTTCTGATATCCCGTATCGTCCGGATCCTGTTCGGCCACCAGCGATGCGGTCAATTGCGCTGCGGCCTCATCGCCATTCATGATTTGGCAAAAGCCGGTAAGTTTCAGCCAGAAGACGGCTTCGCTCGTGCGGATCTGCGCGGCGGCCATATCGCAGGCGGTCTTGAGCTCGCTCGACGCCAGCGCTATTTCAGCGCGCGCCAGTAACAGGGCCTCATCCTTGCTGGGGCCACCCGCAAGTGCGGCCATCTGTCCGGCCAGTTCAAACTGGCCTGCCTCAATCAACCGTTCAAGCCGCAAGCCAATGAAAGATGCGCCGCTGCTTTCTCCCTGCGGCGGTTCGGCGGCGCTCAATAAAAGTCTCTGCACCAGCTTTTGCAGGGTGGGGGAATGTGTGGTGACGGGTAATTTCGGCAGCAGGCGCTCTACCAGCGCCCGGTCAGCCCCCTGCCAGGTGCCGGGCCCAAAGCCGCCACTCTCAAGTGCCAGAAGTCCGACCGCCGCGAAATCCAACTGCCCAAGTTCACCGGTGCTGATTCCATCGCCTGCAGGTTCGGCGGGATATTCCTCTGCCGCCGGGGGCAGGGGTGCGGCGGGGGCCAGTTCAGAGGGGGGACGAAGCGGCACCGGCGCCTGCGCCATGGCTGGCGCGGCAATCAAGGCAACACAGCAGAAACCTGAAAAAAACGCCAAATGCCGGTCGCGTTTACTTGCCCAGCATATCATCCGGCAGAACTTTCTCGACTGTGCGTACCGGGGGCGGCACGTCCCAGATTGAAATATAAATCGCGCCGCCGATAAGCATGGCGGCCAGCAATACCAGGATAGAAACCAGTAGCTTTGGCATTGTTGGACACTGCGCCTTTCATTTGTGAGTCTGGTGTGTGAGTCTGATGGGCTGGGCGAATCCCTGTTCAGGGGAATCTCTTTACAGGGACATTATCCGGTGCATTGCGGCCTTTCAATGGCGCTAAATGCCGCCAGAAAATCGGGCTTAGAAAACAAGGACGATTTCGGATAGTCTGGGGCCATGGAAGATGAATCAGAAGAGGGCGAAGCGCCCCCCGTCACGGCCCAGATAGATAACCCGGCGGGGAACAGGGTTATTGTCCTGATCGGCTTGATGGGGGCGGGAAAAAGTACCGTTGGGCGGCGGCTGGCGGCGCGTCTGGGGGTGAATTTTCTGGACACGGACGCCGAGATCGAGACGGCTGCGGGCATGACGATTCCTGAAAT
>DAIOWE010000055.1:0-12959 GCA_036758605.1 Pseudomonadota bacterium | reverse complement strand
TATTTTGCGCATCCTCAAGGGCAGGCGCAATGAGCGCGCCTGCTTCACAATTGGTGCATGTCGCATTAGGGGAGCGTGCCTATGATATTCATGTGGGCGTTGGCCTGCTTGGGCAGACCGGTAATATTATTGGATCCATGCTGCGGCGCAAACGGGTGGCCATTGTCACGGATAGCAATGTTGCCCTGAAACATCTTCCCGCATTGCTGGAGGCGTTGGATAATGCAGGAATTTCTCATTGCCACCGGATTGTTGCAGCAGGCGAACACAGTAAAAATTTCAATGAGTTGGAATTGCTTCTTGACTGGATGCTGGAAGAAAAAATTGAACGCGGCGATTTGCTTCTGGCGTTTGGCGGCGGGGTCATTGGCGATCTTACGGGCTTTGCGGCTGCGGTGTTGCGCCGGGGCGTGGACTTTGCACAAATTCCGACGACCTTGCTGGCGCAGGTGGATTCATCCGTGGGTGGAAAAACCGGCATCAATAACCGCTTTGGAAAAAATCTGATCGGCGCATTTCATCAGCCGCGCATCGTGATTGCGGACGTGGCGCTGCTGGATACGCTGCCCAAACGCGAATTGCTGGCGGGTTATGCCGAAGTTGTGAAATACGGCCTGATCGGCGATGCCGGTTTTTTCAACTGGCTTGAAGGGGCAGGGGCCGCCATCCGCGACGGGGATCAGGCGGCGCGTATCCGTGCGGTAATGACCAGCTGCGCCGCCAAGGCGGCACTGGTGGTGCAGGATGAACGCGAATCCGGACCGCGCGCACTCCTGAATCTGGGGCATACATTCGGACATGCGCTGGAGGCGGAAACCGGTTACAGCGACAGGCTGCTGCACGGCGAAGGTGTGGCGATCGGCATGTGCCTTGCCTTTGAACTGGCTGCAAAAATTGGTCTGGCGCCAGGGCAGGATGCGGTGCGCGTGATGCGGCACCTGTCAGGCATGGGAATGCCAACCCGGATAAAAGATATTGCCGGTGGCGCACTGAACCCGGATCATGTGCTGGCGCATATGGCGCAGGACAAGAAAGTGGCAGGCGGACGGATAAATTTTGTGCTGCCCCGGAAAATCGGCGAATGCTTTATCAGCAGTGAGGTTGACCCGCAGATTGTGCTGGAACTGGTGAAGGCATCGGCTGAATAGGCAAACAAGGAGATAGGCCCAAAATGGAGATGCAGGTTGATGTCGATCTGCCGATAGAATTTCTGATCGGCGCGATTCTTGTCCTGTTGGTGTTGGCAGCTTTCTTTTCTGCTTCTGAGACGGCGTTGACGGCGGCGCAGCGGGTTCGCATTCACCGGCTGGCCGAACATGGTTCGCGCCGTGCAGAAGCGACGGAACGGCTGATAAATGACCGCGAAAGCGTGCTGGGAACGGTGCTTCTGGGAAACAATCTGGTCAACATTCTTGCCTCGGCGCTGGCGACCAGCCTGTTGATCGGTCTGTTCGGGGATGCGGGTGTAGCCTATGCGACGGTCATAATGACGGTTCTGGTTGTCGTGTTCACCGAAGTATTGCCAAAGACCTACGCAGTTACCCAGCCGGAACGAACCGCGCTGGCGGTTTCACTGATCATGCAGGGCGTGATCTGGGTGCTGCGGCCATTGGTTGCGATGGTGCGCTATACAGTGCGCGGGATTTTTCATGTGTTCGGCTATGACCCGGACCGGCCTTTCGATGTGATATCGGCGCATGAGGAATTGCGCGGCGCGGTTGATCTGCATCACCGCGAAGGTGCGGTTAATAAGCGCGAGCGGGATATGATCGGCGGCATCCTTGATCTGGACGAGGTTGTCGTCGATGACATCATGGTGCATCGCAAGAATATCCACATGATCGATGCGGCTCTGCCGGCGGAAGAGATTGTCAACCAGGTGCTCTCAAGTCCCCATACGCGGGTTCCACTCTGGTCAGGCGATCCGGAAAATATTGTCGGCGTGGTGCATGCCAAGGATCTGCTGCGGCTGATGACAGCACGCCAACGCGACAATATTCCCGGTGACCAGGCCATTGATGTGATGTCGCTGGCGACGGCGCCATGGTTTGTACCGGAAGGCACAACATTACGGGCGCAATTGGTGGCGTTTCTGGCGCGGCGCAGTCATTTTGCGCTGGTGGTTGACGAATATGGCGTGCTGATGGGGCTTGTGACGCTGGAAGATATTCTGGAAGAAATTGTCGGTGAAATTTCCGATGAACATGACGCGCCGGTGCGTGGGGTGCGGTTGCAGCCGGATGGCAGCTTTATTTCCGATGGCACGGTTGCAATCCGCGATCTGAACCGGGAATTTTACTGGAACCTGCCCGATGACGAGGCCACGACGATAGCCGGGCTGGTCATTCATGAAGCACAGGCAATCCCCGACGCTGGTCAGGTTTTCACATTCTACGGTTTCAAATTCCAAATATTGCGCCGCAGCCGCAATGCGATCAGTTCCATCCGTATCACGCCGCCAGCAGAACACAGCCCCCAGAAACCGGTCCGCCAAGCGTGATAGGAGAACTGGTCGGGATTCTTGCACCTGTTTTTATAACGGCAGGCATTGGGTTTATATGGTCCAAGAGGGGCTATAATTTTGATTCTGAAATGGTCAGCCGTCTGGTTATCAATATCGGCATGCCCTGCATGGTATTTGCAACGCTCAGCACCTTGCAGGTCGAACTGGCGGCGCTGGGTCAGATCGTGCAGGCCGCACTGCTGTCGATTTGCATCTACCTCATTATAGGCAGTGTGATCCTGCGTGGGGCCGGCATGAAGGTAAGCCATTATCTGCCGTCGCTGAGTTTTTCCAATGGCGGAAATATGGGCCTGCCGATTTGCCTGTTTGCGTTTGGCGAAACGGGACTGGCGCTGGGTACGGGATTTTTTCTGGTCAATGCGGTGGCGCAACCGACTTTGGGTGTGTGGATTAACAGCGGCAGGTTTTCGCCCGCCGAGATGTTACGTACTCCGGTAATCTACGCGATACCGCTGGCGATGCTATTTCGATTTGGCGGTTACGGTGTGCCGGAATGGCTTGGCAATACAACAAGGCTGGTTGGCGGGATCACGATTCCTCTCATGCTGCTGTTGCTTGGCGTCAGCCTTTCGCGGATCGGCTGGGGCACGGCCCGGCGCAGCGGCGCACTGGCCGCGCTGCGCATTATGATGGGGCTGGGCGCGGGGTGGGGCGTTGCCAGCCTGCTGGGTCTTTCCGATACGGTGCGGGGCGTATTGCTGCTACAGGCGGCGATGCCGGCGGCGGTGATCAACTATGTCTTCGCGGTACGTTACGAGACCGATCCCGAAACAGTTGCGGGCATCGTCATGCAATCGACGCTGATGTCTATTATCGTGCTGCCACTGTTGCTGGCCGTCATATTACCGTGAGGCATGTTCTTTGGGCGTAAGGGTGGTAAGCGCGAGGGCATGAATGGGGGCATCCATCTGCTCCTTCAGCAGATCAAACACCATCCGGTGTCGTGCAACCCGGGTTTTGCCCTCAAACGCCGATGACACGATTGTCACATTAAAATGCGTTTCGCCGGAAGGTTTTGACCCGCCATGGCCTTCGTGGCGATGTGATTCGTCACTAATATCAAGCAATGCTGGCGCAAGGCCTTGTTCAAGTTTAGTGCGAATTATCTCTGAAACGCGCATTTGGATTTCCGTCCCCGCAGAAAAAAATGTATATTTACAGGCTTTTTTCAGAAGAAGCAGTACAGGATTACGCATAGAAAAGTGATGAAATTTACACGCGACATAGACAAAATCAGGATCCGCTCCCGTTCGGCGCGTCAGGCGGAGCCGGTTACCCATGTCTGCAACTGGGATGGCTGCAAGGATCCGGCCCCCCACCGCGCCCCAAAATCACCGGAGGCGTTGCGCGAATATTACTGGTTTTGCGGGGATCATGTCCGGGAATATAACCGCACCTGGAACTTTTTCTCCGGCATGAGTGCGGACGAGGTTGAGCATTATATCAAGGGCAACATAACCGGGCATCGCCCCACCTGGTCGGCCAAGCAGGGTAACCCTAGCCTGCACAACACCAGCATGACCGGGCGGGGCAAGTCTGCACTCCGCCGGGGCGACAGGTTTGGGCTGTTCGGCGATCCGTCTGACCCGGCAACCGCACAAAATACCATGGCTCCGGCACGAAAATGGCCGCCTTTGGTGCGCGAGGCCTTTGTCTGCATGGATCTGGAAGAAACCGCAACCTTGAAAGAAATCAAACTGCGGTATAAGGAATTGGTGAAACGTTATCATCCCGATGCCCATGGTGGGGACAGGGCAACAGAAGGTCAGTTAAAACAGGTCATTCAGGCCTATACCCGGCTAAAGGCTAGCGGCGTCAAATAACCCGCCCCCATAGCTCCATTGTAAACATATGGAAGATAATCATGACGGTAGACTCAACCGGCAAAATGGCCCTTGACGCACCTGACACCACGGTTTCGGTGCGCGAGGTTTTTGGTATCGACAGCGATATGAGGGTGCCGGCATTCTCCACATCTAACGAATATGTGCCGGATCTTGACAAGGCCTATGTGTTCGACCGTGAAACCACGCTGGCGATTTTGGCCGGATTTGCGTTCAACCGCCGGGTGATGGTGCAGGGCTATCACGGCACGGGTAAATCCACCCATATCGAACAGGTCGCCGCACGGCTCAACTGGGCCTGTATTCGCGTCAATCTGGACAGCCATATCAGCCGTATCGATCTGGTCGGCAAGGACGCCATCGTGCTGCGTGACGGTAAACAGGTCACCGAATTTCGTGAAGGCATTCTGCCCTGGTCATTGCAACGCCCCTGCGCACTGGTGTTCGATGAATATGATGCGGGCCGTCCCGATGTGATGTTTGTTATTCAGCGCGTTCTGGAAGTGGACGGCAAACTGACCCTGCTGGATCAAAGCCGGGTCATTCGCCCGCATCCGTATTTCCGGCTGTTCTCGACCACCAATACGATCGGTCTGGGCGATACGTCGGGCCTGTATCATGGCACACAGCAGATAAATCAGGGGCAGATGGACCGCTGGAACATTGTGACGACACTGAATTATCTGCCGCATGATATGGAAACATCCATCGTGATGTCGAAATCGCCGTCCTATCAATCAGCCGAGGGCCGCAAGACATTGTCCGATATGGTGCGGGTGGCGGACATGACCCGCTCGGCATTCATGAACGGCGATCTGTCAACGGTGATGAGTCCGCGCACCGTCTTGACCTGGGCGGAGAATGCGCGCATCTTCAACGATGTTGGTTTTGCGTTCCGGCTGACCTTCCTGAACAAATGCGATGAGCTGGAACGCGCCAGCGTTGCCGAGTTCTATCAGCGCTGCTTCGGCGAGGAGTTGCCCGAATCCGCAGCGCATATTGCGATACAGTAATGAGTAATGGCGCAAAGGAAAGTCCGGTTGAGCCATTCAAACGGGCATTGACCTTTGCTGCGCGCACCATCGCAGAAGATCCGGAATTACAGGTAACCTTTGGCGCGGAAGCGCCGGGCGTGCGTGGCGACACAATCCGCCTGCCACTGCCATCGCGTGAGATGCAGGCGGGTGAAGTTTCCCGTATTCGCGGACTGTCTGACGCCTATTCCCTGCGCCTGCGTCACCATGATGATACGACGCACCGCAATTTCTCGCCCATGGGCGAGATGGCGCGTGACATATATGAAGCATCCGAACAGGCGCGTGTGGAATCCATCGGCGCGCTGCAAATGCGCGGCATGGCGAAAAACCTGAATGCCGCGCTTGAACACCGCTATACGGAAATGGGGTTCACCAATGTGCTTGAGCGGTCCGAGGTTCCGCTGGCCGACGCGGTGGCGCTGATCGTGCGTGAAAGACTGACAGGGATTAAGCCGCCCGCTTCGGCTGCAAATATTGTTGAATTATGGCGTTCGTTTATTGAAGAAAAAGCGGGCGAGGATCTGGCGCAACTGGACGGGATGATCGGTGATCAGGCCCGCTTTGCACGGATGACCCGCAAGATCATTACCGATCTCGACCTGGGCGAGGAACTGGGCGAGGAAAGCCCGGAAAACGAAGACAGCGACGAAGAGGGCGAAGATTCCGATAACCAGAATCAGAATGATGATGAGGATGGTGATGGCGGCGATTCCTCCGAAGGCAGCTCCGACGATGTGGAATATGTCGAAGGCGAGGGCGAAGAGGGCGAAGGCCAGACCGTCATGATGGAGTCCGAAGAGGAAATCGAAGGTCAGGACAGTGAGGAAAGCCCCGATGGCAACCGGCCCTGGCGGCCAGAAATCAGCGGCGACCGGCGTTTCCCCGGCTATCGTGTGTACACGGAAATGTTTGATGAGATCATCGCCGCAGAGGAATTGTGCGACGCCGAAGAATTGACGCGCCTGCGCGCCTATCTGGATCAGCAGTTGCAGCAATATCAAAGTGTCGTTGGGCGGCTGGCTAACCGGTTGCAACGCAAACTGATGGCGCAGCAGGAACGCACCTGGGAATTCGATCTGGAAGAAGGCATGCTGGACGCCGCACGGCTGACCCGTGTGATCATCGATCCCTATCATGCACTGTCGTTCAAGCAGGAACTGGATATGGAGTTCCGCGATACGGTGGTGACCTTGTTGCTGGATAATTCCGGTTCGATGCGCGGCCGTCCCATCATGGTGGCGGCGATGTGCGCGGATATTCTGGCGCGCACGCTTGAACGCTGTTCGGTAAAGGTGGAAATTCTCGGCTTTACCACACGCGCCTGGAAAGGCGGGCAGGCGCGCGAAAAATGGCTGGCGGATGGCAAAACGCCAAGCCCGGGACGTTTGAATGATCTGCGTCACATCATCTATAAAAGCGCAGAAGCGCCGTGGCGCCGGGTGCGTAAAAATCTCGGCCTGATGATGCGTGAGGGATTGCTCAAGGAAAATATCGACGGCGAAGCGCTGACCTGGGCGCATGACCGGCTGATGGCGCGGCGCGAGCAGCGCAAAATCCTGATGGTGATTTCAGATGGCGCGCCCGTGGATGATTCTACTTTGTCGGTCAATCCCGGCAATTATCTGGAGCGGCATCTGCGCGAAGTCATCGGCTGGATCGAAAAACGCTCCAGCGTGGAACTGCTGGCGATCGGCATCGGCCATGACGTGACGCGCTATTATAAGCGCGCCGTCACCATCGTCGATGTGGAGCAACTTGGTGGCGCCATGACCGAAAAACTGGCGGAACTGTTCGACGAAGAAGCCGCCAAAAAATTCGCCCGCAACGTGCAGGAACCGGTCAAACGGCGCGCGCGCGCGGAGCGTTAGACAGTTTTTCTGACCATATGGACGCGCATCACACACTCTCATTGTCATTGCCCGGTTTATCCGGGCAACCCAGAATCCCAAACTCATGCATTTGGGTGTGGCGTGGATTACCCGGACAAGCCGGGTAATGACACAGTGGGGTGGAAACGTGTAAATCAAATCAAAAATGGTCACAGAGCCGAAATACATTTTTATAATGCTGAAAAGATCACGCATTTGGCTGAGAAATAAGCTATGTTTCGCAAGAGGCTGCCCCGTTGGTCAGGAGACCACATACCCAGGGGCCTTAAACCACCCGAAGGGAGCTGTCCCTGTTCCGGATCGTGGTCTGGAATATATGGCGCCCACCTGTAGCAACAGGCGCCCGGGGGTTTGTACACTCCAACCGCGGTGGCGGCTTCACTGTTTTTATGGGAGAGATGGCCGGTCAGGCACCGCCACCTGACCGGTTAAGTGAGATCACAGCCAATCAGGCTTTGGCGATTTCACTCAAAAGCTTTTCGATTTCGTCGCGTGTCTTCTGTGTGCTGCTTTTCAGGGCCTCGCCGGCGTCAGTAACGCCGGTCGCGGCCTTGCCTGTCTCCACGGCAGCCGTTGAGAGGGTATCCACGTCACTCTTCAAGGCTTCAGTGCCGCCTGCCGCCTGTTGGGCGCTGCGGCTGATCTCGCCTGTCGCGGCGCCTTGTTCTTCGACGGCGGCAGCGATGGCTGAGGTAATTTCACTGATCTGGTGAATGGTTTTGCCGATGCCCTGAATGGCCTTGACGGCGTCTGTGGTGCTGCTCTGGATTTCATTGATCTGGGCGGCGATTTCTTCGGTGGCCTTGGCGGTCTGGTTGGCCAGGTTTTTCACTTCCGAGGCCACAACGGCAAAGCCCTTGCCGGCCTCGCCTGCACGCGCCGCTTCAATCGTGGCGTTCAGCGCCAGCAGGTTGGTCTGGCTTGCAATATTCTGAATGAGGTTGACTACTTCACCGATCTTGTCAGAGCTTTGCGCCAGGCCCTGAACCGTAGTATTGGTACGGTCTGCTTCGGTGACGGCTTCCTGGGAAATGCGCGAGGATTCTGCCACCTGACGTGAAATTTCTACGATTGAACTGGACAGTTCTTCTGCGGCGCTGGCCACAGTCTGTACATTGGATGATGTTTCGTTGGCGCTGTTACGGGCATGTTCGACCTGTGTGCTGGATTTCTGTGACAGGCCGCTGACATGCCCGGCTGCGGTCATGATGTCCAGCGTGGCGTCGGATACTTCAGAGAGGGAATCATTCAATTTTTTCCGGAAGTTGGCAATGGCCTGCAGGTTGCGGCTGACGATGCGCCAGGTAACGATGACGCCATTATATTTGCCGAGACTATCGTGCATTGCGGCAAATTTCAGTCTTACGGTATCGTCGCCAACCCTGGTTTCTGTTTCAAGGGGAAAATTCGATGGGTTTGACACAAAAGACGGCGTCAAGGCAGGGCTGGTCTGGAAGAAATCAATTTTTTGTCCCAGCATCTGCCCCGGATCGAAATTGACCGGAAGGCCTGCACGTATAATCCGCATCGCCTCGGTGCAATAGGGGTTTACATACGTAATTTTTGCATCAACCGGGCTCAGCACCATGACGCTTACGGGCAGGGCGTTCATCACCGCCGCAATTTGTTCCAGATTTTCCCGTTCTGTTGAACTGGTTGCCTCTGCTGCCCGTTGCGCGGATGATTTCTTATTGCCAAAGCTAAACATTTCGCCCTCTGATTGAATTGTCTATCCATCGGAACGTACCTGCACACATGTTTTCATTGGAAAATCTTGTTTCACGGATGCAGTATTTTTCCCCTGTAATATTTGATACAAGATATGTCTTAGCGGCAGGTTAATTACCGTGAAATTTGACATAATAGTGAGTGGAATCAGGAAATGGCAGGCCATTCCCAATTTAAGAACATCATGTTCCGCAAAGGGGCGCAGGACAAGAAGCGCGCCCGGATATTCTCGCGTCTGGGGCGCGAAATCACGGTTGCGGCCAAATCCGGGCTGCCCGATCCGGACGCTAATCCGCGCCTGCGCACGGCGATTGCCGCTGCGCGCGCCGAGAACATGCCCAAAGACAATATTGAACGCGCCATACAAAAATCCCAGGGGGCGGACGCCACCAGCCTTGAGGAAATACGCTATGAGGGGTTTGGCCCTGGCGGCGTGTCGGTCATTGTCGAGGCCATGACAGATAATCGCAACCGCACGGCCGGTGAAGTCCGTTCTGCGTTTCTGAAGAACGGCGGCAATCTGGGCGAGACCGGCAGCGTTTCCTATCAGTTTGACCGGGTCGGCAGCATTCAGTATCCGGCTTCCGTAGCCGATGCCGATACCATGCTGGAGGCGGTGATTGACGCTGGGGCGGATGATTGTGTCAGCGGCCCGGACGGACATCAGATAACCTGCGAACCTGCGGCCCTGCATGAGGTGGCGGCCGCGCTGGAAGGGCGATTCGGCGTTGCCCAGTCTACCGCTCTGATCTGGAAACCAAATATCACTGTGCCTGTAGGGGCCGACGATGCGCCGGGCCTGCTGAAAATGCTGGGCGCGATTGATGAAAGCGATGACGTGCAGAATATCTACGCCAATTATGAAATTGATGATGCGGTAATGGAGCAACTTGCGGTTTGAACAAACCTGGGAGCATGATTGCATGCGCCGGTTGATCGGACTTGATCCGGGATTGCGGGCAACCGGCTGGGGCGTCATTGATGTGGCTGGTAATCAGTTGCGTCACGTCGCCAATGGGGTGGTGAAGGCGGACACGGATGGTGAAATGGCGTTCCGGCTGCGGCAATTGTTTGAGGGGTTGGTGCAGGTGCTGGAAGACTGGAGCCCCGCAGAGGCGGCTGTTGAAAGCGTTTTCGTGAATAAGGATCAGGGATCAAGCCTGAAACTGGGGCAGGCGCGCGGGGTGGTGCTGTTGGCGCCTGCGTTGCGGGGGATCCCGGTAGCCGAATATGCGCCAAACCAGGTCAAAAAGGCGCTGGTAGGTGTAGGTCATGCAGATAAAGCCCAGATGCGCGCCATGGTGGGCCGTTTGATGCCCGGATGCGCTATCGCAGGCGCCGACGCCGCCGACGCTTTGGGCGTGGCGATTTGTCATGCGCATTCGGCCCCATCGCAGCAAATAATGGCAGCGATACGCAAAGCCGGGGGGCTGGGATGATTGCGCGATTAAAAGGCGTGCTTGATGCTGTTCGCCCGGACAGTTTAATCCTGGATGTAAACGGTGTTGGCTATCTGGTTTATTGCGCAAGCAATTTTCTGGGAAGGCTTCCGTCATTGGGCAGTCCGCTGAGCCTGCACATAGAGACACAGGTGCGCGAGGACGCCATTACGCTGTTTGGTTTTGAGCAGGAAGTGGAACGAGAATGGTTTCGCCTGCTGACCACGGTGCAGGGGGTGGGGGCCAAACTGGCGCTGGCAATTCTGGGGTCGCTGGGTGTTGAGGGGGTGGCCCGCGCTGCGGCGATGCAGGACAAGAATGCCTTTGCCCGAACTTCTGGCGTGGGGCCGAAGCTGGCCGGCCGTATCGCCAATGATCTGAAGGACAAGGCCCCGGCGCCGGGCGCGGGAATGTTGCGTCAGGCGGCTAACCCTGCTGATGCGGCAGCGCGGGACTCACTTCAGCAGGTGCTTGATGATGCGCTATCGGCGCTGGTCAATCTGGGCTACAAGGAGTCGGATGCCGCTGCTGCATTGGGACGGGCGCGGCATGGTCCCGGCGCGGCTGTTTCCCCGGAGGCGTCCGTAGCTGAATTGATTCGTGGTGGGCTGCGGGAGCTTTCGGCGTGAGTAATTCAGCCTTTGAAGGGGACGAAGAAGACCGGTTGGTGGCCCCAAATGCCCAGGGCGATGACGCGGCAGGCGCAAACCTGCGACCGCGCACATTGGGCGAATTTATTGGCCAGCGGCAGGCGCGGGAAAATCTTCAGGTATTTATCGAAGCCGCCCGTGGTCGCAGCGAGGCGCTGGATCATGTCCTGTTGTTTGGTCCGCCGGGGCTTGGTAAAACGACACTGGCCCAGATTCTGGCGCGCGAACTGGGGGTAAATTTCAAAACCACATCGGGGCCGGTTATTGCCAAGGCGGGTGATCTGGCGGCGCTTCTGACAAATCTGCAGGCGCGCGATATTCTGTTTATTGATGAAATTCACCGGCTTAATCCGGCGGTGGAGGAAATTCTCTATCCGGCGATGGAGGATTTTCAGCTTGATCTGATAATTGGCGAGGGGCCATCGGCGCGTAGCCTGCGCATTGATCTTCCGCAATTTACGCTGATCGGCGCGACCACCCGTTCGGGGCTGCTGACGACGCCGCTGCGCGACCGGTTTGGCATTCCGGTCCGGTTGAACTTTTATGAGATTGAAGAACTGGTCGAGATCGTTTCGCGCGGCGCGCGGCTGCTGGGCATGGCCTTGACGCCGGAGGGCGCCCAGGAAATCGCGCGGCGCAGCCGGGGTACGCCGCGCGTGGCGGGAAGGTTGCTGCGCCGAGTTCGGGATTTTGCTTCTGTTGCGGGTGACATTGCCATTGGCGCGGCCGAAGCCGATGCGGCGCTGACCCGTCTGGAGGTTGACAAGCGCGGGCTGGACGCCATGGACAGGCGCTATCTGAACCTGATTGCCGTAAGTTTTGATGGCGGGCCTGTGGGGATTGAAACCCTGGCGGCGGCGCTAAGCGAACCGCGCGATGCACTGGAAGATATTGTGGAGCCTTACCTCATCCAGCAGGGGCTGTTACAGCGTACCCCGCGCGGGCGGGTGATCAGTGAAGCCGCTTTCCGGCATATCGGCCTGACGCCAGGGCAAGCTGGCCCGCAACTGGACCTGCTTGCGCTGAACGAAGATAACCAGGATTCATAATCAGGCTTTATGTGGGTTCACGAATCGCCTCATTTGCGCCACGTTCTCAATATAGATCACCTGCCGCAAGGAGCATGGGGTCGAAGATGACCGGATTCGTTAACGAAGCATTATTTATGTGACTCCAATATCGCTGGGCTTGTCCCGCCATGAAAACGCTTTGAAAAAATGTAGTCTCAGGTCAATCAGAATGAAATTTGTACTGGATTTTAACGGATAGAGCAGCTTTATCCGTATCGAATCGCGAAAAGCGATTCCTTTTGATATCGGGCAGTGCTTGCAAGGAAGGGTGAATGGAGCAAGAAATTATTTCACAGGCCGCCGGTGTTTCGGTTGTCGACTTTTCCATGTGGGGTCTGTTTATGCGGGCCGACCTGGTGGTCAAGGGGGTTATGATCGTCCTGTTGCTGGCGTCATTTTGGTCCTGGGCGATTATCTTTGATAAATTCTTGCGCTTTCGCCGGGTTATTGCGTTGGCGGACCGTTTTGAAGAAGTGTTCTGGTCCGGCAATTCGCTGGAGGAGTTATATGAGCGGGTCGCGCCGCGCGCCAGCCACCCGATGGCGCTGCTGTTTGTCGCCGCGATGCGCGAATGGATGCGCGCCAATGGGCGATCCACCAGGGATGTCGGCCTAAGCGGCGGTCTGCGCGAACGCATTGATAAAATCATGTCTGTGACATTGTCGCGGGAAATGGCCGGGCTGGAGCGCTATCTAGATTTTCTGGCGACGGTTGGTTCCACGGCCCCGTTTATCGGCCTGTTCGGCACCGTATGGGGCATCATGAACAGCTTTCAGGC
>DAIOWE010000054.1:0-16455 GCA_036758605.1 Pseudomonadota bacterium | reverse complement strand
CGGGGGGGCAGGGCGTCTATATGCGCCATTTCAGCCGCGCCCTGGTGGATATGGGACATCATGTGGATGTGATTTCCGGTCCGCCATATCCGCATCTGGATCCGCGTGTGGGGCTGATCAAGCTGCCGTCGCTGGATCTGTATGCGGCGAAGCGGCCCTCTTTCGGCTTGCCCCGTGCGCGCTGGAAAAACCCCGTCGACTGGATTGAATATTTTGTTCACATGTCCGGCGGCTTTCCTGAAATCTACACATTTGGCCGCCGTCTGGCCGACTATATGAAGGACAAGGTGCACGACTATGATCTGGTGCATGATAACCAGACAATCTGTCCGGGCCTGCTGGATTTGCAGCGTATGGGATTGCCCGTTGTCAGCATCATCCATCATCCGATCACCATGGATCGCAAGCTGGCGATCGAAGCGCAGACAAATCCGTTTTATAAATTTCTGTCCTGGCGCTGGCATCGCTTTGTAAAGATGCAAATTCGCGTGGCCCGGCAATTGCCCAATATCATCGCCGTATCAAAATCCACCCATCGCGATCTGATGGCGCAGTTTGGTGTGAAGCCCGAACAGATGGAAATTATTTTTGAAGGCATTGATTGCGAAACCTTCCGCCCCATGCCGGAAATTACCCGCAAGCCAAACCGCCTGATGGCCACGGCCAGCGCGGATGTGGCGTTAAAGGGGCTGGTCTATCTGGTGCGCGCCTATGGTAAATTGCTGCAAGAGTTTCCCGATCTTGAACTGGTCGTGGTGGGCAAGCTGCGTAGCGGGCCAACAGAACGGCTGCTTGACGCGCTTGGCATTAAATCAAAAGTGCAATTCGTCACTGGCATCACCGACGATGAAATCCGGCGACTGTACGCAGAAACCACCGTCGCCGTAAGCCCGTCGCTCTATGAAGGCTTTGGTTTTCCCGCGGGCGAAGCCATGGCCTGCGGCGTGCCGCTGGTCGCCACCACAGGCGGCGCGCTGCCGGAAGTTGTAGGCGATGCGGGCGTGATCGTACCGGCGGGCGACGCGGATGCGCTGGCGGTCGCCATTGCCGATCTGCTGCGCAATCCGGCCAAACGGGAAATGCTTGGCCCACTGGGCCGCGAACGCATTGTGCGTGAATTCAGTTGGCCGCTTTGCGCGCGCAATCTCACAGAATATTATTACCGATTGCTGGATCGTCATGCGCACCATCGAAATTGAACGGCTCGATATTTCCGATGGGGATGTCGTGCTGGACCTTGGCTGCGGCGAAGGGCGGCATTTGCATGCGCTTTATTTTGCCAAACGCCTGCATGCGGTAGGCGTCGATCTGGGCTTTGAGGATTTGTGCAAGGCGCGGCGGGGACTGGAGCTTAACCCCGATCTGGAATCCAACCCGCAACGCTATTGCAGTTTTGCACAGGCAAATGCACTGACCCTGCCATTCCCGGATGGCTGTTTTGATCTGGTGTTGTGTTCAGAAGTTCTGGAGCATATTCCCGATTACCAGGGCGCGCTTGATGAAGTGTACCGGGTGCTGAAACCGGGCGGTACGCTGGCCGTCAGTGTGCCGCGCACCTGGCCCGAATGGATATGCTGGAAACTCAGCCCCGGTGGCTATGCCAATTCACCTGGCGGGCACATCAGGATTTTCCGCTCAGGTGTTTTGCGCCGCGATATTGAACGCCGTGGCCTGCGCTTTACGCGGCGTCACTGGGCGCACGGTCTGCATTCACCCTATTGGTGGCTGCAATGCATGCTGTGGGACAGCAAGGAAACATCACGCATGGTGCGCTTGTACAAGCGTTTTCTGGAATGGGATATTTTACAGCGGCCCCTGTTAACCCGCATACTGGATAAATTGACCAGCCCGGTCATGGGCAAAAGCGTTGTGATGTATTTCGCCAGAACATAAAAAAGCAAAACGGGAAGCAGGGACATGGAAAAATTATATTTGGCCAAAGGCCAGTTTCCATCGGGTTTTTTTGAGGGCGCCGCCACGCGCATATTAAATCTGCAACGCACCGATGGCGCCATTCCATGGTTTGATGACGGCGTGGTGGACCCCTGGAACCA
Source organism: Pseudomonadota bacterium (assembly GCA_036758605.1). GTDB lineage: Bacteria > Pseudomonadota > Alphaproteobacteria > UBA11222 > UBA11222 > UBA11222. The sequence continues at coordinate 14,401 of DAIOWE010000054.1, read as the reverse complement.
TGTGGAAGCGGCCATGGGGCTTAGCATACTGGGGCATTGGGATGCCGCCATCAAAGCCTATGACTGGCTGGTGGATAATCAGTTGCCGGACGGTTCCTGGTGGGGCGAACTAGGCGCGTCTGTTCCCATCGACCTTAAAAAAGCCACGTTCGATGGGGATGCCCCGGCTGGGGAGCCACCGGTGCGCGACAGTAATTTCTGCGCCTATATTGCGGTGGGCGTATGGCATCATTATCTGGTTACCAAGGACAGGGATTTTCTTATGCGCATGTGGCCCGCTGTTTCAGCGGCCATGGGCTTTGTCCTGTCCCTGCAATCGGAACATGGCGAAGTCCGCTGGGCGGCGTGGGATTCGCGCGATGCGGACGATGCGCTGATCACCGGCTGCTCGTCGATTTATAAAAGCCTTGAATGCGCCATTCACATCGCCAGGGAATTGCATGAACCGCATCTGCAATGGGCGCTGTCGCGGGCGCGGTTGGGCGATGCGCTGCGCCATAAGCCCCATCGCTTTGACCGGACCTGGGAATCCAAGGAACGCTATTCGATGGACTGGTACTATCCGGTGCTGTCCGGCGCGCTGCGCGGGGATGCCGCATTTTCGCGTCTTTCAAATAAATGGAATATTTTTGTCGAAACGGGGCATGGCTGCCGCTGTGTGTCCGATGAGCCCTGGATTACCGTTGCGGAAACCTGCGAACTGGTACTGACGCTGCTGACCTCGGGTCAGCCGGTGCGCGCGATGGAACTGTTTAGCTGGGTGCACAAATACCGCCATGACAGCGGCGCTTACTGGATGGGCTATCAGATCGTCGAAAATGTTCCGTGGCCGGAAGAAATGCCAGCCTGGACGGCGGGCGCGGTCCTGCTGGCGGCGGATGCCTTGTGCCAGGTCACGCCTGCATCGCGGCTGTTCATCGATGTGCTAGACGAGGATGCGGCGCAGCAGTCCAAGCGATTTTACCATCGCTAATTCCTCAAACAGTCCTGACGCCAGCGCCAGCTTATAAATTTCATAAGGCGCCTGACCGCCGTCCTTCGGATCGGGAAAAATATCATGAATGGCAAGAATGCCGCCCTGCATCACATGCGGGCTGAAACCGCGATAATCAATCATCGCCATTTCCAGCGCATGGCCCCCATCGATGAACAGCATTGAAAGCGGTGTGTTCCAGTGCCGCGCCGCCAGCCGTGATTGGGTGACAATCGCTATAACAGTGTCTTCCAGTTGCGCGCGCCGCAGCGTGTCACGGAAAAACGGCATCGTATCCATCGCGCCTGCCCTGGCGTCCCATGTGTCCGGGTCGTGATGTTCCCAGCCGGGCTGGTTTTCCTCCGACCCGCGATGATGGTCCAGCGCATATAACAGTGCGCCACGCGCCTTGCAGGCCGTGCCCAGATAAACCGTGGATTTTCCGCAATAGGAACCGATTTCCATCACCGGCCCGCGTTCGGCAATTTCCAGTGCTGCGTCATGCAATGCCACGCCTTCCGCAACATCCATAAAGCCCTTAACAGATTCAATATCGATGGGTAGTTCAGGACGCATCAGTTTTCCCCATAAAGTGGAATCTGCGCAATCCGGCGTTCAATGTCCGCCATCAAATCCAGATAGCGCTGGCTTTCGACATCGCCGAAACGGCTTTCGAATTGGGCCTGGGTCATATTATCGGGCAGGCCCGCAATATCGGGAAAAAACTCGGCCTCGCTTTTGACATTGGCCAACTTGTCTTGAAGCCGCTTTGCGGTTGCCGCGTTGACCGCTCGCTCCGCCAGCACAACGCCGGCGCGATCACCGGCAATGTCGGAAAAACTGAACCCGCTGCCGCCGCGCAATGTATCCGCGATTTCCTTGAATTCACCAATGGCGTTGGCAATGTCTACACCTGCGGCAAGCTGTAATCCCGCAGATGTCAGATAATGCTGCACCAGATCATGACGGCCTTTCACGGTGACATTGTGGCTGCCAAACCTTGGCCCGGAAAAATATTTCCCTTCAGAATTTCCGGCAAGTTTTGATATGCGGTCATCCCCAAAATAAATCGCCAAGGCCAGAATCGCAGCCTTGTTTTCGTTGATGGCGTTCCCGCCATCCGCCACGCCACGCTTTACCGCAAGCGTAAATACCGGTCCAATATATTGGGTTAATGATACATACCCGCCGCGCAGATCCTTTGCAGTTTCCTGCAAGCAGGAAAAGTATATCTGTACCCTTTCCGGATCGGCGATACGCAATTGTTCATTTTCGGAAATACGCGATATCAGCTCTTTTGAACCGCCTTCATATGGCGCATAGGCCAGCGTCATCTCCTTGCTCGAAAAATGCACGGCGCTAACTGTGCCGATAATTTTTGCGCCATTACCGTTACCCAACAGGGCGTCCAGCGCCGATCCGATAACGGGTAATAATAAATCGGGCGGCAGGGAGGCCCCGCCAAGCGAGACATGGCTGAGCAACAGCCCCTGTTCAGACGGCAACAGACCGAAACTTAAATTAAAATATCGCCCCATGGGATTTGCAGGTAATTTGATGGTTAGCTTTGCTTCCAATCCTCGCTCCGATATCTGTGCGTCTGCCCGGGCATTCGGTACGCCACGCGCGGCAAACGCCAGCAGGCTTTCCAGATCCTGTTCTGTTACCGTAAGCTCTGCCTTGGATTTATTTGCCCTGGATCCTGCTTGAAAACGCTGCATCAGATTTTTAACGCGCCTGGCCTGTTCCGTATTTGCGATGGTGGATTGCTCCGTAACCAGCGGGCTGTCCTCAATGGCCTGAAACGCCAGATAACTGAGCCCCGCCGCGCCAGACAGCAAGATCAGAAAAAGCACCACAATCAGGCGTCTCATTTTGTCTTGTCCTTTATTAGGCCATTCAGGATACCATCAAGCACCTTGCGCGCCGCGCCTTGTTCTCGCGGTGCCGGAGGTGGCGGCGCCTGTTGAGGAACTGGTGGGGCAGGTGGCGGGATGGCAACAGCAGGCGCCGTTTGCGCGTTTCTATTGTTGATTACCCGTTCCAGGCTTTTCGACATCAGGGTTTGTGTGAAATAATTTTCCAGTCGGTCTGTGCGCAAGCTTCGCACCGGATTGTTCAGAGAGCCGATATAGGCAATGCCCAGCGGCGGGGCGTTCATATGGTCGTTCAATGTCAGGCTGGCTTCAGCATTCAGCCAGTAGCGCGGCAAATCAATGCTGGCCTCCAGTGCTCCCGTTACAGAGGCAATGCTGATTACGGGGTTGCTGCTTTGTGCGACGCCTTCGGCAATGGTAAAGGGCACGCTAATGCGTTTATAGGGTGTATTCCCGCCCTGCAAAACGCTATCTGCAATTTTCACAAAATCTGCGGCGCGTTCCAGGCTGGCAAGCCGGGCGCTGAATGCCGGCAGGTCAATGCCCTGGATAAATCCGTCAATACCGGTAATCCGGGCTTGCCCTTCAAGGTTTGAGACCAGCGCAAAACTGCTGGCGCCCGCCCCCTTTACCTTGCCGGAAAAATCCATGCTGCCGGTAATTGCCGGGGCGCCAGAAAGTGCTGCGCTCGCGGCTTCCATATCTGCGCCTTTCAGATTCCATTCTGCGGTAAATTCCGGCACGCTCACGCCACGGTGCAGGCTCGCTGTGGCGCTGGCTTCACCTCCAAACAGGCTGCCGGTGAACTTTTTCAGAGTGGCCTGGTTATTGCGAATTTCAAAAACCATGGATGGCTTGGTGATGTCATATCCACGCACGGAAAACCGTCCAGCATCAAGCCTTACATCCGCTTCAAGCTGATCCAGATATGACAATTCCAACGGCGCCCCTGACCAGGGCAATTGCCGGTTTGGGGGTTTTATTCCGGCATTCGTTGGTTGTGCGGCCTGCAAATAATGATCCAGCAGGATTTCGCCTGCGGTTACTTCGGCCCGCAATACCGGCTTTGGTCCCGTGGTGTTCCAGATGGCCTGCCCCTGCACGGGGATTGTGCCAATGGCGCCGTTCAACGCGCTTACGCTGATTTCCCCGTTTGCACGGGCAAGCACTGCGCTCAAGGCAAGGCCCGCAGCCTCCTCTGCATCCGTCGGGAAAATCTCGAGTCCGGCCTGGGCAGCAATTTTTCGCAGACTGGGACTGGCGAGCGATAGCCGCGCCTGAAACATTGTCTGTTCACCAGCAGCCGCGATCATACCAGGCGCAAGCCCATTTACACCGCCTGCGACCTGCAACGAGGTCTCCCCAAAAAGCGCGTTGATCACGGCCTCAACGCCTGCATTGGCCAGCAGGAATTTTGCCTCGACAGAAGATTTTCCCAATTGCGCACCAGGCACTGGCAAGGTGACGCCAATGGTGCGGGCAAAACCGCCAAGATCATTTGATGCTAGACGAAGATTTATTTCCCCCTGCATGGCCGTCGCAAGGTTGCTCAACACGCCACTAATGCTGAATGCGGTTCCAGCCATATCCGCGACAGTAAAACTGTTGATTGCGAGCGCGCCATTAATAACAGACCCATCAGCCTGCAATCTGGTTATGGGCACACCGCGATAGGTGAGCGCCTTAACCGTTAATTTGAAATTGCTGTCATGGCTGTCAATCAGGGTGCGGGCGGCGCCCCATGCCGACCCGGCAACGGTATCGGGCGTACCATGATCCGTAGGCGTTTCATTCGGCGCCGGATCACTCTTGTCCAAAAGATAATTATCTGCATTCAACTGATCAATGTTCAGATCGATGCCCAGCGCAGTGCGTTCGCGCATCGCAAGGACCAGGCTGCCGGTCAGATTTGATGAATCAATCTCGGCCACGATTTCATTCAGTTGCGCCAGCTCGGGCGAAAGATCAAGTTCCGCCGCTAATTCTGCACGGCTCAGGCTGCGCTCCGGCATATCAGGCGCCTCGACGCCAAGCCAGCCAAGCAACCCACGCAAATTTTCGGACCGAAGATCAACTTTGCCAATGAATTGCGGCTGCCCCCTGGCTGTCGTGAGCTTGCCGGAAATCCGGGTTGCTGTGCTGCCGGGCAATTGCGCGCCAAGCTCATCCAGCGTGGCAATGCCATCCGCCACGGTGGTGGCGAAAATGATGTCGCGGATATTGCCGCCCCTCAACCTGACGGCATTGCCGGTAAAGTGCAGGACGCCAGATATATCATGCGGAATGATGAAGCTGTTTTCTGGCGCGGGCTGCGCTTCGGCGCTGGGCGCGACGGCGGTCAGTAACGCATCCAGATCAAGGCTGGACGCATTCAATGCGGCTGTAAATGTTGGGGCCGCCTGCGTATCAACCGTTACGCTTCCCGTTAGCGTATTATCGCCAAGGCTCAATTTTACTTTATCGAATTTCAGGCTGTTGGCGGCAACGGCAAGACTGCTTTCAATCCGGTAGGCATGACGTAAAATTGCGGGCCGGACACCGGATAAGGCAGTCGCGCCCAGTTGGGCAACAGAAGCAATCAGGCCGGTCAAATCCGTACCCTGACTATTCAGGCTTCCTGTAACGCCGCCATCTGCCGTCATGCCGCCGGTAAAATCGATGGCTGCACCGCCGGGTAACACAGATTTTACGGTAAGTGAGGTTGTCTTTCCCGGCGCAAAACTTCCAAGCGCCGCATCAATACGGATCGCCACATCCTGTAGCCGCAGGGATCCTTTCGCGGTAAATGGCCCCTGCAGGGATCCCGCCGAAAGCTGTAAATCCATTTCGCTTGTAACAATATCATTCCCGGAAACATGGTTGCGATACCGCAGACTGCCACGTTCAACCAGCACATTGTCAAACCTGACCCCCGGGCGATTATTTTTCGCGTCTGTTTGCCACGCCCAATTGTGCGTACCATCTGGTAATGTTTCCAAATTCAGCACCGGTGCAATCAGCCGGAAATTGGCCACCTGAATTTTCCCGGAAAGCAGCGCCAGCATGCCGAGCTGCGCCTCCAGCCGTTCCAGGCTGAGCATGACAGGCGCTGTTGCGCCGACGCTGTTTGCCAGTGTCGCATTTTCCAAAGACAGTGCCGGACGCGGCAGCATGCTGAAACCGATTGCGCCTACAATGCGAACCTGTCGGCCCGTAATGGCGCTGGCCTGATGCTCAATTTCACCCCTGAAGCGGTTCCAGTCAATATATCCCGGCAATATCAGCGCAGCCGCAACCAGGCCGACCAGCACGGCTGCCATGCCGATTGAAATATTCCTGAAACGGGACGCTGGACGTTTGAACTTGCGTACTTGCCGCATATGGCGAATCTATTCCTTAATTATTCTGGCAAAAACATACAGTAACGTGGATAATGTCTCCATGACCGAGATCGTCAATCTTAATAAAGCGCGTAAACAGCGCGCAAAGCAGGCAGGACTTAAAACGGCCAGCCAGAACCGCATAAAATTCGGGCTTGCCAAACAGGTCCGCGACGCCGTCCGCCGCGAACAGAAAAAGCAGGCCAATACAGTGGATGCTCTGCGTCTGGACCCGGACCCGGACCCGGATCAGAAAACCTGAACAGCATGTCAGAAACAACAATGGGAACCAGTGCCATGCCACAGTCAGGGCCACTGAACGGTATCAAGGTGATCGATCTTTCGCGGGTGCTGGCAGGCCCTTATTGCACCATGACCTTGCTGGATCTGGGGGCTGCCGTCACCAAGGTTGAAACGCCTGTTGGCGGTGACGATGCGCGCGCCTTTGGGCCGTTTATTGGGGATCGCTCGGCCTACTTCATGTCGCTGAACCGGGGGAAACGTTCCATTGCGCTGGATCTGAAGGCGCCAGCGGATCGTGCGATTTTCGAACAATTGCTGGATCATGCTGACGTGCTGGTCGAAAATTACCGCGCGGGAACCATGGAAAAGCTGGGCTATGGCTGGGAGGTGTTGCAGGCGCGCTATCCGCATCTGATCTATGCCGCCACGAGCGGTTTTGGCCATACCGGCCCTTATTCGAACCGTCCGGCCTATGACATGGTGGTGCAGGGCATGGGCGGTATTATGAGCCTGACCGGCTATCCCGGCGGTCCACCCACCCGCGTCGGCAGTTCGATTGGCGACATTACAGCGGGCCTGTTCACCGCGATTGGTATTCTGTCGGCATTGCACCACCGGTCTGAATCCGGCAGGGGCCTCAAGGTTGACGTCTCAATGCTCGATTGCCAGCTGGCAATTCTGGAAAACGCCATCGTGCGCTATTTCACTACCGGCGAAATTCCAGCGCCGCTTGGCGCGCGCCATCCCTCCATCACGCCGTTCGAAGCCTATGCGGCCCAGGACGGCCATGTGATTATTGCTGCGGGCAACGACAAACTGTTCCACCTTGCGCTGGACGCGCTTGGCCTGCCGGAATTGCAGCATGATCCGCGTTTTATCAGCGGCCCATTGCGCAATAAAAATGTCGAGGCGCTGAAGCAATGTTTTGAGGCGGCATTGGGCAAAGCATCTGTGGCGCACTGGCTGACGCAATTGCACGAACGCGGCGTCCCGGCGGGGCCGATTAACAATGTTGCGCAAATTCTTGCCGACCCGCAGATCAAGGTGCGCAATATGGTCGTGACCGCGCAGGATAAGGTGGCGGGCACATTGCACATGGCGGGAAATCCCATCAAGCTTTCGGCGTTTCCCGACCCGTCTACCCGTGGCGCGCCGCCGGAACTTGATGGCAATCGCGCAGAGATTCTGCGCGAACTGAGTGGTGCGCAGTTGCATCTGGCGCGCATCAAACAGACGGACGGCGAAGCAGTTGCGCGGTTCATGCAGACCCGCTTCGGCACGGTGCAGATGCCGGTCCATACCGGGGTACTTGATGTATGTGCGCTGCCGGGTTTTACGGCCAGGAATGCGAACGGATTGGCGGGGCTCGCCAGCTTTGTGATCGACGGGGATCGCTGCCAGTTGGCCTGTCTGGATAGTCTGCACGCGGGGCAGGGGTGCAGCAGCGCGCTTTTGCAGGCGGTGATTGATTTTGCGCGTTCAGAGGGCTGTAGAAAGCTGGCGGCGCTCGCCGGTAACAATAATCTGCAGGCTGCCGGTTTTTTTCAAAAACGCGGTTTTGTGATTACCGGGGTGCGGACAGGCGGGCTTGCAAAATATTTGAAAGAAATTCATGGCGCGATTGCGCCAGGCGATGCCGCCATCCCGGCGCGCGATATGCTGGAACTGGAACTGCCGCTTTGAGCGGTGCGTTCTGATATGCGTTTTATGCCATTTATAATTGGTTTGGCGTTTTGTGCGGCGTTGGCGTCTTTCAGGGCAATGGCCGCACCCAATTATTCGCATACAGAACTGCTTGGCGCATCAGCCGCATTGGGGGATGGCGGCCCAATATTGCTCGGTGTACGGATTGAACCGCGCCATGGCTGGAAAACCTATTGGCGTTCGCCTGGTGAAAGTGGTCTGCCGCCGGTTTTTACATTCCGCGCGCATGACAATACAGATCAACCGCAAATCAAATGGCCCGCGCCAAAACGCCTGCACCTTCAGGGGCAGGAATCCTATGGCTATGACGGCCCGGTGATATTTCTGTTTTATGTTCAGCCGCACGATGCCACGAAACCGGTAAAGCTGGAAATTCAGGTGGATTATGCCGTGTGCAAGGACATCTGTGTGCCAGAACAGGTGGCGCTTCACCTGATCCTGCCGCCAGGTTTGGCCAATGCCACGCCAGATCGTGATGCTTTGCAGGCGGCGCTGGCCCGCGTTCCCCGGCAACAGGATAAAAATAGCCAGCCCCGCATTGGCGCTGCCTATGTGCAGAAAAATGGGGCGCAAACTGTTTTGCTGGTAAAGGCCGAGGCCAGTCAGGGTTTTAACATGCCGGATCTGTTTGCCGACGGTCCGGCCGATCTGCTTTTTTCGGCGCCTCAGGTCAGTTATTTAAGCGGCAGGCAGCAGGCGGCTTTCAGTCTGGCTGTAACACAGCTTGATCCTGCCCAGCCGGTCATTGGCCAAACCATTACCCTGACCCTGACGGATGGTGAAATTGCCGTTGAAAAGCAGGTGAAACTGGCGGAACAGGAACGAACAGAGTAGACTGCTGCGAATAATTCCAGATCACAACAAGGGAGACAGAAGATGACCATCCAAGTAGGTGACAAGATACCTGAAGCTACCCTGATGCATATGACCGAAAAAGGGCCAGCGCCGATTACAACCGCAGAATTGTTCGGCGGCAAGAAAGTGGTGCTATTCGCGGTTCCGGGTGCGTTTACGCCCACCTGCTCCAACCAGCATCTGCCTGGCTTTGTTGAAAAATCCAGTGAAATCAAAGCAAAGGGCGTTGACACCATCGCCTGCCTGTCGGTTAATGACGCTTTCGTCATGGGCGCCTGGGGCAAGGACCGCAATGTCGGTGATAAGGTTCTGATGGTGGGTGACGGCAGTGCGGCTTTCAGCAAGGCGCTGGGGCTTGATCTGGACCTCTCCAAAATGGGACTGGGCGTGCGTTCCAGGCGTTATTCCATGCTGGTGGTCGATGGCGTTGTTAAACAGTTGAACATCGAAGATGCTCCGGCAGGCGCTGTAAAAAGCGGTGCGGACACCATGTTGACACAACTATAAGCTTGTTCCCGTTTCTTTTTACCCGGTTAGGTTTTTTATCTAACCGGGTAATATTCAGAATTTGCTAATAGTATTTGTTTATTATATGCGCCTACCCTTATTGGAAGGCGGTGTAAGTGTCAGTTCCTCTTGAGAATATTTTGCAGGCAAGTTCGGCGGTTTCGTTCCGGATACTTGATGTTTCGCGTGAGCTTCAGCCGGACGAGCGCATGTTTCAGAGCGAAGAACTGAACCAGACCATCATCTTCAAGCAGCCCAGCTTCGCTATCGATAGATCGCCCAAGGACATGCGGCCGCGCCCCGCCCCTGCGGGTTCGAAAAGTTCGCTCGGCCGGCCAATTCAAACGGCGATTTTTGTGCCAAAGGTGCGTAACGAGCCTGATCTGGGTGGTCACGCCATTTTTATGGGGCAGCCGAAATATGCCGAAATGATGAAACATCATTGCGGCATTAATATCGCCGATGCAGTGGCGCATGCGAATGATATGGCGCTGCTGCGCGTTCTGGATGAGGTGCCGTCATTTGATCCGTTTCTGCTCAAATCAGTGCTTGCGGACAAAAAAATGTCTATTGATGCGCATTATCTGAACGTCGCGAAAGAAGAAGAATCGGAAGTCCGCCTGGTCATCGAACAACGGGTGCGGCCAATTGTTGCGCGCGCCTATGCAGGCCTTGCACCGGTCGAAGCGGAAAAGCGCACGCAATCCTTTATCGATGGCATATGGAATCCGGATTCCACTGACGCAACCGCCTTTATTGCGGCGTTCCGCATTGAAGCCTCCGCAATCCCGGAAGTGTTCGGCGCGTGGAAGGGTGTTTCCTACTATCAGTATCAGTTGCAGCGCATCCGGCCCAGAATTGCTGAACTGCTTTCATTCCTGCAGTCAGATGATTCCATTCCGATAGATATCCGCAAGATGGTCGGATCGGAACGCGAAAGCCTGATGATGTTCCGGAAGGATATCCTGACACGGTTGCGTAATGCCTATAAGAATACGCAAAGCATCCTGCAGGAATGCGATCAGGCCTATGACGCGCTGATAAAAGAGGGGAATCCGTTGCCCTTCAGGGACTTCCTGACAACAGCCGTAGACAAATACTGGACGCTGGGTGCATGCAATTGCTCGTTGGTTCTGGTGACGGATGTCTGGTCCCGCTTTAGCGGAAATGGCCGCTCAATCCGTTATGAGGGTGACATTATCAAAACCATGTTCGCGGGCATGCGCGCAGCATTGAGCGCAGAAAATGTGGGCAATTCAATCAACTAATGTGATGCTGCTTTAGCGTTTGAATGGCGCCATGCCCTGATTTGCCAAGGCGTCGGCGCGCTCATTTTCTGTATGGCCGGCATGGCCTTTTACCCAGTGCCATGTCACCTGCTGACGCTCTAGCTGGGTTTCCAGTTCCAGCCATAAATCCTGATTTTTGACGGGCTTTTTATCGGCCGTGCGCCAGCCATTTTTCTTCCAGCCATGAATCCATTTGGTGATGCCGTCCCGCAGATAGGATGAATCCGTATGCAGATGAATATTGCACGGCCGTTTTAACGCCTTCAGCGCTTCAATCGCCGCGGTCATTTCCATGCGGTTATTGGTGGTTTCTTTCTCACCGCCGCATATGGTTTTTTCCACCCCGTCATGGACCAGCAGCGCCCCCCAGCCGCCGGGTCCGGGATTGCCCGAACAGGCCCCATCAGTATAAATATCCACACGGTCGCGATGCATGTTGCTCATGTGTCAATCCCATAGGCGCCTGGATCCGATATGTCACGGTGAAAACGCAGCTTGTTCAGATATTCAAGCGGGTCTTTCGGTTTTACCAATGCGCCATCCACAGGAAACAGCCAGTCATGCAGGCGGGTCAGCAAAAAACGCAGCGCAGACCCGCGCGCCAGCAGCGGCAGCGCCGCCATCTCGGCTGGCGCAAGTGGGCGAACCGCCTGATAGGCGGTCAGCATCAGACGCGCCTTGGTGACATTAAAGGCGCCATCGGCCTCAAAACACCAGGCATTCAGACAGATGGCAATATCATAGGCAAGGGCGTCATTGCAGGCGAAATAAAAATCAATAAATCCGCTTAGTTTGTCATGCAGGAAAAAAACATTATCCGGAAAGGCGTCGGCGTGAATAATACCGGCCGGTAAATTTTCCGGCCAGTGTTTTTCCATCTGCTGCAGTTCCGTATCCAGCTCCACACGCAGCCCGGCGGAAAAACTGTCCATGCGTTCGGCGCAACGCATATAAAGCGGCCGCCAATGCTGCACCGACAAGGCATTGGCGCGCTGCATCGGGAAATTCCGGCCGGCAAGATGTAACCGCGCCAAACCCTCGCCAAGACCGGCGCAATGCTGCGGCCGTGGCCGGCGCACCGACATGCCATCCAGAAATGTCACAATCGCAGCAGGGCGGCCGGCAAGGGTGCGCAGCGCCCGCCCGTCACGTGCATGCACGGGCAGCGGGCAGGAAATACCGCCCCCCGCAAGATATTCCATCAGCCCGATAAAATAGGGCAGGTCGGCAGGCGTAACCCGCTTTTCGTACAGGGTCAGGATATAATTGCCACACCCCCCATCCGTGCGAAGCAGAAAATTGCTGTTTTCAACCCCTTCAGCAATCCCCTTGCAGGAGGTCACTTCGCCAATATCATATTCGGCGATAAACGCCTCCAGTTCTTCGTCAGAGACTTCTGTGTAAACCGCCATGTACGTTTCCTCAGCCCTGCCTATTCAAGCAATGTGCGGGGCAGTTTGAATTCTATATCCTCAACGGTCACGGCTACTTCTTCAATGTGCGTATCATAATGCACGGCAAAGGCGGCCAGCACCTGCTGCACCAGAATTTCCGGTGCGGACGCCCCCGCAGTTACACCCAGGGTGCGGATGCCGTCAAAGCTTGCAATATCAAGCTCGCTGGCGTTCTGCACCAGCAACGCCTTTTTACATCCCGCACGCGCCGCCACTTCGACCAGGCGCATGGAGTTTGAGGAATTGGGCGCCCCCAAAACCAGCAAGACATCGCAGCGCGCGGCAATCGCCTTTACCGCCGCCTGACGGTTGCTGGTTGCATAGCAGATGTCTTCGCGCGGCGGCCCGATCAAATCAGGGAAACGCTTGCGTAACACAGATATGATTTCCGCCGTGTCATCCACAGAAAGTGTGGTTTGCGTAATATAGGCCAGACGCGCCGGATCGCGCGGCTGAAATTGCCCGGCATCGGCAATCGTCTCCAGCAGGGTTACGGTCCCAGGGGGCAACTGTCCCATCGTGCCAATAACTTCGGGATGGCCTGCATGACCAATCAACACGATTTCGTTGCCCATACCGTGATGGCGCTGGGCCTCAATATGCACCTTGGAAACCAGCGGACAGGTGGCGTCAATGTAAAACAGGCCTTGCGTTTGCGCCATCTCGGGTACGGATTTTGGCACGCCATGCGCCGAGAATACTACCGGGCGGCCCGCCACCACCTGGTCAAGCTCATCAATGAAAATCGCGCCGCGCGCCTCCAGGTTTTGCACCACATGCCGGTTATGCACAATTTCATGTCGCACATACACCGGCGCGCCATATTTCAGCAGCGCCTTTTCGACGATCTGGATCGCCCGGTCAACGCCTGCGCAAAACCCGCGCGGCGCCGCCAGATAAAGTGTTAAAGCCGGTTTGGCCATTTGCTTCATTCAACATTTGCCATTAGACTGCCCCCAAGCCCCGACCATACAAGAGTCTGAAGGAGTTCGCCATGGAAGAGCCTGTAATCGCCGGAAAGCAACCTATTGCCGTTGATGTGGTTGCTGGCAAGAATTATTTCTGGTGCGCCTGCGGAAAGTCCGCGACCCAGCCTTTCTGTGACGGCGCCCACAAGGGCGGCAGCTTTACACCAGTAGCCTATAAGGCCGAGGCAGACCGCAAGGTGTTTTTCTGCGCCTGCAAGAAAACCGGCAAGCCCCCAATGTGTGATGGTTCCCACAACAAGCTCTGAAGATTAAGGGGCGACCTATCGATACTCCTGAACCATTGGCCGATAAGTGACAATTTGAACATATGCATGTGATTTCCCGTATTGCGCTGCTTGGCGGGCTTCTTCTGCTGCCTGCAGCCTGTAGTTCTGATGACGACTTCGGTAAAGCGCCCCTGGTCTGCCCCGCAGTGGGTGTGCTGTCGGATGCGTCGGCGTTGCGTGTGTTCGGTGATGGAACCGGGCGTGATCAGGCGAATACCGCCTATGAGCTGGAATTCATGCGCGCCAATTTGCTTGAGTGCGAACTGAAAAAAGGCGAGATGACTGCAACCATTCGCTTTGAGGCGCGGGCCAGAACCGGGCCAGCCGCGCCTTCCAACGAATATGAATATCCCTATTTCGTGGCGCTGCTAAACCCCGATAATGAGGTAATCAGCAAGGATCTCCGCAAGGGTACAGTCAAATTCAAGTCCGGCAAGGCCGAGACTTTCTTTGCCCAGGAATATGACGACATCAAATTTACCGTGCCCGAAGGCAGGGACGGCCTGGGTTTTGAAATCCTTGTCGGGTTTCAGTTGACCCGCGAGCAGATCGAACTCAAGCGCGCCCAGGATGCCGCGCCAAAACCCGGCCCTGACCTGATCATGCAGAAATGATCAGAGTGTTTTCTGATCAGATTGAAGCGCCTGGCCTTGCTGTTGCAAATCATTGATCAGGCTGCTTCGCCTCTTGATCCCCGCCCCCTTGTGGCGATCACGTCATTATAGATGGCGAGAATGCCGGAAAGATCTTGCGCCGTGGCGTCACGAAGGCTCATTTTACGTCTCGCAGTTTCGGCAGCTCGGCGGTCACAACGCCGCCAAACAATATCACGGCCCAGGACAGATAGGTCCAGATCAGAAATACCGGCAGCGCCGACAGCGCGCC
>DAIOWE010000053.1:0-16781 GCA_036758605.1 Pseudomonadota bacterium | reverse complement strand
TCACCGCGCCATGGCTGCTTGAATGGCTTGGCGCAGAATCGAAAGCAGAGATGCACGGCTATAAAGTTGGCCAGCATCAGGTGACTGTGTTGGAGGACAGGGTGTTTTTTGACGGCGCCATGATTGCACAAAGGCTTGATGGCATTGTTGGCGCGGTGGAAACAGCGAACGCCATTGCGGTGGCCGGACGCACGGAAATCCTGCTGCTTGCAGAGAACGGCGATTTGATCGAACGCATCAGTGCCCTGCCAACACCCATTGCAGGGGTTGGCGTAACACAGGATGGCCGTGTGGCGGTTGCACTGGCGCCGGATCTGGTTTTTTCGGCGGATGAGTCATTGCTGGAATGGCGGCAGGTTCGGGATTCCCGTATTGACTGGGCAACGACAAGCATCATTCCCGCTGCCATCCGCGAACAGATTTTACAGGCCCATCGTGGTGCGGGCATCAGCGCGGAGCGGATATTGCTGGATATGCACAGCGGGCGAATTTTTGGCCGCTATGGCCCGTGGATGATGGATGGCGCGGCGATTTTGCTGCTGCTGCTGGCGGCGACCGGAATTATTGGATGGCTGCGCGGAGGCAGGGGCAATGGGACGAAGGATGCGTGATCCTGCCCCCCGGTTAACGCGCCGCCGTTTTATCAGCATTACCGCGATGCTGGCCGCAGGCGGATTCATGCCGCCCGCATCGCGCGCCGCCTTGCCGCCGGTTATCTGGCGCGGCCGCGCCATGGGCGCGGATGCGCAAATAATCCTCTATCATCCGCAAGCCCGGATAGCGGAGGAATTACTGGCCCGCTGCCAGGCGCTTGTCGCAAGCCTGGAAAATCAGCTTAGCCTGTTTCAGCCGGATTCTGCGCTGTGCCGGTTGAACCGTGATGGCGCGCTGGACGGCGCACCGGGGGCGCTTCTGGATATTCTGCGCATGGCGTCTGATATGCATCAGCAGACGGATGGCGCATTTGACATTTCGGTACAGCCATTATGGAAACTGTATTCAGCGCATTTTGCGCAGCCCAACGCCGATCCATCCGGCCCCCCGGATCTGGAAATTGCAGCGGCCGCGAAATGTGTCGATGCCCGCGCCATACATGTTCAGGAGGATAAGATCCGTTTCACCAGACCCGGCATGGCGATCACCCTGAACGGCATTGCGCAGGGCTATATTACCGATCAGGTGGCGGCCTTGCTGCACGCGGCGGGCATGGAAAGTGTGTTGCTGGACCTTGGCGAATTTCGCGCGCTGGGGCCGCATCCCTCGGGGCGGGCCTGGAAAATCGGCATCCGCGATCCGCAGGCGTCATGGCGGATGCTGGATCGTGTGCCGCTGCGCCAGGGCGCCATCGCCACATCAGGTGGTTACGGCACGCAATTTGACGCAAGCGGGCGCTTTCATCATCTGTTTGATCCCGCCAGCGGCCAGCCCGCGCGGCATTATCGCAGCCTGACAATCCACGGCCCGGATGCGGCGCGCGCCGACGCAGTGTCTACAGGCCTCAGCGCCTTGCCGTTGCCCCAGGCAAAAAAAATGCTGGACAGGTTAGGCCCCGATTGGGGGGGATATTTCGTCACCAGTGATGGCGGCATACATCGCCATCACTGGCCAGCCGGGTAGCGCCTGATTTTGCGCTTATTCGGCCTTATGTCCTTCACCCATCATACCGCCCTTATGCCCATCACCCATCATGCCACCATGATGTTTTTCTTTTGCGGCTTTCATTTCATCCTGGGTCAGCTTGCCATCGCCATTGGCGTCCGCATTTTTGAAATAGGGCGGATCGAATGCCTTGATTTCATCAAGCGCGACCTTGCCATCCTTGTTGGCGTCGAAACGCCCGGCAAAGCCTGAAAAATGCTTGTCCTGTTTGGCGCGCATCATGGCGGTATGATGTTCCGTCAGTTCAGCGGCGGAAATAAAACCGTCTTTATCCGTATCCGCGCTGCCCAGGCGTTGCATGCGAGAGGCCGCCATTTCTTCCTTTGTCAGCGCGCCGTCATTATTGGTGTCGGTATTCTTGAAATAATCTGCGCCCATGCCGCGCGCCTGCACGGTAACGGGCAGCAACGACGTTGCCAGAATCAGCATCGCTGTGATCATCTTTTTCGATCTTGCAGGGTTTACCATTGACTGCTCCTTGGGTTGGTTTCGCGCCGGGTTTATGCACGCTTATTCGTGAACATGGTGCGTTATTGTGACCAAATTGAGATGGTCATGATTTGCCCCTTTTCAAGCGGCCTTCATTTCGCCCATACTCCGGCTGGATTAATCCAGTAACCTGGGGGGTATGATGGACGACAATACGCCATTGGCAAAGGCCTATTCGGGCACGGCAAAAACCCTGCACTGGATCATGGGGGTTCTGGTGCTGCTGATGCTGGCGGGGGCCAGCCAGATGCCGGAAGGCATTGGACCTGAAAAGGTGGAGGCCACGCGCGGCCATACGGGATTTGGCCTTATTCTCGCGGCGGTTGCCCTGGCGGCATTTGCCAACCGGTTGCGCCAGCCGCCGCCTTTGCCGGATAATATTGCAGCCTGGCAGCGTACGCTATCGGCCTGGACCCATCGGGCGCTGTATCTGCTGATTGGGGTTCAGGTAATAGCCGGAATTGGGCTTTCCGCCACTGCGCCCTATATTGTGCGCTCTTTCGGCATTATCCCGCTTTCGGACCTTGCCGCCGACGACAAGGCATGGTTCGGCATATTCCATGAAATGCACGAATTGGGCGCGACCGGGCTGTTCCTTCTGGCCGCCCTGCATATTGGCGCCGCGCTGTATCATCATTTCATCGCCAAAGATGTGGTGTTGCGCCGCATGTGGCCGCGCGCCAAACGGTAAAGGAGAAGCCTATGACTGTCCGTCTGTTTGCCATGACCTGCGGCTGGCTGACGATGCCAGCCAAATTCATTCTTGATGGGATGGCGGGCGAACTGCGTTTGCCAATACCGGGCTATCTGATTGTGCATCCAAAGGGTAAGGCAATCTTTGACAGCGGTCTGCACACAAGCCTTCAGACCAACCCTGCGGAAAGGCTGGGCGCGATGGCCGCCATCACCAAGGTCGAATTCAGGCCGGGCGAAGAATTGCGCGGGCGGCTTGCCACGCTCGATGTTGCGCCGGAAGACATTACGCATCTCATCAATTCACACCTGCATTTTGACCATTCGGGCGGCAATGATCAGATTCCGAATGCGCCGATGGTGGTGCAAAAGCCGGAATGGGAAGCCGCGATGGACCCCGACCTGGCCCACGCCAACGGGTTCGACAAACGTGATTTCGATCTTGGCCAGGATGTGAAGCAGATCAGCGGCGAACATGACCTGTTCGGCGATGGCAGTGTGACGCTGTTCCCGACCTATGGCCACACGCCGGGGCATCAATCAATGAAAGTCAGGCTGGCGCGCGGCGACGTGGTGTTGACCGGCGACGCCTGCTATATGCGCAAGACGCTGGATGATCTGCATCTGCCGCATCGCAATTTTCTGCATGACCGCGAAGGCATGCTGGCCAGCCTGCAAAAATTCCGCGAGCTGCAAAAACGCGGCGCACGGATATTTTACGGCCATGACGCAGATCATTGGGCAAACGTGCCGCAAGCCCCGCTGGAAGTGTTTTAGATCGCCAGATCAGTTGGGCCTGATGGTTATGGAATCGCATACCCACCGCTTGCACCACAATTTATTGCGCCACCAGGCCGCCGTCCACCACCATGGAATGGCCGGTGACGAACGAGGCGTGGTCCGAACATAGCCACACCGCCGCCTCTCCGATTTCTGACGGCCTGCCTAGGCGCCCAACCGGCTCAGCCGCAACAAGCCCCGCGACCATTGCGGGATCGCTTCCGCCCAGACGCCCCACCATAGGCGTGTCGATAAGACCAGGGCACACGCAGTTCACCCGGATGCCCGCCTTGGCATATTCCAGCGCCGCCGTTTTGGTCAGGCCGATCACGCCATGCTTGGAGGCGACATAGGCCCCAAGGCCGGGAAAGCCGACCAGCCCCGCCACCGATGCGGTGTTGACGATGGCCCCGCCGCCGCCCTTCAGCATCGCCGGGATCTGGTATTTCATGCACAGATAGACGCCCTTGAGATTGACGGCGATGATCTTGTCGAATTCATTGGTCGGCATATCCGCGGATGACGCCTGCATGCCTTCGATGCCCGCATTGTTGAACGCCGCATCCAGGCGGCCATGCGCATTCATGGCGCGATCCACCAGGGTTTTGACATCAGTTTCCACTGTCATGTCGGTCCTGACGAACAGGCCCTGATGGCCTTGCTTGTTGATCATCGACAGGGTTTCCTCGCCGCCCCTTTCATTCACGTCAGCGATGATCACGCGCGCCCCTTCGCGGGCGTAAATCTGCGCCGTGGCGCGGCCAATGCCGGATGCGGCGCCTGTGATGATGACGACTTTACCTTCCATAATTCCGGTCATATTATTCTCCTGCTGGTTGGTCAGTTTTATTCGGCTGCCCTGGCTTGCGCCGGGATTGGTTCGCTAGCCAGTACGCCTTTGGTCTGCAAGGCGGCGATGCGATCTTTGGAATAGCCAAGATATTCGCTTAGAACGGGCACATTATGTTCGCCGAGAAATGGCGCCACCAGATCCAGATGCCCGGGAAACGCCGAAAAGCGCAGCGGCATGCCCGGAACCTGAAACCGGCCAAGGCCACGATCCTCAATCCAGCGCACAGTTTCGCGTTCGATCAGATGCGGATGCTGGCAGGCCTGTTCCACCGAAAGGATAGGCGCGACCGGAAGGCGATTTTCCTCCAGAATGCGGATAGATTCCACATCGCTTTCCTGCGCCTGCAGCCAGTCTTCAATAATTTCGATCAGTTCGTGACGATTCTCGGCGCGCCTGCTGTTATCACTATATCTTGGATGATGGATCAGATCAGGCCGGCCAATCACTTCGCAGAATTTCGGCCACATATTCAGTAGCGGCAATATTACAATCGGCATTTCCTTGCCCTGAAAAATTCCCGCAGGCGCGGTTGCATAAAAATGCGAGCCGGAGCGTGTCGGCTTGATCTCGCCCCTGCTTAACGACCAGAGCTGCACATTAGCATCGTGATGATGGAAATAGGTGTCGAGCAGCGACACTTCGACATACTGCCCGCCGCCGCCGCGTTCACGGTGAAGCAATGCAAAACCGATGGCTGCCGCGGCATGCACGCCAGTGCCGATATCGCCCAGCGCCAATTGCGGAAATACCGGCGTCCTGCCCGGTTCGCCGATCATGCTGGTCACGCCAGCATAGGCTTGCCCGATATTGTCGAACCCTGGCAGATGCGCCAGCGGGCCGGTCTGGCCAAAGGCCGAGATTGAACACATGACAAGGTTCGGGTTGATCGCCCTGACCACGTCCCAGCCAAGGCCAATACGGCCAATTACGCCGGGTGCGAAATTTTCAACAAACACATCGCATTTGGCGATCAGCCCTTTCAGGATTTCAAGTCCCTCGGGCGTTTTTGGGTCCAGACAGATGGCCTTCTTGCCGCGATTTTGCTGCACATAATAGGCACTGCGCCCGTCTTTCAGAAACGGGAATTTGCGGCTGGGATCGCCGCCGGGAAATTCGACCTTGATAATTTCGGCGCCCATTTCCACCATCAGGCGCGTTGCTGCGGGCCCGGCCAGAAACTGGGTAATGTCAAGCACACGATAGCCGTCCAGAATATGCTGCATGATGCCCTCCCTGCCAATTGCGTACTGTTATTATGCGAACGCTTAATTAGAGCGTGACAGGCGGGCAAGGATACGTCAAGCCGCGATGGTAATCCCCGGCAGGCTACCCGGTAGAAGGCTGCGGTGTCAGCACACAGGTAGCGGAAGATTTTGCAATCAACTCTTCTTTGTCATTGAACAATTCGCCTTCCAGAAAGCCAATGCTTTTGCCCATGCGCACGACGCGGCCAATCGCTTTATGCGGGCCAGGCAAAGCCGCACGCAAAAAGCTGACCTTGAGTTCGAGCGTCGGTGGGCCCAGCGTCATTTTCGATGCAGCCAGCACCGCATGCGCCATGGCCCCATCCAGCATGGCGGTCACGAATCCACCCTGAATGACGCCCGCCGACTGGCATAAATCTTCTTTGGGATGGAAATGCAGTACCGCTTGGCGTTTTTCCTGGCTGACTGCATGAATATCGCCAGCCAGATAGTGCATGAATTGCAGCTTGCGCATACGCTCGCGCAGCGCCAGCATAATCTCTTCGTCTGTCATGATCTATTGAAATTAAACAATTTTTGTTGAGTGAAGTCGATGCCTACATTTGCTGCTATTTTGGCCGCCAGATTTTCAAAATCAGTATAACAGCTTTTTACGGCTTCACCATGCGCTCCTATAGCGCCATCCGCAGATTTAAGGAAAAAAATAGGTTTGCGCACCTCCATCGCCATCGGCATCAGACTTCGGTAATGCTTGAGCAATGACAGGCAAAATGGATCAACCTCTACAGCAGGCAGAGTCGAACCAATCTTGTCATCCAGCACGGCCTCACGATACACCCCCGGGATACGCTCCATCCACCGCTTATACGCCATTACCGGGCGGTTACTGAGGATACCGTGCTGCATCACAATATAGCCGATTGGCAGCATCGCGCCTTTGGGCATCGACAGACCTTGTGGAGCCTTGCCGAGAAGTCCTTTCCAGACAGTACGCCATTCTCGCAGCGTCGGCCCCAGATTCTTCAGACCCTGAATTGAAAAAAGGTCTGGCGCTAGCGGCAGGCAAACCTTATCGGAAGCAATCAGGGCAGCACGATTGATAGCGCCCAAATTGGGACCAACATCAACCAAAGTGATTTCTGCTCCAAAATCCGCACCACTTTGAATGAGGCGATGAAACGCCGTCATGGTACGAAAAGCGGCCTCATCGTTATTGTGGCAGCGCGGCCAGGCGTCCGAGAGCTTGTCCTCAAATCGCGATAGACCGAGGTCTCCAACGATGAGACGAAGATTTGAAGATATTTCTTCCACATGTGTAATGGCAATGTCGCCTGTGCCACGCAGAATTGGACTAATGGCCCCATAAACAGTTTGGGGGTGTTCACCATCCGGCCAGAGATTTTCCAGGCGCGTTTCGTCCAGAAACATGGCCGTGAGATTAGCCTGCGGGTCAAAATCCACAGCAAGTGTCTTGATCCCGTGGTCTGCA
This sequence comes from Pseudomonadota bacterium, assembly GCA_036758605.1. GTDB lineage: Bacteria > Pseudomonadota > Alphaproteobacteria > UBA11222 > UBA11222 > UBA11222. Next base: position 9,613 of record DAIOWE010000053.1, on the reverse strand, counting down.
AACATCCAGGCAAGATGATACACAAGCGAAGTTTTACCCACCCCGCCCTTATTGTTAAAAAACGCAATAGTTTTCATGCAGGCTTCCGATAAATTTTGACCAGAACGGAGTCACTGCCGAACTCGAATGCAGCAGGAGGGTTGCCATTTTGGGATAGTAGCTCTTGCGCGCGCCGTACGCCATAACCGAATCTGTTCACAAAACCGAGGGATTTCATGGCTTCGGCAATAACCGGGTTCCGGTAGCTATTATGTGTTGGAAAGTTTTCTGGTGTGGCCTCCCCATATAAGCCGCCCGGATTCTGAATTTCGATATGATCGCTAAAAGCGTAAAAATGAATGGGAGTATTGCTATCATAATTGCGGTGCATCACGGCATTCATAAGTAGTTCGCGCAAAGCCCATTCTGGATAGTCAGGAAATAGTTTTTCTTCCAGTGTACTAACAGCATGCATTGCCGTTTGAATGAGCAGCTTGACGCGGCCCTCCACTTCACGCAACACCGAGTTAATGTCACCTGATATCTCGGCCTGATCCTCAGGAACATCGGTCAGTGAGGTTCCAGGAAATTTGAGGTATTGAACATATGATCCAGGTAAAAAAAAGCGGGGGTTCTTTCCAAACAACAAGATACCCGCGTTACTCGGGCTACCCGCCTTCAGGTCATAAAGTCTGAGGGAAGCCAACTGTAGTTCGATAGATCGTTGATTGGCTGAAATGGTTTCCGCATCGACAGCCTGTCGGCGATACGCATCGAATTGCCCCAGCGCTATATCTTGAATCGTGGCTTCTGAACAGGGGCGCGCATCAAACGAACGCGCCTTCGCAATCCTGCGTTCAGCAAGAACGCGCTCTTCCTGGTCGTTTGCGACGGCTTTTCGTGGGCCGACTCGTATGTAAACGCGCCCCTTATAACGCACCGGGGGAAGATCGGACGGAAACACTTCGATAACCGCCACATCCCCATCGGGGAGAGAAAACTTCGCCACATTCATACGGGGTTGAGGCAAAATATTTCCATCTGATCGAATTCCACCAAGCTTTTGAAGCAATTTATCTGTTGCTGATAGGCCCGAGAGAGTTCCATCGTCATTAACACCGATCAGCAAATAACCGGGCAGGCGATGATCTGGCAAATCATTGGTAAAGGCGCATATTGCTTCAGAAAATTTTTCCACATTATCAATAGAAACAGTGCGCTCAATACGATCTGTTTCCGGTTGTGGTAGCAGTTCTTTCAATTCCGCTTCTGTCAACAAGGGCTTTCTCCAACATAAACCTTTTGTAAATTTAACTTACCCGCGCGCGGCGGCGCCTGCGTCGATGGTGATGACCGTGCCGCTGATATAGCTTGCCCGTTCGGAAGCCAGAAACGCCACCAGATCGGCGACCTCTTCCGGTTTGCCCGCGCGTCCGAATGGCAGCGCCGCCAGCATTTTTTGCCAGGCAGGGGATTCAACGCCACCCGCCATGCCCTGGGCCAGCGCCGTCAGGCGTTCGGTTTCAATCATGCCCGGGTTGACAGCAACGACGCGAATGCCGTCATTGGCGCTGACCGCCCCCATCGCGCGTGTGAACGCCATCAGTGCGGCGTTTCCCGCCCCACCTGCAATATAGGTCGCCGTGGGCCGTTCACCCCCCACGCCAATTACATTGATGATCACCCCGTGCTTGCGGGCCTTCATGAGCGCGTACATTTCACGGCACATATTGATATAGCCGAAGACCTTCAGATCCCATGCCTGACGCCAGCGTTCCTCGTCCACCGCATCAATGGCGCCACCGGGAATGGCACCTGCATTGTTCACCAGAATATCTGCGTCCGTACATGCGGCTACCAGCCGTTTGGCGTTTTTGCCGTCACTCAAATCCATCGGATGGATGGTCACCGAAACCTGATGCCTGGCGCGGATGGCATCGCGCACGACCACCAGATCAGCCTCCGTGCGCGCCGCCAGATGCAGATGGCATCCTTCTTCCGCCAATGTATACGCGATGGCGCGGCCAATGCCCTTTGACGCTCCGGTAATAATGGCTGTTTTGCCCTGAAGATTGAGTTGCATGGGGGGTCCTTCAATTGGTTGATGGTATTCAGTTTAACCTAATCACGGGAAACAGCCAGCCCTGACCAGAATATACCGCGTTAGGCAGGTTGCCCTGAACCACAAAAGCGCCGTAACCATTCCTGAATAAATATTCAAATAATATTTATTATATCCGCCGGGCTGTAATTCTTGAAAATATTTCTAATTGGCGGTCATTACAATGACGTCTCGCGCAATTATATGAGCGCTGATCACAAAACAAGGCCCTTGTAATTTATAATTACATAAAAAAAGATATGTATAATTTCAGAGTCTGTTGATGTTGCAAAAAATTAACCAAATAAAAAAATCTTATAAGCTTTGAAATTACTTATACCGTTTGCATTTTTATAATCTTGCTTTAGGCTGCCCTGTCTTTATTTTGAGGCATTATGTGTTTTGACTTTAGACTGCCTATATCCGGGAAGCAGCCATGGACTTTGATGAGAAAAGCCTGCCCAGGCCCCTGGCGCAGCTCTATGCTTATTGGCAGGCGAAGTGTGGCGACCGGCCAATGCCTTCGCGTGCCGATATTAACCCCGTGGAAATGCAGGCTTTTTTATCGCATACCATGCTGATCGATGTCATCACGGATGACAAAAATGATATACGCTTTCGGACGCGCCTGATCGGCACCCATGTGGTGAATGGCTTTGGCGGCGAATTCACCGGAAAATATCTTGACGAGATTGAGCTTGGCGATCAACGCGACCGCCTGATTGAAGCGTGTCTACATACTGTGCGGGGGAAAAAACCGGCCTATCTTGCTGGTGACCTGGTCCGCCAATCTTCTTCAGAACCTATATCCTATCAGCGTCTGGGCGTTCCACTTTCCACAGACGGAAAAAATGTGAACATGATTTTGGTCGCCGCATCGGTGCAGCGCGGCGCAAACCCATTCTGATCCTCGCAGTTTTATCCGCCTTGACAGGCGGCGTCCCGCAAATTACAAACTGACGCGAATTAGCACTCATCAGCCATGAGTGCTAATCGGCTGTGATCCTCATGGCCCCAGTAATCATTGACATTATGAATTGAGGGAGACTTCGCTGATGGCTTTCAGACCATTGCATGACCGGGTTCTAGTCCGGCCGCTCGACGCAGAAGAAAAAACCAAAGGCGGCATTATCATTCCTGGCACCGCCCAGGAAAAGCCGCAGGAAGGCAAAGTTGTCGCTGTTGGGCCGGGCGCCCGCCGCGAAGATGGCTCGATTGCCAAGCTTGATGTCAAGGTTGGCGATCGTGTGCTGTACGGCAAATGGTCCGGCACCGAGATCAAGATCAAGGGCGAAGAGCTGATGATCATGAAGGAAAGCGACATTATGGGAATTGTGAGCTGATCCCAATATCAGCCGTGCCCGGGTCCCCTGGCGGGCCTGTGCATTTTTCAGCGACAGGTCGATAAACAGAAGGAATTCGCACAATGGCGAAAGATGTAAAGTTTCGCGGTGACGCCCGCGACCGGATGCTCCGGGGCGTTGATATCCTTGCCAATGCGGTAAAGGTCACGCTGGGCCCCAAAGGCCGAAATGTTGTGATTGACAAATCCTATGGCGCACCGCGCATCACCAAAGACGGTGTGACGGTTGCCAAGGAAATCGAACTGGCCGACAAGTTCGAAAATATGGGCGCGCAAATGCTGCGCGAAGTTGCGTCAAAAACCAATGATGTGGCTGGTGACGGCACAACAACGGCCACCGTGCTTGCACAGGCGATTGTGCGCGAAGGCGCCAAATCTGTCGCCGCCGGCATGAACCCGATGGATCTTAAGCGCGGCATCGACATGGCTGTTGCTGCGGTAGTTGAAAATATTCTCAAGAGCTCCAAGAAGATTAAATCTTCCGAAGAAGTTGCACAGGTCGGCACCATTTCCGCCAACGGCGAATCCGAGATTGGCAAAATGATCGCCAAGGCAATGGACAAGGTCGGCCAGGAAGGTGTCATCACTGTTGAAGAAGCCAAAGGCCTGGTAACTGAACTGGATGTCGTGGAAGGCATGCAGTTTGATCGCGGCTATCTGTCGCCCTATTTCATCACCAATGCGGACAAGATGAATGTGGTTCTCGACAATCCGCTGATCCTGATCAATGAAGCAAAACTGTCCAGCCTGCAGCCCATGCTGCCGGTGCTTGAGGCCGTTGTGCAATCCGGCCGTCCGCTGCTGATCATTGCGGAAGATGTGGAAGGCGAAGCCCTTGCCACGCTGGTGGTCAACAAACTGCGTGGCGGCCTGAAGGTCGCAGCCGTCAAGGCGCCGGGTTTTGGTGATCGCAGAAAGGCCATGCTGGAAGATATTGCCGTGCTTACCGGCGGCACCGTGATTTCCGAAGATCTGGGCATCAAGCTTGAAAGCGTTACGCTTGCGATGCTTGGCACTGCCAAGAAAATCATGATCGACAAGGACAACACCACGATCGTCAACGGTGCAGGCAAGAAAAAAGACATTGAAGCGCGTTGCAATCAGATCCGTGCGCAGGTCGAGGAAACCACGTCGGATTACGACAGGGAAAAACTGCAGGAACGTCTGGCCAAACTGGCTGGCGGTGTTGCAATCATCCGCGTCGGCGGGGCAACCGAAGTTGAAGTGAAAGAACGCAAGGACCGCGTGGACGATTCCCTCAGCGCAACCCGCGCCGCAGTGGAAGAAGGCATCGTGGTTGGCGGTGGCGCCGCGCTGGTATATTCCATACGTGCCCTTGATGCGCTCAAACCCACCAATGATGACATGAAGGCCGGGATCGCAATCGTTCGCAAATCCCTGCAGGCGCCCGCACGGCAGATCGCCGAAAATGCCGGTGTCGATGGCTCGATCATTGTCGGCAAGCTGATGGAGTCGAAAGACAAAAACATTGGCTACGACGCACAAACCGAAAAGTTCGTCGATATGTTCAAAGCGGGCATCATCGACCCGACCAAAGTCGTGCGTACCGCGTTACAGGATGCGGCTTCCGTCGCTGGCCTGCTGATCATGACCGAAGCCATGGTCGCCGATAAGCCTGAAAAGGGTGACGGCGGCGGAATGGGTGGCATGGGCGGAATGGGTGGCATGGGTGGCATGGGCGGAATGGGCGGCGGCATGATGGACGGCATGATGTAAGCCGTCCCCCTTTCTTTCCCAGGATTGAAGAAAAGGGCTGTGGGTAACCGCAGCCCTTTTTGCATTTCAAAACGGATGGTACGCAAAAAAGATGATGCCGGTCCCCAATGGCGGGGGCGAATCGCCATTAGAGACCGGCAGACTACTGGCAGGATGGGGATTACTGCCAGCATTCCCCGGACTGCCCCAGGCGGAACAGTCCGTGAAAATTTAAAATAAAATCAGTTGCTTGGTAGAAATTTCATCACGCAGTTTACCCCTATAACGTGCAATATTAGTATATTGCAATCAATAGGAATGTGAATTAATATTTCTCTTACCAATAAGAGCAAGGCGCGCTGAATCTCGTAAACATAGAAGATCAACATGTTAATCTCTTGCGGCTGAACAGCAGGAAAGGCATTGAAATGAGCCAGTCGACGTCAACAATGAGACCCAAATCCGAAGCTGACTACAGGGTGCTGAAACAGGCCAGCAAGAGGCTTATCAAGGCGTGCGGAGGGCTTGAAGCCGCATCCATGGTGACGCGGGTGGGGCATAGCGAGCTGGCGCGGTATTATGACCCGTCGGAAAGGTTGTTCATGCCCATTGACGTGGCTGCGGATCTTGAATCCATTGCGGGTAACGCAGTTCTTAGCCAGAGCCTGGCAAACATGCAGGGATTTGCCCTAATTCCGATAGAACCACAGGGCACGATGGGGCAAACCCATCACTGGACAGTACTTCTTGCCCAACTGGGTGAGGAAACCGCCGCAACAATGCGGCAGATTGGGGCGGCGCTGACGGATCATGGCACATTCACTGCCCAGTCCATCAACAATTACCAGTTGACCCGGCATTTCGACAATCTGATCCAGGCGGCGATGCAGTTAAAGGCATCCATCGCGCAGCGCCAGGAGCGCAGCACCCAATCCAGGAACAATCCGGTTTATATTAACGCAGGGCTGATCCGGTAAAACTGTAAGATTCATGTAATTCCGTCAGCGAATTACATGACCTGTACAGCCATGAGGAAGCGGGGATGGCTGATCCAACCTAAGGAACCTCTGAAGTCGTCATGTCCTGGCAAAGCAGGCAAGGGCACGCCCCTGTCTGAACTCCTGTGCGCCCAAAAATCACACGCATCCCGAACGGTTCAAGGCTTATACCAACGGCCCTATGCCCTGACCTGTCATCCTGAACGAAGCGAAGGATCCCCCCGAAACGGATGGGGATTCTTCGCTTCGCTCAGAATGACACAACGGGTCTGTTCATCGGGCCGTTGGTATTATTCATCCCTGACATGATTGGGACAGCACAATCGGGCCATCTGTCTGACCACAAACATCAATGACCCCATCTGTTGCATTTTTACAATTTTAGGCAAAATTCTCTGATTACAGATTATCGTTAGTAAATTTACTAACTAATTTTATTGACAGCAAGCCTACGTCTTCATAGTTTGCGGCAAGGTCAGATTAGCGACGCGGCCTGTGCGGTTCGGACACAGACGGGTGTTGATTTGGCAATAGGGGGCCGCCGTTATCGCGCCCTGTCTGGTTTGTAAAAGCGGTTGGCGGGTTGGGGCTTGGTTCGTTATGGCAAATGGCGGCGCTAAAGAGCGTGACGTGCATATTGCTGATCACATTGCTGACAAGGACGTTAGCAGGACTCCCTCATTTCGCAGATCACAATGGCGTCAGACGCTGAAGAAGCGTCCGGCAAGGAAATTTGACGGTGAATGTCAAAATGAGGTTTGCAAGATTTTCTGATCAACCTTTGATCGCGTGCCTTGCAGACACGGCGTGGACTCCGCGCCGTTACAGCGTAGCGCCGTCTTGGCGGCGCCATGCCTCAATAACTTTGGACGGTTCGTGGCCCCCACCCGAACCGTCCATTTTTTGCTGAGGCCCTTCGCAAGATGTTCACCGCGCACACCGGCAACACCCACAACAACGAAAACAACAAGATCACATCACCCAGGAGGCATGAATGTTCCACGAAAGAAAATCCCCCACTCCCCGTATCGCAGTGCTGAACACCAATCAGCGCCTGGCGCTGTCAGCTATTGCGCTGCTCGGATCCACAATGCTGACACAGCCCGCAAACGCCGTTGATTACAGTTATGGCGAAGTTAGTGGGTCGATTGACACGGTGATCTCGGCTGGCGCCTCCATGCGCACCAGCGCACGGGATTGTGAAAATATTGGCCAGTCTGCTGGAGGCTGCAAATTTCTGGACGCCACGGGCATTTATAAGTCCTCATATGGCTCCAATAGCGATGACGGTAATCTGAATTATGGTCAATGGGACGTGTTTTCGGGTGTCGTGAAGGCTACTTCGGAAGCATCGGCCACATGGCGCAATTTCAACGCCTTTGTGCGCGGCACCGGGTTTATCGATCCGGTTGTCGACAATGTGGATTTCCGCGATTTGGAAAGCCCCCAGCGCAGCGAAGTATCGCAGAACGCCAAGCTGCTCGATTATTTCATTGGCGGCAGCTTTGAGGTCGGCGGTCTGCCGCTGGAACTGCGCGGCGGTAATCAGGTAATCAGCTGGGGTGAAAGCACGTTTATTCAGAACGGCCTCAACGTGATCAACCCGATCGATGTGTCGGCGACCCGCAAGCCGGGCTCCGAAGTGAAGGAGTTTTTCACGCCGATTCTGGCGGTGAAGGCGGCGCTCGGCCTGCCCAACAATTTCAGCATCGAGGGCTTCTATCAGTTCAAGGCTGACAATATCGTTCCCGATCCCGCAGGCACTTATTTCAGCTCGGCGGACATTGTCGGACGCGGTTCGCAACCGATTCGCTCCGGCATTTCTGATTTCGGCGACGATGCCCGCTATAATCCGTTCGCAATTTCCGCAGGCCTTGAAGCCGACCAGGTGTGGAATACGCCGCAGGCGGTAAACGTGCCCTCGGCGTCGATCGAACGGGCCAATGACGTCAATGCCGATGATGGTGGCGAGTTTGGCGTTGCGCTGCGTTATTTCGCGGAAGAACTGAATAATGGCAGCGAATTCGGCCTGTATTTCCTGAACTATCATTCACGGCTACCGATCCTGAACGTATCCATGTCCAATCCGGCTGTTGCGCGCGCTGTTGCCAGCGGCTTTCTGGCGGCAAATCCGGGCACTCCCGCTTCGGCGGCCTATGGCGGCTGGCTGGGGACAGGATTCGGCGCCGTACCGGGCGCGCCGCGTCTGGCAAATGATACTTTTGACGTCATTCAGAATGCCTGTAATGCGCTGGCGCCAACGGGCGCCTTGCTGGCGGCGCGCGGCCTTGGCTCCGCCAACTCGAGTCCACTGGGCAGTGCTGCGGCGGTCAATGTCGCGCGTCCGGGCGGTATGACAAACTGTAACAATCTGCTGCGCCTGCGTAATGGCAATGCCGCCCAGTCCGAGCGCACCCTGGGCGCCCTGCTTGGTAATAGCCAGACATACCGGCTGGAATATCCGGAGGATATCAAGCTGCTTGGCGTCAGCTTCAGCACTACGGTGGGGTCACTGGCGGTGCAGGGTGAGGCGACCTATCGTCATGATCAGCCGCTTGCCTATGTTGGCAGCGAAATTCAGGCTCTGGCGAACGATCTTGACGGCCAGACGGCGTTCCGCACCGGCGCTGCATTCAACGGCAAGAAAATCGCCGATCCGACGGGCCGTTTTGATCCAGCCAATTCGCAGGTCGCGAATCTGACTGTGGCGCGCACGGGGGAATTGAGCTTTGCCGACGTGGCCGCTGCGGAAGAAGCCATGCTGGGCCTGGCGCCGGGGACAATCGCCACTGCGGGGCTTACCCGTACGCCTGGTCTGCAGGCTGCAGCGGAAACCGCCGCTGCTCAGGGTAAATATGTCTCGATCAACCCGCAGATTGCCGCCGTTAATCCCCTGGCGTTTGCGGTGCTTCCGGGCCGTCCGGCGGATGTCGCCTTCTTGCGTCACGTGGATGCGGGCGCCAATGGCACCCCGATTACGCCGCTGATACCGCAGGTCACGTCTTCAGCCATCAACCCGAAGCATGTGCAGGCGGATGGATATCTAAAAATCCCGACCGAGGACGTGTTCACAGCGCAAACCACTGTAACGTCCGCTTTGTTCGCTTCCAACCCGGTCGTACAGATGCTGGCGGCGGATGGCGGCGCCATAGTGACGGAAGTGGGCATGGTCTATGTGCCAGGCATTTCCACCAGCTCGGCTATTGCCTCCAGCAACAGCGAAGGGCTGTTCAACCCGATTGCAGCCGCAACCTATAAGCTGAATACGGATTTAAAGGGGCCGACCAATTACGCCACCCCATTCTCATGGGGCGCCGTGGGTGTCTTCAACATGACCTATAACCGCGTATTCGGCAGCCCCGTCAATCTGGTCCCCCAGATTGCATGGAAATGGGATTTTGGCGGGCGCACACCTTCGCCACTCGGCAACTACATGGCCGAACGCAAGGCGATTGG
>DAIOWE010000052.1:0-16801 GCA_036758605.1 Pseudomonadota bacterium | reverse complement strand
ACCGGAAGAAGCAGGCCGTATTCTGGAAGATGCGGAGGACGCCAATAGCAGCGGCGCATCCCCCGCCCGGCCCGCCGCAGCACCGCCACAACCGCAAGCGCAGCCAGCCCCGGAAAAGAAGGAAGGTTATTCATTTTGAATAATGCACCAGAGCGGAAAAATAACCGCGCCGGGCGCGGTGCGGTGCAGGAAAATTCTCTTTCCCGTTTAGCGCCGATCAGAGCTTGCTGGCAAGATAGTCGACGGTGCGCTGTTCTGAATCGCCGCCAATGCCGGTGATCGACGCGCGGAAATCCGTGATGCCGATATCCCTGAGACGCGCTATCGCATCATCAAGCACATTCTCACCGCCAACAATGGCTACACCGGCGGCGCTGGAAGCGCCTTCACGGTCAAGCATCGCGCGGTAGGAAGGCATCGCATCATAGAATTTAAGTTCTCTGGCAAGCACCTCTCGTGCGCTGTCGGGATCATTGGTAAGCAGCACAGGAAGGCCGGCAACGATGCGCGGCGCGGGCCGCCCCGCATCACGCGCGGCTTTGTTGATCACCGGCACAATGTGCGTTTCCAATGTGTTGAGACCCGTCAGCCAGGTAATTGTTCCATCCGCCTGGGCGCCCGCGACATTAAGCATCGCCGGACCAAGCGCCGCCAGCAGCACCTGCACCGGTTTGGGGGCGTCTGCAATGCTGACACCGGCATTCACCTTATATATCTCACCTGCATGGCTGACCCGTTCACCTTTCAACAAGGGGCCCAGCACAGCCAGATATTCCCGCATATGGCTGGCGGGTTTCGCATAGGACAGGCCCAGCATATCCTCGATCATCACCTTGTGCGACAGGCCAATGCCCAGGGTAAACCGCCCGGCTGTCGCTGTGGCGGCGGTCAGCGCCTGCTGGGCGAGGGCGACCGGATGGCGCGGATGAATGGGCACCACCGATGTGCCCAGCTCAATCGTCCTTGTTTCGCGTCCGGCAATGGAAAGTGCGTTGATGGCGTCATGGCCAAAGGCCTGAACCATCCACATTGTCGGAAAGCCCTTAGCCTCCAGTTCTTTCGCCCGCGTGACGACCCCCTCCAGATTATTGGCGGCGGCGGCCCCGCCTGTGAGTCCGATCTGCATTTTGTTTTCCCTCACTGAAACGGCTGTGCCACGTTATTGCTTCGGTGACGGGAGCGCGCCGAAAGCTTCATGCCTTCGGCGCGTTTCCATTGTAACTTGAAAGTGACGCGCTATTTCGGAGCGGGTGCGAAAATATAGGGCTCCAGGGTGGTCTGGGCTTCGACGCAGCGTTTACGCCATTGGCCCCCGCCATAATAAGCCAGGCTGCCTGGCTCTGCGCCGCCTTCCGCATTGTAATAGGAGATGCAGTCCCGCAACGGCTGGGTTTTAATGTCGGCATCGGCGCAATGCGCGGCATACGCGACCTCCTGCTCTTTCTTGACATCAACGATGCCTGCACCGCGTTCGCGCATGGTGTTCAGCATCCAGATGACATAGTCGGCATGAACTTCGATCGCACTGGTGAAATTGAAGCTGCCGCCGCCGCCCTGTGGTCCCGACATGATGAACAGATTGGGAAATCCGTGGCTGTGCAGGCCCAGGAAGGTTTTGACGCCGCCAGACTTCCATTTATCGCGCAGGGTTTGCCCGTCACGGCCGGTGATCATGTTGAATGTCGCCGTCGCCATCCACTGAAATCCGGTCGCATAGATCAGAACATCCACGGGATATTCCACACCATCATGCACCACGCCGCGCTCGTTAATCCTCTCGACGCCCTTGGGCGCAGTATCGACAAGGTGCACGTGCGGCAGGTTGAAGGTGGGCAGGAACTCATCGTGGAACGTCGGACGCTTGCAGCCATAGGGATAGTAAGGCTTGAGCGCTGCGGCGGTTTTTGGATCCTTGACGATGGCGTCAACGCGGGCGCGGATCTGTTCCATGATCCGGAAATTGGTGTCAAGCTGCTTCTGAATCATCTGTTCAGGAGTCAGCATCTCTGTATGTACCTTGCGCTCCTTGAAATCGGCAACTTTACCCGACAGGTAATCATCATTGGCCTTGATGGCCGTGCGCCCTTCTGAAATCCTGTCGAACCTTGCCCGTCTGGCCTTCGCCCAATTCGGCTCCTTCGACCAGGTTGCGATTTCTTCGGGCGTTGTCGCGCGCTGATCACGCACGTCGATCGAGGAAGGCGTGCGCTGGAAAACATAAAGCTCCTTCACGACCTTGGCAATTTCCGGAATGACCTGCACTGCGGTTGCGCCCGTCCCGATAATGCCGACGCGCTTGCCTTTAAGATCGACATTGTAATCCCACCGTGAGGTATGGAACGATTTGCCCGCGAAGGTTTCCATGCCTTCAATCTTGGCCAGCTTCGGGGTGGTCAGGATGCCGTTCGCCAGCACGACGTAACGCGCGCGCATTTTGTCGCCCCGGTCCGTGCTGACGGTCCAGCGGCCTTCCGCCTCATTCCAGTCCGTCCGTTCGACTGTGGTGTGAAACAGGCAGTGATCATAAAAACCTGTCTTCTGCGCCACTGTCTGGCAATATTCCATGATTTCAAAGCCAGAGGCGAATTTCATGGTCGGGATGTATCCCATCTCCTCCAGCAGCGGCAGATAGCTATAGGCCTCGACATCGCAGGCGATGCCGGGATAGCGGTTCCAGTACCAGGTGCCGCCGACATCGCCGCCCTTTTCGCAAATTCTGACATCGGTAAAGCCAGCCTGTTTCAGCTTGTGCCAAAGCAGCAGACCCGCAAAGCCGGCGCCGACGACAAGAACTTCGCACGTATCGGTCAAGGCTTCGCGCTCAACACGGGGGCCGGAATAGACATCCTCAAGATATCTGGCGAATTCGCCTTCCATGGGAATGTAATCAGCCGCACCACGCCGCTTTTCCTTGAATTCGCGATATTTCGCTTGTTCCTCGGCGTTGAACACGGCGCCCGGAGGGGCGTCGGGAAATACTTTCAGAGAATCGTCTGAAATCGTTGAATAGCCCGTGCCGACGATCTTGTCGGAGGCCTTGGAGGCGACGGTATTGAAGACTTTCAAGCCCGTGGCCGGGTCAATTCGGATTGCTTGTGTCATGAGTTTGGCTCTTCTTCTGGTTGATTGATTCTTGGTGGCTGAATGTGTTTATGCCTGCATTTCCCCCGCAGGAGACGTGTCAGGCAATGGTGGGGGCAAGATAGTCACCCATGCTGGCACATTGCAACAATTTTCCGCCAAAAAGTTGGGAATCAGAGCAGCCTGCAATTAGCGCCATCTTCATCTTATTGCCCCAGGTCAAGGCGCCGGTAACTGAGCGCCTCCGCGATATGCAGGCGGGTGACTTGCGCCACCCCTTCCATGTCGGCCAATGTGCGGGCCACGCGCAACATGCGGTGGTACGATCGCGCGGAAAGCTTCATACGTTCTGTGGCCTGCGCCAGCAGCACTTCACCCGCAGCGTCCGGTGCGGCCACTTTTTGCAGAAGTTCACCGTCTGCCTGGGCATTGGTGCGGATGGGTTGGCCATTGGGCGCAAGCCCGCGATAACGCTCTGTCTGGATTTCACGAACCCGCAGCACGCGCGCCGCGACCTCGGCGCTGCCCTCAGCGGGCGGCGGCAGGCGCAAATCGCTGGCGGATACCGCCGGTACTTCGATATGCATGTCGATGCGGTCAAACATCGGCCCGGAAATCCGGCTTTGATAATCGCGCGCACAGCGCGGCGCACGCGAACAGGCGCGTTCGACGTCGGACAAATATCCGCAGCGGCAGAGATGCGTTGCCTTTTTGCCATTTGGTCGTGTTACCCTTAAGTCATTAATTCCTAAGGGTACAGACTTTGAACCGAAGACTTTGGGGGAGCATATCCGCGAACCCAGGCTCATGCGGGGCATTACACAAAAGCAGGCAGCAAAGCTCCTCGGGGTGACCGGGCACACGGTTCTTCATTGGGGAAATGGGCCCGTAAAGCCTGCAAATCAGCACCTTCCAGCCTTGGTTCTATTCCTGGGTTATGACCCCGAACCACCAATATGCACAACTCTCGTGGAACGGCTTGAGGCTAGGCGGCGCTAAGCTGGATTGGTCCAGAAATATGGCTGCTGGGAAGCTTGGTGCAAACCCCAGCACCTGGACAAAAATTGGAACACGGTAACGTCGTCATTTCAATGACCCATAGACGGCTGGCGCCGAAGCTTCTGGGAGTTTCCGAGATCGAGCTTAATATTGCCCACTGAACTTTGTCTTCTTCATGGAAAATCCCCCTCCCGCCAAGCGGCGCTATCGCATTCTGGTTAGGGTGTTGGAGATCAAAGGCCTGATTTACACCAGCGGATCAACTGTCTCCCGGATTCTAGGTTCGTACCCTAAACCCAAAACGGGTAGCGAACAGTCCGAGGACTATTCGCTACCCGTTTTTATGCATCTTAAATGTTCTGAGATCTGGTGCAGTCCACTATAGTTCCAGGCGACCGCCAATTCTAAGCGTATATTTATTATAATCTTCCTTACCCAGTACGGTTTCAACTTCGGCAAATGTCGTCATGCCGCCAACCATCAGGGCGCTCAGGCCGCCTCCAAGAACGAAATAATTGCGATCCGGCGCATCCGTGCGGACAAAGAAGCGGTTATTGCGTGGATCATTGACATATTGCGCCGTGATCTGACGGCTGTCATTGTCAAATTCATGCGCCCATTCCAGCCGAAGCTGCGGGATCACCACGCCAAAATTGGTAGAGTGGGCATAGCTCACATCCGCCCCCAGCGCCGTTTCAAATGATTTGACCGTCTGATCGGCGACCGCGAGGTTAAGCCCAAGCGCACCGGTTTCAGAATAGGCGTCAATGTCCGCATCCGAATAAGTGGCGCGCGCCATCGGGGTCAGTGACCAGCCGCCGCGGCTGAATTCATATCCTGTGCCAATACTGAAAGACCATTCGTCCCCCTCGGTATCGCCATTTGCAACGCGATTTACGGGCCGCACCAAACCGCCATAGGAGAGAGTGCGGTCGATATTCGTATCACTGATGGCGTAACTGACCACGCCGTCCAGATAGGCTGGCCCGGAATAGACACTGGCATAGAGTGAGAAGCTGTAGGTGTCCTGATCCAGTTCGCCGCCATTCTGGTCAAAATCATTATTGGTGTTTGTATAGCCAAACGCCGCGCCCGCGATAATGTTTTCTGAAAGCTTATAGTCCGCGCCCGCAGTAATTCCATAGCCATCAAGATCATATCCGGCTTCTTCATTGCTGCCGTCATCCTCGCCAAAGCTATAGTCCCCGGTGACGAATAGTCCGAATTTACTATTGCCGGCATCTTCCTCGCCGGCCGCAAGCGCGCTGCCAAGCCAGTCGGAATTCGCAGCCAGCAACTGCCCGGAACTGTCACGCACCGCGAGGCCCGCCGTCGAGATGCTTTTCGCCCCGCCGCGCAGCGCGGAAAGCCGGTCAGTGAGGTTATCGATCTGCACTTCGGTATCCTGGGTGGAATTGGCCCCCTGCGCAGCGGCTTCGTCATGGGCGATCTTGTCTAACGCCCTGTTCAGGTCAGGAGCCGTTAAACCCAGCGAAAATGCGGTGGGACCATTGCCTAACAGGGCGTTCGCATTGTGCACCATGTCGCCGCAGCGGCCAAACAGGTCACCCTGTGCAGTCCCGTTGTCGCGACCCACCGCAGCCGCGGGATTGGCCGCGTTGGCGGTAATGAACTGGCCACAGACCGCAGCAATAGCCGCGCCGGTGCGTGATTGCAAAGGCGTGGTCCCTGGCACATTGGCCAGATTTTGCGCGATAGCGGCGGTACTGGCGCCTAGTGAAAACCCGGCCAACATTAGTGACGCCAGGCCAAGCTGGACGCCTTTCCACCCAAATGGAATACAAATGCGCATAAGACCCCCGGAAAATGGAATACCCTAGTGATTTGGTAGACTACGAAATATAATCCACCAGTCAAGCTTTTAGGCGATTTACAGGCTTCAAGACGCATATAACACAAAAACTGTGTCAGAAAAACACCGCCCTGACTTGGCGTTATTGCAACTGAATTATCGCCGGGGCCTGCTGCTTGTTCTGTGCGGTGACCGACAGGGGAATCTGGCGGGTGAGATTACCCGCACCGGACAGCACAACGGAATATGCGCCATCCGCCTGCAAAGAAGCCTGTGCTTCAGGCCAGACCAGCGGCTTACTGTCCAGAGTCGCGTCAAACAATGAAGTCTGCCCCTGCATGACCTGTAACCGCCTGAATTGGCCGGCAGACGCGCCCAGCAGCAGGAAACTCGGCCGTTGCGACACCTTCAGGACGCCATCGGCGGCGCTGCGCAGCACCACGCCAGCAATTCCGGCGCCGCCCTCATTCGACGCCAATTGGACCCGCTGCGGGCATTCCGCACGCGACATGTCAATGACCTTGCCCTTGCTGACGCGGAAGTTTTCCGCCGAAAGGCTTAACTTTCCGCCTTCCACCACAACTTTCTGGCAGGTCGGATAATGCAAAAAATCCATATGCGCGCCACCCCCCAGATCGAAGGATTGTCCGGCCTGGATTTCACTGAAGGCCTCAAGCGCCGGGGTTACCTCGCCCACAATATCAAGCACCAGCGCGACCGGTTCCGCCGCAGCGCCGGTTTCACTTGCTGCGAAAAACATAATCATTATTACGTATAAGCCGCGGCTATAATTACGCCAGAAATGTAAAATTTTGTTCATTGCGGTATGTCCATAAGTGGTATTTGCAAGTTTACCGGGGCATAAAATTGCAGGCATTGTTATAGTTCACTTCACGCCGGGGATGTGCAATATTATTTCAGTCCCCCTGGCGCTTTCAACATGGCGCTTTCAAGAGGCTGTCACATGCGCAATAGTCATGAAAGTTCACATGCCAGGCTGCTGTTGATAAGATTTGTTGCACTGACGGCGCTGGTGGCGGTCGCTGCCGCCAGCATGATTTTCAGCGTAAACATCGACAGCGCCCAGGCCGCCGTGGCCGAAGATTTTCTAGTTGTCGATTGTTTGCTGCCGGGAAAGATGCGCAAACTCGGCAAGAATGTAAGCTTTGTGACCGCACGCAGGGCGCTGCGCACCAGCCAGTCGGATTGTGAAATTCGCGGCGGTGAATACACCGCTTATGACCGCTCCGATTACAGCGCGTCGCTGCAAATATGGCTGCCGCTTGCCCAGGAAGGCGACGCCAAGGCGCAGAACTATGTCGGCGAAATTTATGAAAAAGGCATCGGCGGCGCGCCGCAATATAATCAGGCGGCTGAATGGTATCTTAAGGCGGCCGAACAGGGCTTAAGCGCCGCCCAGGTAAATCTGGGCGAGTTGTATGAGCGAGGCAATGGCGTCGAAGCCAACAAGGAAAAGGCGGCGTTCTGGTACCGCAAGGCCTCTGGTCTTGACACCGCAAACATTGAATTTGTCCCTGGTCTGAAGGATGAAGAAGTGCAGCAATTGCGCCGCGAACGTAATGCCGCAGAGACAGACCGCAACAGTCTTAAGGCCGAATTGGACAAGCTGCGCAAACAACTGGACGACACCCAGCGCCAGCTAAAAAATCAGTCGAAAAAATCATCCGGTCTATCAGATGAACTGCAAAAAGCCCGCAGCCAGCAGGCCGCCGCACAGACGCCGCAAGGTGCCGATGATGGACGCGCCCGCGCGCTGGCGGCCGAGCTTGAGGCCCAGCGCGCGAACGAAGCCAAACTGAAAGCCGCAATCGCCAATCTGGAAAAACAATCTTCGCAACTGGCGTCACAGTTGCAAACCACCGCAAGCAGCAAAGACCAGCAGCTTGCCGAATATCGCGCGGAAATTGCGGGCCTTCGCGAGGCTTTTGAGGCGCAAAAGAACAATGCCATGGAAAAAGAGCAACGGGTTGCGGAACTCGCAAAAACGCTTGCCGCGCGGGAGGCAGCGCATCAGGCTGAATTGACGCAGGCCAAACAGGAAAGCGCCACGCTGCAAACGGATCGCACAGACATAGCAACGAAAATGGCGGCTGAAAAAGCAGCGCTTGAAGCAGCGTTGGCGGACGCCCGAAACGCCGCCGCCGCCAGTACGATAAAATCATCGCAAATGGCGCAAAACCTGGCGCAACTGGAGAAGAAGCTGCAAGCGGTAGCAGCGCAGGCGCAGCCCGTTCAAGTGGCCGGCGCCGGACCCGAAATAGCGATTATCGATCCTCCGCTAGCCGTGACACGCGGCGCGCAGGATCTTACCGCGCCGATCAATTCACCCGCCAGCCAGGTGGTGGTTGGCAAAGTGACATCCAAAGCCAATTTGATGATGTTGAAGGTCAATGGCACGGAGGTGCCGGTCGACAAAAATGCCATGTTTCGCGTCAGCGTTCCTGTCACCACAAAGGAAACACCTGTCAGCGTGGTGGCGATCGATGTCAAGGGACAACGGCGCACACTGACATTCAATATGATCAAGGGCGAAGAGCTTGCCGCGGTGGCGCCCGTCTCCGCCAATCCAGATGTCATCGATCCAAAACAACTTAACGTTAAATTTGGCGAATACCACGCGCTGGTGATCGGCAATGGCAAATATCAGTTTTTGCCGGAACTGAAGACCGCTAAAAATGACGCGCAACAGGTTTCAAGGATGCTGAAGGAAAATTATGGGTTCAAGGTTACGACCCTTCTGGATGCGTCGCGCTATGACATCTTGTCCATGCTGAACAAGATGCGGGAAGAATTGACCGAGGATCAAAATCTGCTGATCTATTACGCCGGGCATGGCGACCTTGACAGAGTCAATCAGCGCGGCAACTGGCTGCCTGTTGACGCTGAACCGGACAGCACCGCCAACTGGATTTCAAATATTCAGATTACGGACATTCTCAACACCATGTCCGCTCGGCAAATCATGCTTGTGGTGGATTCGTGTTATTCTGGCACATTGACGCGCGCCGGCCTCGCCCGGCTTGACAGCGGCATGAGCGTGGCAACCCGGGGGAAATGGATTCAGAAAATGGCTGAGAAGAGGTCCCGCGTTGTCTTAACTTCTGGCGGCGTTGCACCGGTACTCGATGGCGGCGGCGGCGGCCATTCGGTTTTCGCCAGGGCGTTTTTGAATGCACTGGAGGCGAATCAGGGGGTGCTTGAGGGACAGAAGCTGTTCCAGTCCGTATCAGCGGAGGTTGTAAATTCATCTGCGACCGCAGATTTTGAACAGGTGCCGCAATATGCGCCGATTAAATATGCCGGACATGAATCCGGCGACTTTTTTCTTGTTCCAACACGCCTGAATTAAGGTGCCGCACAAAGGGCGCCCGCGCGCAGCGCTTGGGGCGCTTTTGGCGGCAGGCGTTGCGGCCGGCTGCGCATCCCCTGCCCAGAAATATGACCGTGCAGCGCAAAGCGCCAATATCTCTGAACATACCGTTCAGGGCGCGCGGTTTCACCATAGAATATACCGCAACAACCGGGCGCTGCGCGGCGGCGCGCTGCATGTATTTATCGAGGGTGACACGAGCGTAAACCAGGCGCTGCGGAGTCGGCCGCCCGATCCGACGCCACGCCACTTACTGATGTTGCACTTAATGCAAGAGGATAAAGCCCAGGCTATTTTGCTGGGAAGGCCATGCTATCATGGGACGTTTACGATGGATAGTTGCGAAATCCGGCATATTGGGCCAGAACGCTACTCTGCGGAAACTATTGAAAGCATGACTACGGCTCTGCAAAACGAGCTGGATCATTCAGGGGCAAGGCAGGTGATTTTCTTTGGATATAGCGGCGGCGGTACGGTGGCGATGCTGATGGCGGCGCGGTATCCCGGAACCGCGGCAATAGTAACTTTGGGCGGCAATCTGGATAATGCCGCCCTGGTGGCGCACCACAATTCGCCGCCTCTTTCCGGCTCGCTTGACCCAGCGCATTTACCTCCATTTCCGCGCTCTGTCGTACAGCTGCATTTCTTCGGCGCATCGGATATGAATGTGCCCGCATACCTAGCGCAAAAAACTTTGACCAGGCAAAACGTACATTCGGTAATTTTTCCAGGCATCGACCATGAATGCTGCTGGCAAGATGTATGGCCTGAAATTCTGGCGCGGCTTCAATCCGCTTTACCAACAACAGCAATCACGTCACAAAGCCAAATCCGATGAGCGCGAAATGGCGCAGAAGACTGCTGATAACGGCGTCGGCGATTCTGGCTGTTCTTCTCGGCGGCACGACAAAAGGCCCAGCCTGGCTGGAAGGCATTTATTACGACACCGCCCTTGCGGTTCATGCATTGCTGCAACCCAATACTTTACACGAGGCCGGCGTCCTGGTCGTCGGTCTGGACGAAGCCAGTTTGGCGCATCCTGATTTGACGCAGCGGCCGCGCACGCTATTTGGGCCTGTATGGGCGCAGACCTTGACGGCGCTGCGTACCGCAGGCGCCAAAGTGGTCGTATTCGATTTTATTCTGGCCTTTAGCGGAGAAAAGATCGCGCCCGGGTATGACCGCACTTTCCTGCGCGCGCTGTATGAAAACCGCGGGCATACCGTTTTGGGAAGATCACAGGATCAGCTGCCCGCGCGAAGCTATAGCGCTGCGCTTGGTTTCGGCCCCATGTCACTCGGCCTGTCGGAAGTAATACCGGACCGGGATGGTGTTTTCAGGCAAATTCCGCTGATGCTCGGGGGTGATAAAAATGTTCCGTCGTTGGCTGGCGCGGCGCTGAGTCTGGCCGGCATTACGGACTTTCCGGACAAAGTCCGTCTGGCGCCACTTCAGCCTGTAGACAGTTTACCGGCACTATCTGTGTTGCAGGTTCTCTCGTGCGCCGAATCTGATCCTGGCGCCTTAACGAAAGCCGTTAACGGTAAGATAGTCTTTATTGGCACAGTCCTGGAAGAGGAAGATAAAAAGCTGAGCCTATCGCGATTTTTCGCCACCGGCCACCGAAACGAGGCGCCCATCACGTCAAACGTCGAAGCCACGTCAGATACGCAAAACTGTGATCCACGCCGGGAAGGAACGGCAGCAACCAGTATCTCTGGCGTTTATCTGCACGCGCTGGCGGCGGATCAGGTTTTGGGGCGGCGCTTACTGAGCGATCTGAATATATGGATAGCCGTTTTGATTTACGGAACAGCCGTAGCGCTGGTGGTTACCGGCGCCGTTAATTTGCGGCCGTTTTTAGCGATATCTGTGATTTTTGGCGTCTGCCTGGCGCTATGGTCGGCGGAAGTGGCGGCTTTGGGCGCTGGCAGATATGCGGCGATGGGGTATCCCTCCTTGTTGAGCCTGCTATTTGGCGGAAGCGGCTTTGTTTTTCGTTTTATGTTCGAAGAACACCGCCGCCTGCGCATGCAGAAGGCCTTTGGCCATTATCTTGCGCCGGAACTGGTGCGGCGTCTGAGCGAAACCGAGGAAATGCCAACCCTTGGCGGAGAAACACGCGAAGCAAGCGTAATGTTTGCCGATCTTTCCGGTTTCACGACACTGTCCAGCCGTCTGCCCGCCAGCGAAGTTGTGGCGCTAACCAACCAGTATCTTAGCCTGATGGCGGAAGAAATCGAGGCCAGTAACGGCTATATCGATAAGTATATCGGCGATGCCGTGATGGCGATCTGGGGTGCGCCCATAACTGACCCGGATCACGCGCAACATGCGGTGCTTTGCGCCCAGAGCATCGCACGCCGCATCAAACTGCTGCATGAAGAGGCAACGAACCAGGGGCGCGACGGCTTCAGCGTCAAAATCGGAGTTAATTCAGGTTCAATTATCGCCGGAAATGTCGGCGCTCATAATCGGCTGAATTACACCGCGGTTGGGGATACGGTTAACGTTGCAGCCCGGCTGGAATCCGTACCCGGAGATTACGGATGTATGCTGATTATCGGTGAACAGACTGCTGCGTTACTGGGCGATGAGTTTGTGTTACGTGAACTTGACCGTATCGCGGTCAAGGGACGGCCAACGCCGCTGAGTATTTTCGAACCGGTCGACGGGAGCCTTGCGGCGCGCGGCTCTGTTGCTGCCTATTCCCGGGCATTGGCTCTGTATCGAAACCGCGACTTCGGAGCTGCCGCTTCTGTATGGGAGAAGCTCGCAGAAACCGGAGACCACCCCGCATCTGTCATGGCTGCCCGCGCGCGCCAATTGCAAGACGATGCTCCACCATCGGACTGGAGCGGTGTTTGGCAAAAAATGTCAAAATAGCAAATCACGCTGCCTGGCAATTATGCGCCGACTTCCGGCATCCCCTCTACTGCCCCAGATCGAGGCGGCGATAACTAAGCGCCTCGGCGATATGCAGGCGGGTGACTTTCTCCGCTTCCGCCATGTCCGCCAGGGTGCGGGCCACCCGCAACATACGGTGATAGGACCGCGCCGACAGCTTCATGCGCTCGGTGGCCTGGGCCAGAAGCGCCTCGCCGGCGCTATCTGGCTGCGCCACGCGTTGCAGCAATTCGCCATCGGCCTGCGCATTGGTGCGGATGGGCTGTCCATTGGCGGTAATGCCGCGATAGCGCGCCGCCTGAATTTCACGCGCGCGGGCGACGCGCGCTGCAATCTCGGCGCTGCCCTCGGCGGGCGGCGGCAGGCGCAGATCGGCTGCCGATACGGCGGGCACTTCGATATGCATGTCGATACGGTCGAACATCGGGCCGGAAATCCGGCTCTGATAATCACGCGCACAGCGCGGCGCGCGCGAACAGGCGCGTTCGGCATCCGACAGATAGCCGCAGCGGCACGGGTTCATTGCCGCCACCAGTTGCACCCGTGAAGGATAGCGTACATGGGCATTGGCGCGCGCCACCACGGCTTCGCCGGTTTCCAGCGGCTGGCGCAGACTGTCCAGGACGTTGCGTGAAAATTCCGGCAATTCATCAAGGAACAGCACACCCAGATGCGCCAGCGATATTTCGCCGGGTTTGGCGCGCATGCCGCCGCCGACCATCGCGGCCTGACTGGCCGAATGATGCGGATCGCGAAATGGGCGCTGGCGGCTGATCGCCCCGCCACGCAGCTCACCCGCCACACTGGCGACCATACTGACCTCCAGCGCCTCGCCGGGGTCCAGCGGCGGCAACAGACCGGGCAGGCGCGCCGCCAGCATGGATTTGCCCGAACCGGGCGGGCCGAGCATCAATAAATTATGCCCACCGGACGCGGCGACTTCCAATGCGCGCTTGGCAGTTTCCTGGCCCTTGATGTCGCGCAGATCAAAGCGCCCGCTACCCGCCGCCAGGGGCATCACAATCAGCGGCTTTGGCGGACTAAGCACCTGTGTGCCCTTGAAATGATTGACCAGGCTCAGCAGGCTTTGGGGCGCCAGAATTTCACCACTGCTCGCAAACGCCGCTTCCGGTCCGCATTCGGCGGGGCAGATCAGGCCGCGCCCCGCCGCCGCAGCGCCAATACTGGCCGCCAGCACGCCGGGTACAAAACTGATCTTGCCATCCAGCGACAACTCACCCAGCGCGGTATAGCCCGCCATCTCATCACGCGGCAGCACGTCCAGCGCCACCAGAATCGCAATGGCGATCGGCAGATCAAAATGGCTGCCTTCCTTGGGCAGATCGGCGGGCGCCAGATTGACCGTAATGCGTTTGACCGGCAATGCCAGACCAATAGCCCCCAGCGCCGCGCGCACCCGTTCGCGGCTTTCCGCCACAGCCTTATCGGGCAGACCGACCACAGTGAACGCAGGCAGGCCCGACGCGATCTGCACCTGCACATCGACCTCGCGCGTATCGACCCCTTCAAATGCCACCGTATAGACGCGGGCAATCATGTATGCTTTGCTCCCCCTAATCATGGCACACTAGCGCATAATTACGGGGAGACAAACATGATCAAGGGCTTTGACCATTACGCTATCACTGTTGCCGATATGGAGGCGACGATTGCGTTTTACCGTAATGTGCTGGGGGCAGAAATTTTGTGGGAAAAACAGTGGCGCGAGGGCAAGGTTCCTGTCATCTCGATGCAGTTGGGTGCCAACCGCATGAATGTACACCAGGCCAAGGCGCCCGCCGCCCCGCATGCGCGCCAGCCAACGCCGGGATCGGCGGATTTATGCTTTCGCTGGGAAGGGCCGATTGCCGATGCCGCCGCGATGCTGGAAAAACACGGCGTGACAGTGATTGAAGGGCCCGCGCCGCGCCCCGCTGCTGACGGGGTTTGGGGCCAGTCGGTATATTTCCGCGATCCAGACGGTAATCTGCTGGAATTACTGTCAACCCATGAACAGCCGGAGAAAAAATTGTTTTGAAAAAATAATATAGTTAACAATATATTTCCATGTTTAAAGTGATTACGGTCACTTTAAAGAATTGGTAAAAAATGCGTTAATAAGAACTCGAATTGGCCGCAGTTTTTCTTAATTGTGACGGGACTTGTTCTTATAGTTAACGTCATTTTTAACTGAAGCGTCGGCATAGCTTTAAAACAAAGGAGTTTTGCCATGTCCTTCAATTTTTTCAGAAAGCCCACGACCGAGAAAATGGTGGAAACTGTGGCGAGCAACTTGCGTCCCATGCCGCTGGGCGCGGTACGCAAAGCCCGTTTGGGCCGCAAGACCCAGCTCATGGCGCTGGCGGCGCATATTGGCCAGGCCGGACAAAAAAGCCGTATCGGGCTGCCGCACTGGGGCGGTTGAGATTCTCCAGGATAGCAGGCCTTGTCTGAAACATGTTAATGCGTAATGCGTTGGGCCCATAAACAGGCCGCCAAAAATGCAGGATTTTCAGCCGCCTGATAGCGCCCAACGCCTAAAACCCAGGCGAATTGCGCGCCGCCCCTATCCGCCTCTGTTCATGCGATTATTGACCAGATCTTCGACCACGCCGGGGTCGGCCAGCGTGGAAATGTCGCCCAGGCTGGAATAATCATTTTCCGCGATCTTACGCAGGATGCGGCGCATGATTTTACCCGAACGGGTTTTGGGCAGGCCGGGCGCCCATTGCAGCAGATCGGGGGCGGCGATGGGGCTGATTTCCTTGCGCACCCATTGCACCAGCTCCTTGCGCAGCTCCTCGCTGGACGCCACACCCGCATTCAACGTGACATAGGCATAGATGCCCTGGCCCTTGATATCGTGCGGATAGCCGACCACGGCGGCTTCGGCCACATCCTTGTGCGCGACCAGGGCGGATTCCACTTCCGCCGTGCCCATGCGGTGGCCTGATACATTCAAGACGTCATCAACGCGGCCCGTAATCCAGTAATAGCCGTCTTCGTCACGCCTGCACCCGTCGCCGGTGAAATATTTACCCGGATAGGTGGTGAAATAGGTTTCGATAAAGCGCTGATGGTCCCCATAGACGGTGCGCATCTGGCCTGGCCAACTGCCGGTCAGGCACAGATTGCCCGATGCCGCGCCTTCCAGAACGGCGCCTTCGGCATCCACCAGTTGCGGCTGCACGCCAAAGAATGGCCGCGTCGCCGAACCGGGTTTCAGCGCGGTGGCGCCGGGCAGCGGCGAGATCAGAACGCCGCCGGTTTCGGTCTGCCACCAGGTGTCAACAATGGGGCATCGGCCATCGCCCACCACCCGGTGATACCAGAGCCAGGCTTCCGGGTTGATCGGTTCACCCACCGATCCCAGCAGGCGCAGGCTTTTGCGGCTGGTGGATTTTACCAGCCCGTCGCCTTCGCGCATCAAGGAGCGTAGCGCCGTGGGCGCGGTATAGAAAATATTCACCTGATGCTTGTCGCACACCTGCCAGAAGCGGCTGGAGGTGGGATAGTTCGGCACCCCTTCGAACATCAAGGTTGTCGCGCCGTTGGACAGCGGCCCATAGACGATATAGCTGTGCCCCGTCACCCAGCCCACATCGGCGGTGCACCAGTAAATATCGCCGTCATGATAATCGAACACATAGTGATGCGTCATGCTGACGAACACCATATAGCCGCCGGTGGTATGCAGCACGCCTTTGGGTTTGCCGGTTGAACCGGACGTGTACAGAATAAACATCGGGTCTTCGGCGTTCATTTCTTGCGGTGCGCAAGCGGCGGACACATTCGCCGCCGCCTCATGCAACCAGATATCACGCCCCGCCTTCATGGCGACATTACCGCCGGTGCGGTGCACCACAATCACGGACGTCACATCCGGGCATTGCAGCAGGGCCTCATCCGTATTGGCCTTTAGCGGAATTTTCCTGCCGCCGCGCACGCCTTCATCGGCGGTAATCACGCAGCTTGACGTGCAATCCAGAATACGGCCCGCCAGTGCGTCCGGGGAAAAGCCGCCAAACACAATCGAATGCACCGCGCCGATGCGCGTGCAGGCCAGCATGGCGTATGTGGCTTCCGGGATCATCGGCATATAGATGGTGACCCGGTCACCCTTTTTGACGCCCCGCGCCTTCAGCACATTGGCGAAGCGGCAGACTTCTTCATAAAGCTGTTTATAGGTGATGCGTTTGTCTTCGGTGGGCTCATCCCCTTCCCAGATGATCGCCACCTGATCGCCGCGTGTGGCCAGATGCCGGTCAATGCAATTGACGCTGGCGTTCAGGGTTCCGTCTTCATACCAGCGGATGCGGAAATCCTTCGCGTCGAACGACACGTCCTTGACCTTCGTATAGGGCCTGATCCAATCGATACGCCTGCCCTGTTCGCCCCAGAACGCCTCCGGGTTATTAACGGACGCCGCATACATGGCCAGATATCCGGCATTATCCACATAGGCCTTTTTGGCCCATTCAGTAGGGACGGGGAAAAACTGATCGTCAGACATGAAATTTCCTATTTTTTACCAAACACCGGCGGGCGCTTTTCTGCAAAGGCGCGCTGGGCTTCTTTAGCATCTTTGCTGCGCATCGTCTCGCCTTCCA
>DAIOWE010000051.1:0-17211 GCA_036758605.1 Pseudomonadota bacterium | reverse complement strand
GGTGAAGCCCTGATGGGGGATCGCCCCTTCGGGCATGACGCTGCCGCCATCGACCGTGTCGCGCAGGAAGTGCGCAACGTTATTCAGCTTGGCGCAGAAGTGGCGCTGGTTGTGGGGGGCGGCAATATATTTCGCGGCATGTCGGAGGCCGCCAGCGGCATCGACCGCAGCACCGCCGACCATATGGGCATGCTGGCGACGGTAATCAATGCGCTGGCGTTACAGGATGGTCTTGCGCGCAACGGTATTGCTGCGCGCGCCATGTCGGGTATTGCCATGCCCAGCGTGTGCGAAACCTTCACCCGGCGCGATGCGATGCGGCATTTGCAGGACGGGAGCGTGGTGGTGTTTGCGGGGGGAACCGGCAATCCCTATTTTACAACCGATACGGCGGCGGCGTTGCGTGCGGCGGAAATGAATTGCGATGTGCTGCTGAAAGGCACACAGGTTGATGGGGTTTATTCAGCAGATCCCAAAAAAGATGCGAGCGCGCTGCGCTATGACCGGCTAAGTTTCACAGAAGTGCTGGCGCGCGATTTGCGCGTCATGGACGCCACCGCCGTCAGCCTGTGCCGCGAAAACAAAATCCCCATTCTGGTGTATAGTAATCAGGACACGGGAATGCTGGCCACGGTTCTGACGGGCGGTGGCACATATACGCTGATTGATGGGTGACAGAATGGCAGAGCCAGTAGAATTCGATATAGATGATCTGCAACGCCGGATGGATGGCGCGCTCACGGCGTTCAAGACGGAACTGTCGGGCCTGCGCACCGGCCGCGCCAGCGCCGGGTTGCTCGATCCAATTGTCGTTGAAGTTTATGGCGGATCAAAAATGCCGATCAATCAGTTGGGCACCGTCAGCGTGCCCGACGCGCGCATGATCAGCATTCAGGTCTGGGACAAAAGCACGGTTGGCGCCGTGGACAAGGCCATCCAGAAATCCGGCCTGGGACTTAACCCGCAGGTCGATGGCACCCTGATCCGGATTCCGATCCCGGCGTTAAATGCGGAACGCCGCATCGAGCTGACCAAGGTGGCCGGTAAATATGCCGAAGAAGCGCGCATTGCCGTGCGTCATGTACGCCGGCATGGTCTGGATGATCTGAAGCGCATGGAAAAAGACGGTCATATCGGTGAAGATGACCACAAAATATGGGCCGAAGAAATTCAGGAAATGACCGATGCTTTGATCAAGCAGATTGATCAGGCGCTGGCGGTCAAGGAACAAGAGATCACGAACGTTTGACCCAGGGCCTTGGTCATAAGCTGGATGCGGCTGCGGCAAGTTTACCGCAGCATATTGCCATTATCATGGATGGCAATGGGCGCTGGGCGAAGAAACGTTACATGCCACGAACGCTGGGCCATCGCGAAGGGGCCGAGGCCGTGCGCCGCAGCGTTACGGCATGCGCGGAAATTGGCGTGCCCTATCTGACCCTGTTCGCGTTTTCCTCGGAAAACTGGAAACGCCCGGCGGACGAAGTCGATGATCTGATGTGGCTGCTGCGCAGCTATCTGCAACGCGAGGTGAACGAGCTGAACCGGCAGAAAGTGCGCATCGGTTTTATCGGTGATCGCACGGCGTTAGCGCCCGATCTGGTTTCCCTGATCGAAAATGCCGAACAGCAGACCCGGCACAATGACCGGCTGATCTTCACCATCGCGGTCAATTATGGCGGCCAGAATGATATTGTCTCGGCGGCGCAGCGTCTGGCGCGCGAAGTGGCGGCCGGCCGCATGCGGCCGGATCAGATTACGCCTGAAACCTTCGCCGCGAGTTTAATGACCATGGGCCTGCCGGACCCGGATTTAATCATCCGCACCAGCGGCGAACAGCGGCTGAGCAATTTTATGCTGTGGCAGGCGGCCTATTCCGAACTGGTTTTCATTGATACGCTGTGGCCGGATTTTTCCAGAAAATCACTTGAAGAGGCCATTGCGCTGTTCAGCCGCCGAGATCGGCGCTTTGGCGCAACCAGCGAAAGCTGAAAGGCTGGCTTGTAATTATTTCGATTTATCACCACACACAATGTCATCGCGAGCCACGTAGTGGCGTGGCGATCCAGAGCCCTTTAGGAAAGCCTGAATTTGTGGCCCCTGGATTGCCACGTCGCTTCGCTCCTCGCAAAGACGGCGAAGGGGATGTAGTGTAACGTGAAGCAATCTTTCTCCGGTGATCTCGTGCCACGCATCCTGTCGGCGCTTGTTCTGGCCCCTATTGTTCTGGGGGCGGTGTGGTTCGGTGGTTTGCCATTTCAGATCATGCTTGGGATTGTCGTCCTTCTCGCAACCTGTGAATGGACGCATGTGACTTGTGGCCCTGGCTGGTACATTGACGCGGTGATTATCGTGGGGACCGCGCTTGCGGCAATGTTGGCCACCGTGACAGATAATCTCAATCTGCTGGGCTGGATAATTCTTGCAGGCATGGCAGTGTCCGGTGGTCTGGGCTGGGTTCGCGGTCAGGAATTGCGCTGGCGCTTGCTGGGGGGGCCTTATATTTCTCTTGGACCGGTGGCTTTAGTCTGGCTACGCGGTCAGGATGGCGTTGGTCTTACATTAATAGTCTGGCTGTTATTGGTTATATGGGCCATGGATATCGGGGCCTATTTTGCCGGACGCGCCATTGGCGGGCCAAAGCTGGCGCCATGGGCAAGCCCGAACAAGACCTGGGCCGGCCTGATCGGTGGTATGGTTTGCGCGGGCATTATAGGAGGCGCTGTGGCGTCGGTGACCAGTCTGGGGCCAGTATGGGTGCTGGCTGAACTGGCGGTAGCTGTCGGGGTCTGGTCTCAGGTTGGGGATATTGCAGAATCTATGGTAAAACGACATTTTGGCGTTAAGGATATGAGCAATTTGATACCCGGACATGGGGGCATACTGGATCGTGTGGACGGGCTGCTGTTTGCAGCGCCCGCGATGGCTGCGTTTATTTTGGTGACGGGGGCAATATGAGTCAGACCGCGCCTGTTCCACTGATCGCACCTAAAAGCGTTACGATCCTGGGGGCCACTGGTTCCGTCGGGCTTAATACGATTGATCTGATCGAACGTGCGCCGGGCCGCTATCGGGTCGAGGCGCTGACCGCCAACGGAAATGTCGATGAACTGATCAGGGCTGCGCGCCGCGTTACACCGCGCCTTGCGGTCATTGGGGACGCCGGTAAATATCAGGCCCTCTGTGATGGGCTGGCGGGCACGGGCATCGAGGTGGCGGCAGGGCCGCAAGCCATTATCGACGCCGCCATGCGCCCGGCGGACTGGATCATGGCCGCAATTGTCGGGGCGGCGGGGCTGGCCCCCACTCTGGCGGCGGTGGCGCAGGGCACAACGGTCGCCATCGCCAATAAGGAATGCCTGGTCTGCGCCGGTGATCATATGATGGATCTGGTGCGGCGCAAGGGCACGATCCTGCTGCCTGTGGATTCCGAGCATAACGCCATCTTTCAGGTCTTTGACAGCCAGCGCCCGGAAGGGGTTGAGAAAATTACCCTGACCGCATCGGGCGGCCCGTTTCGCACGGCGACAATGGAACAGATGGCCGCCGCCACCCCCGCCCAGGCGATTGCGCATCCCAACTGGCAAATGGGTGCGAAAATCTCTGTCGATTGCGCAACTTACATGAACAAGGGGCTGGAACTGATTGAAGCCTATTATCTTTTTCCCGTAGATAAAGACCAGATAGATGTCGTCATCCATCCGCAATCAGTGATCCACAGCATGGTTTCCTACACGGATGGGTCGGTTCTGGCGCAGATGGCCTCGCCGGATATGCGCACCCCGATCGCCTACGCATTGGGCTGGCCGGATCGCATTCATGCCCCCGTACCGCGCCTCGATCTTGTACAGATTGCGCAATTAACTTTTGAAGCGCCTGATTTTAGCCGCTTTCCTGCATTACGTTTGGCCAGAGAAGCGCTGGCCCTGGGTGGTAGCGCGCCAACGGTTCTAAGTGCAGCGAATGAAATAGCCGTCGCGGGCTTTTTAGATGGTAGGATCGGCTTTCTGGATATTGCCCGTATCGTGGAGCAAACACTGGAAGCCGGAGGCAATGGCAAAATGGGGCAATGGTCCCGTTCCATGCAGTCTCTGGAGGATATTTTAAGTGCAGATGCGGCAGGCCGGGCCCATGCGCGCGCGTTAATGGAACGACGTTAATCCGGTTGGGAGAAAACAGTGATTTCCGGTGATATTCTGATCTATGTCAGCGCCTTTTTGTTCGTCCTGACGGTTGTCGTGTTTTTCCATGAACTCGGCCATTTTCTGGTGGCGCGCTATTGTGGTGTGCGGGTGGAAACCTTCGCCATCGGTTTTGGCCGGGAACTGTTCGGCTGGAATGATTCCCACGGCACAAGGTGGAAGGTCGGCTGGCTGCCATTGGGCGGATATGTCAAATTCTGGGGCGATGAATCCGCCGCCAGCACGCCCGATAATGCGCAACTGGAACAAATGACCGCCTCGCAAAGATCTGTCAGCTTCCATCATAAACCCGTGAGCAATCGCATTGCAGTCGTTGCGGCGGGTCCAATCGCCAATTTTATTCTTGGTATCCTTATTTTTGCCGCCCTGTTCATGACATTTGGCCGGACGACAATTCTGGCCAGAGTGGATCAGGTGCAGCCCGGCAGCGCTGCCGAGCAGGCCGGATTTATGCCGGGTGACGTGGTGTTGGCCATCGATGGCGACAGGATCGAGAGTTTTACCGATTTGCAGCGCCGCGTCATGCTGAGTGCAGGGGAAAGCCTGGATGTTCTGGTGGAACGCGAAGATCAGCAGTTGAACCTGCTGGTTGTCCCGCGCGTCGACGAATTTACCGATGCGTTCGGCAATGTGCAGCGCCGGGGACTGATCGGCCTGGTCAGGGCCAATAATCCGGAAGATCAGGTCGTCGAAGTCGTTGGGCCGGCGCGCGCGCTCCTGCTTGGCGTTCAGGAAACCTGGTTCATCGTTGACCAGACTTTTGTCTATCTCGGCCGCATGATCATGGGCAAGGAAAGCACGGAACAGTTGGGGGGGCCGCTGCGGATCGCCCAGATGTCCGGGCAGGTGGCGCAGGTCAGTATTTCTGCGCTGATTCATTTGATGGCTGTTCTGTCAGTTAGTATTGGGTTATTGAACCTGTTCCCGGTGCCGATGCTGGACGGTGGCCACCTGGTATTTTATTCAATTGAAGCCGTCTGGAGACGACCGGTAAATGCGCGGGTGCTCGATTTCAGCTATCGAATCGGCTTCGCTGCAATTACCACTCTGATCTTGTTTGTAACCTGGAACGATCTGGTCAATCTGCGCGTGGTGGATTTTCTGGCAAGCCTTTTTTCCTGAGTAATTTTCCGGTAAATGATGCTTTTACGATTTTCAGAATGTGGACGGAACATGCCAACATCTGTGTGGCGCTGCTGGTTTGCCGTTATGTGGCTGGCGATTGCAGGGGTATTTGCTGTTGCGGCCCCCGCGAAAGCGCAAACCATAGGAGCGATAGAGGTTACCGGCAACCAGCGTATCGAGTCTGATACGGTTCGTTCCTATATGACGGTACGACCGGGGGATGAATTCGATGCCGCAAAGATCGATCTGTCCCTAAAGACTCTTTTTACGACCGGACTGTTTGCCGACGTCACAATCCGGCGTGAGGGAAATAATCTGGTCGTCAATGTGGTGGAAAACCCGATCATCAACCAAGTTTCATATGAAGGCAATTCGGCGATCAAGGATGAAGCGCTGGATGCCGAGGTTCGTCTGAAGCCGCGTATCGTCTATACGCGCGCCCGGGTACAGGATGATCTGAAACGTATTATTGAGGTGTATCGCCGTTCCGGTCGTTTTGCAGCGACAGTTGAACCCAAGGTTATCCAGCTTCCCCAGAACCGCGTCGATCTGGTGTTTGAAATCAAGGAAGGTTCGGTAACGGGTATCAGGCAGATCTATTTTATCGGTAACAGGCGCTTTTCCGATAGCCGCCTGCGCAGCGAGGTTTCCACACAGGTATCACGCTGGTGGAATATTCTTGCCTCGCGCGACAATTATGATCCCGACCGGCTGGTATTCGACCGCGAGCAGTTGCGCCGGTTCTACCTCAGCCATGGCTATGCTGACTTTCGCGTCGTTTCAGCGGTGGCGGAACTGACCCGTGACCGGGAACAGTTTTTTATCACCTTTGTGGTTGATGAAGGGCCGTTATATGAATTTGGTTCGATCGACATAAAGACGGAACTCGAGAAAATCGATCCCGAACTGCTGCGCGACAAGATCAAGTCCCGCACAGGTGAACTGTATAACGCCAAGATGATTGATGACACGGTTGAGGATTTGACCTTTGCCGCAGGCGAATTTGGCTACGCCTTTGTCGATATCCGCCCCAAGATCACACGGCAGAAAGAAGCGCGTAAAATTGATATTATTTACCAGATCAACGAAGGCCCGCGCGTCTATGTCGAAAAGATAAATATCGAAGGCAATGTGCGGACGCTTGACCGGGTTATTCGCCGGGAGTTCCGTATCGTCGAAGGCGATGCCTTCAACACGGCCAAGCTAAACCGTTCGCGTTCGCGTATTCGCGGCCTGGATTTCTTTGGCGATGTGGAAATCACACAGACGCCGGGGGAACAGCCTGACCGGACGATTATCAATGTCGAGGTAAAGGAAAAATCCACCGGGCAATTGAGTTTCGGCGTTGGCTTTTCATCGACCGAAAGCGTCATTGCCGATATCAGCATTGCCGAGCGCAACCTGCTGGGCAAAGGGCAGTTTCTGCGCGCCTCTGCACAGGCCAGTTCGCTTACCCAGCAATTGGAGCTTAGTTTCTCGGAACCCTATTTCCTGAACCGGCAACTGGCGGCAGGTTTTGATCTTTTCCGTGTACGTAATGACTATACAGATTTTGCATCGTTTAATACCGAGCAAACCGGCTTCACTCTGTCCATTGGAGCCCCGCTATCGGAATATGCCGGTGGGCGGATACGCTATAGCCTGCGGCAGGACAAGATCAGCGGCGCGCCAATTAACGCCTCGCCATTCATTCTTGCGGCACTGGGCAGTGATGTGACGTCTTTGGTTGGGTATCGCTACACTTATCAGGATGTGGATGATCAGCTTGATCCGCATCGCGGCTTTACCTTCACCTTCCTGCAGGATTTTGCAGGTTTGGGCGGTGATGTGACATATGTGCGCACCGAAGGCGAAGCCAAATATTTCTATCCGCTGGGCGAAGAAGTTGTGGGTAATCTGTCTCTGACGACAGGCTATATTGATGGCCTCAACCAGGATGTGCGCCTCAATGACCGCTTCTTCAAAGGCGGTCGCAGCTTCCGTGGCTTCCAGACTGCAGGCCTTGGTCCCAGAGATGAATTTACCGAAGACGCGCTTGGTGGCCGGGCTTACTATATCGGCACTGCCCAGATGACCTTCCCGCTTGGCTTGCCAGAAGAGTTTGGCATACTTGGCAACATGTTCACCGACGCGGGCGCGGTCACCACGCCTGTCGACAAAGGCTTTGGCGTTCAGAACAGCAATAGTCCGCGTGTGACTGTGGGCGTCGGGGTTTCCTGGGATTCGCCTTTTGGCCCCATCCGGCTGGATCTGGCCAAGCCTATTGTGAAAGAAGATTTCGACCAGACGGAAACTTTCAGGTTTGACGTCGGTACACGGTTCTAGTTTCAGGATTTTAACTCAGAGGATGGATGGAATGTTTTCTATGCTTGCACGAACAATGGGCGTTTTAACGCTTGCAGCGCTGGTTATGTCTGCGCCGGCTGCGCAGGCGCAGACAGCGTCGGCGAATATCCTTGTGGTAGATACTGTGCGAATTCAAGAACAGTCCTCCGCCGCAAAGTCCATGCAAACGCAAATTCGCGACTTTGAAACAAAATTGCAGGCCCAGGCAAAAAGCGCAGAAGAAAAGCTGAAAGCCGAAGAGGTTGGCCTTAAACAGCAGCAGACCCTTCTTGCGCCGGAGCAGTTTGATGTAAAGCGCCGCGAATTTGAAACCAGGGTTGGTGAAGAACAGCGCAAATTACAGCAGGCGCAGCAGGATATGCAGGTGGCCGTACGCACAGCCCAGGGTACCCTGCTGAAAGCGCTGGAGCCGATTTTGAAGGAGCTGATGACGGAACGCGGCGCAAACCTGATGGTGGATCGCCGCATGGTTCTGACCTCATCGGACAGTCTTGATGTAACGACGGCGGTAATCGAACGGCTGAATAAAAAATTGCCATCGGTTAAGGTGGAAGTCGCCAAGGCTAAAAAATAGCGGCCTGCCTCGTAGCCAGTTGGCGCCGGGCGGGGAGGACAGGGATAAAGATCGCGCATGACGGATTCCCGATTCTTTGTCAATCATGGCCCTTTCGCCCTGTCAGAACTGGCGGCGGCGGCTGGTGGTGAACTTCCGGCCGGCACGGATTCAAGGATACTTTTGCGGGACGTAGCACCGCTGTCGGTTGCCGGACGGGAACAGATAAGTTTTCTGGACAATCGGAAATATCTTGTTGATTTTGAAAATTCGTCTGCCGGTGCGTGTATCGTTGCGCCGGGTATGGCCAAATACGCGCCCGTAGGCATGGCCCTGATTATCTGTGCATCGCCTTACAAAGCCTATGCGCTGGTGGCGCAAAAATTCTATCCGCGCCCCCGGCATGCAGGCGTCATCTGTGCCGGGGCCAGTGTTGATCCCACAGCGAAGCTTGGCACTGACGTGTGCGTATCACCCGGCGCGGTCATTGGCGCGGGTGCAGAAATTGGTTCCGGTAGCTATATCGGCGCCAATGCGGTCATCGGGGATCGCGTGATGATCGGCACAGATGCCTGGATTGGTCCCATGACATCGGTCTACTGCGCCCTGGTTGGCGACAATGTCACGCTGCATCCCGGTGTGCGCGTCGGGCAGGATGGCTTTGGTTTTGCGCCGGACCCCGCCGGGTTTATCAAGGTGCCGCAATTGGGCCGCGTGATCATTCAGGACAATTGCGACATCGGCGCCAATACCACTATTGACCGGGGCACCAGCTCCGATACCGTGATTGGCGAAGGCACCTGGATAGATAATCTGGTGCAGATCGCGCATAATGTGCGCATTGGTCGGCGCTGCATCATCGCCGCGCAAACCGGCATTTCCGGAAGCACCGAAATCGGGGATTATGTAATGATTGGTGGTCAGGCGGGCCTGACGGGGCATCTGAAAATCGGTGATGGGGCGATGATTGCGGCGCAATCCGGCGTCATGCGCGATGTTGCCCCGCGCGAACGGGTTGCCGGTTCGCCCGCCATGCCGGCCAAACAGCATTTCCGCGAAGTGGCAAGTCTGGCGCGAATTGCCAAATTAAGGGGGCAGTCTGATGAGTGAAGAAAAAAAGCCGGTTCTCGCTGTGACGCAAGAAGATCTGGATGTGATGCGGGTGATGCAGCTTTTGCCGCACCGCTATCCGATGCTGATGATCGACGGGCTGCGCGATATTGTTCCCGGCATATCCGCCACTGGCGTCAAGAATGTCACCATGAACGAGCCGTTTTTTCAGGGCCATTTTCCGTCGCGCCCGGTCATGCCGGGGGTGTTGATCGTCGAGGCCATGGCGCAAACCTCCGGCGCGCTGATCATGTATAGCGCGGGCGACGTTGCTGACCACAAGCTGGTCTATTTCATGACCATCGATAAATGCAAATTTCGCAAACCGGTGGCGCCCGGCGACACGCTGCTGCTGCATGTCAGCCTCATGCACAAACGCGGCCCGGTGTCGAAATTTCATGGAGAAGCAAGGGTCAACGGCGTGTTGATGGCCGAGGCCGATTACAGCGCCATGATCGCGGATAAATGAGCGTGACTGCAACAGATATTCATCCCACCGCCATCGTGCATAAGAATGCGCAACTGGGGCGCAATGTGCATATTGGCCCTTATTGTGTGCTGGGTGAATATGTTTCCCTGGGCGATAATGTCATTCTGCATTCCCATGTCAGCATTGCCGGAAAAACCAGCATTGGCGCGGGGGTAACGATCTTTCCATTCGCATCCATCGGGCATCCGCCACAGGATCTGAAATATGCGGGCGAGAACAGTGAGCTGATTATCGGCGCCAACACTGTCATCCGTGAGCATGTGACCATGAACCCGGGCACGGCTGGCGGCGGCATGGTGACGCGGGTGGGCGATCATGGCCTGTTCATGGCGGGCGCGCATGTGGCGCATGACTGCCAGGTCGGCAACCATGTGATATTGGCCAATCATGCGACGCTGGCCGGGCATGTCACGGTCGGCGATTACGCCATTCTGGGTGGTCTGTCGGCGGTGCAGCAATTTGCCCGCGTCGGACAGCACGCCATGATTGGCGGCATGTCCGGTGTGGTGGATGATGTCATTCCCTATGGCTCGGTTCTGGGCAACCGCGCGCATCTGGGCGGGCTGAATATTATCGGCCTGAAGCGGCGCAATTTTTCGCGCGAGCAAATTCACGGGTTGCGCAACGCCTATCGCATGCTGTTTGCCGCCGAAGGCACGTTGCAGGAACGCCTGGAAGATGTCGCCACGCTGTTCAGGGGCCATGCGGAGGTGATGGAGATTGTGGACTTCATCCGCTCCGCCACCCGCAGCATCTGCACGCCGGAAGTTTAGCATCCACCCGCGCCACCCCACCCGCGCCACCAGAGAGGAACGCCGTGCCAAGCCTGCCGCTGAACAAGGTGCTGTCTGAATATGGCACAACGATTTTCACAACCATGTCGGCGCTGGCCACCGCGCATCAGGCGATCAATCTGGGGCAGGGGTTTCCGGACACGGACGGGCCGGAGGATATTCGCCAGATCGCCGCCAGGGCGCTGATGGATGGCCCCAACCAGTATCCGCCATCGCAGGGCCTGCCCGAACTGCGCCAGGCCGTGGCCGCGCACAATGCCCGCTTTTATGGTTTGCAGGTGGACTGGCAAACGCAGGTTCTGGTCACATCCGGCGCGACCGAGGCCGTGGCGGCCAGCATGCTGGCGCTGCTCAATCCCGGTGACGAGGTGGTGCTGTTCGAGCCGATGTATGATTGCTATCTGCCCATCGTGCAATTGTCGGGCGCGTTGGCGCGCCCGGTGCGCCTGCTGCCCCCCGCATGGGACTTGCCGCGCGAGGCGTTGCGCGCCGCCTGTAATGAAAAGACAAAACTCATCGTCCTGAATTCGCCCATGAACCCCAGTGGAAAAGTGTTTGACCGCGAGGCGTTGCAGTTCATTGCTGATCTGGCCATTCAGCATGACGCGCTGGTGGTGTGTGACGAGGTTTATGAACATCTCACCTTCGACGGCGCAGCGCATATCCCGCTGATGACCCTGCCGGGGATGGAGGGGCGTTGCATACGCATCGGATCGGCGGGCAAGAGTTTTTCGCTCACCGGCTGGAAGGTGGGCTACATCACCGCGCCCGCGCATCTGGCGGAAATTATTTCCAAGGCGCATCAGTTCCTTACCTTCACCACCGCACCTAATCTGCAAAGGGCGGTGGCCTATGGATTAGGAAAGGACGACGCCTATTTTACGGGTTTGGCAGAGGACATGCAGGCCAAGCGC
The DNA here is from genome assembly GCA_036758605.1 of Pseudomonadota bacterium. GTDB lineage: Bacteria > Pseudomonadota > Alphaproteobacteria > UBA11222 > UBA11222 > UBA11222. Next base: position 5,677 of record DAIOWE010000051.1, on the reverse strand, counting down.
GACCTGCTAAGTGACGGGTTGCGTCATATAGGTTTCGAAATCCTGCCCTGTCAGGGCACCTATTTCATCGCCGCCGATTACACCCCGTTTGCCCGTGACGGCGAAGACGACACCGCCTTTTGCAAACGCATCACGGTGGAGGCCGGCGTCGCCGCCGTGCCCTTCAGCGCCTTCAGCATGGCCGCCATGCCGGGCGGAACCGAGCCTTTACCGCAGGAAAAGCTGATAAGGTTCTGTTTTTGCAAACAGGACAGCGTCCTGCAGGATGCGCTGGGGCGATTGCAGCGCTATCTGGGATAGGTCTAGAATAGCGATGCCTGTATTGTCAATTATGAGGACTATCACTGATGGCTCTGCCCGATCCTCCGCACCTTCGGAATGCGGGACTAAACCGTCTGAATGACCAGGTAAAACAAGAGCAGGCGAGCGACGATGTGGAGAAACAACTCAAACTCGCCGCGCAGGACGCACTTTCAATACAGGAGGCAAAAAGCGAACTGCAAAACAGCGCCTATTCGCGGCTGAAGATATTAATCGGCGTGTTTGGCTTACTTATGACCGTCCTGGTTATTTTCTTTGCTTCTCGAGCAACAGAACAAGCCGTTGCAGACGCCAAATCCGCAGTCATCGCAGTCTATGATGATATGGTGGCCCGTTTCGGCGCGGCCAGCGAGGCGGGGTTGCGGCTACGGGTGGCCGAGGCGTTCTACAATAAGGCCCGTGTTTATGCGCGAAAGGGTTCGGCGGCGGACGCAATCATGGCGTTACAGACTATGCGTACGGCGGCGTCCGCTGGACCTTGAGCAGATCGCTAATGATAGCGACTTTGATTCCATCCGCGATGATCCGGCTTTCAAAAAATTTCTGGAGGAGAACAACAAATAGGGGGCGATGATTTCAGATCGAAGTATTTCCCTTATTGTCATTGCGAGCGAAGCGCGGCAATCCAGAGTGGCACACTATGGCCTTTATTTGTGACTCTGGATTGCCGCGCTTCGCTCGCAATGCCACATAGGGTATGGATAGGCGCCCATCCGGTTACAAACTATTCGAAGGATAGGCCATGGCACTGATTTATTTTGTACGGCACGGCAAGGCGGCGGCGGGGTTCAGCGAGGACGCCGATCCGGGCCTCAATGATGTGGGGCGCGCGCAGGCGGCACGCATTGCGCCGCGTCTGATTGCGGCGGGGGCGGAACTGTTTTCCAGTCCGTTGCGGCGCGCACGGGAAACGGCGATGCCGGTGGAGGCGGGGCTGGGGCGGGCGGCGCGCATTGTTCCGGCGGTTTCGGAAATTGTGGCGCCGGTGGCCGACCTCGCCGCGCGTGGGGCGTGGTTGCGGGGGGCGATGCAGGGAAACTGGTCAGACCTGTCGCCCGAACATCAGGCATGGCGGCGGGGCGTGGTCGATACGCTGCTGGGGTTGCCGCGCGACAGCATAATCTTTTCGCATTTTATTGCCATCAATGCGGCGGTCAGCCATGCTTTGGGCGATCCGCGCATGGTGTGTTTCTCGCCGGAAAACTGTTCGGTCACCGTGCTGGAAAATGCGGGCGGCGCGTTGCGGGTGGTTGAACTGGGCGAAGCCTCGGCGACGGTGGTGGGATGATGACCTGGCTGACTATCTGCCTATTTTTACGGCAGCTTTGCCCGATATGAGGCGTTGTGCCGGACATCAATTTTATGCAAGCCTTCAGATCGGAGTGAGGTCAGGTAAAATTGCACTTGAAACCGATTTGAGGGGAAGATGGCGCAAACCGAGTTAAAGCCTGCGGGGCTGGATCCCACCTATGGACGCCGCCTTGTTTCGCCAATCCAGGAACATCTGGATACGTTGCATCACCAATATGCCGGGCTGCGGGACGGCGAAGTCGCCACCTATATTCCCGAACTGGCGAAGGCCAACCCGGACTGGTTTGCCATCTGCATGACCACTGCCGACGGCAAAATCTATCAAACTGGCGATGCGGGGCAAAAATTTACCATTCAATCCATCTCCAAGGCGCTGGTGTTCGGATTGGCGCTGGCCGACAATGGCTGGGAAGGTGTGCTGAAAAAAGTTGGGGTCGAGCCGTCCGGCGATGCGTTTAACGCCATTGTTTTTGATGAAAACTTCAACCGGCCGTTTAACCCCATGGTCAATGCGGGGGCCATCGCCACCACGTCGCTGGTCAAGGCGGACTCGCTTGCCGAACGCGATAAGAGGATTATCGATTTTATCGGGCGTTTTGCGGGACGGCCCTTGCAGGTGGATGAGGATGTGTACCGTTCGGAGCGCGAAACCGGACATCGCAACCGGGCGATCGCGCATTTGATGCGCAATTTTGACATGCTGTCTGATGATGTCGATGGCGTGCTGGATGCGTATTTCCGTCAGTGCGCGATACTGGTTGATTGCCGCGATCTGTCGGTAATCGCCGCCACGCTGGCCAATGGCGGCGTCAATCCCCTGAGCGGCGAGCGGGTGCTGAGCGCTTTTTATGTGCGCTGTGTGCTGAGCGTGATGAGCACCTGCGGCATGTATGATTATGCCGGCCAGTGGGCCTACCGGGTTGGCATGCCCGCAAAAAGCGGCGTGTCGGGCGGGATTATCGCGGTGCTGCCGGGACAGCTCGGTATTGGGGTTTTCTCGCCACGCGTCGATGCCAAGGGCAACACAGTGCGCGGCATCAAGGTGTGCGAGGACACCGCAGAGCAATTTGGTCTGCATCAATATGATGCGGCGCCTTACGCACGTTCGATCATCCGCAGCGAAAGGAGTGGAGACAAAATTTCCTCCAGGCGGTTGCGCCCCTTACATGAGTACGACTATCTGGCGCGGGAAGGACATCGCATACGCATCCTTGAGCTACAGGGGGAGATGTTTTTCGGCTCCATGGAACGCCTGCTGCGCCATCTCCAAAACGGGCTGGAAGGAGTCAGCCATTTGATCCTGGATTTCAGCCGGGTTAGCGGCGTTGCGCCGAACAGTGTCCCTCTGCTCGCGAATCTGAAGCTGATCATTGATCATGCGGGGGTTGAACTGCTTATTTCGGGCGCTGGCAAATATCCCGAAGTGGCGGCTGCCGTCACCGGGATATTATGCGCGCAGCCGGCCGATTTTACCATGCCGGCCGGATTAAGCTTTCATGACATGGATGAGGCGCTGGAATATGCCGAGCAGGCGTTAATCGCCATCGGCCCGCCCGCGCTCAGAAGCGTCACCCATTATGGGCTGAAAGATATTGATCTGTTCAAGGGCTTGAGCAGCGAAGAGTTGAAGATTCTGGAGAATGGGATATTGGCCATCAGCTATGCGGCGGGTGAAACCATCTTCCGCGAAGGCGATCCGGCGCAGGTGTTTTTCGCGCTCGCCAGCGGCGCAGTCAGTGTGTTGCGGCGGGTTCCTGACAATGAGCACGGCGTCCGGCTGGCAAGCATTGGGCCGGGCGTCGCCTTCGGCGAAATGGCGCTGCTGGATCGGGGCACACGCTCGGCGGATGTCCGCGCGGACGCGCCGTCGCTGTGTTATGTGCTGTCAATGAAACGGCTTGAGGAGATCAGCCTGACCCATCCACGCATACAGTTGCAAATCGTGCGCAACATGGCGCAGGAAATGTCAAACAGGCTGCGTCGCGCCAATCAGGAGTTTACCGGTCTGATGGCGTAGTTGTAGCTTGTTAGTCATGCAAGAAGCTCTTTCCCATACGGTGCTGCTCACCAATGCCGAAATGTATGAGGCCGACCGGCTGGCCATTGCGGGCGGCATTGCGGGCATTGATCTGATGGAGCGCGCGGGGCTGGCCTGTGCGCTGGCGATTTGTGCGCGCTGGCCCGCCGGGCCTGTGTGCGTGCTGTGCGGTCCCGGCAATAATGGCGGCGACGGGTTTGTGATTGCGCGGGTGCTGATGGCGCGCGGCTGGCAGGTGCGGCTTGGCCTGCTGGGTGATGCCGCCGCGCTGAAAGGCGATGCGGCGCTAGCTGCGGCCAGATGGGACGGGCCGGTCCTGCCGCTGTCTGGGGCGCTGATCAAGCCCGGCGATCTGATTGTGGATGCGATGTTCGGCGCGGGGTTGGCGCGGCCGCTGGAGAGTGTGGCGCTGGAAATGATCAAGATCGTGCGCGCCAGCGGCAATCATGTGTGTGCCGTTGATGTGCCCAGTGGGGTGCATGGCGACAGCGGTCAGGTCGCGGGCGGCGCGATGCAGGCGGATCTGACCGTCACATTCTTCCGCCGCAAGCCGGGGCATTTGTTGTTTCCGGGCAGGAGCTTGTGCGGCGAAGTTCAGGTGGTGGATATAGGTACGCCGGTAGATGTGCAGGATCAGATTGCCCCGCGCACTTTCGCCAATGCGCCCGGATTATGGGCCGCGCAATTTCCACAACCCGGCGCAGATGATCATAAATATGTGCGCGGTCACGCGGTGGTGGCGGGCGGCGGGCTGGCGGTTACCGGCGCGACCCGGCTGGCGGCCTATGCGGCGCTGCGTATCGGGGCGGGGCTGGTGACAGTGGCAGCACCCCCGGATGCGTTTTCAACCTATGCCGCCAGCCTGACGGCGGTGATGAACCGCAAGGTGGATGGTGCAGCCGGGCTGGACGCGATGCTGGCGGACAAGCGGCTGAATGCCGTGCTGCTCGGCCCCGGCCTTGGAGTGGGTCAGGCCACCCGCGATAAGGTGGCGGTCGCATCCGGCAAGGGGCGGCGGATCGTTCTGGACGCGGACGCATTGACTTCTTATGCGGAAAACCCTGCCGATTTATTTAATCTAATAGATGAGAATTATGTTCTAACACCACATGAAGGCGAGTTTTTAAGGATTTTTTCAGATCTGATTCAGGGCGACAGGCTGAGCCGCGCCCGCGCGGCCGCAAAACGATCCGGTTCCGTAATAATCCTTAAGGGCGCCGATACGGTTATCGCCGCGCCGGATGGCCGCGCCGCGATCAATGACAATGCCCCGCCCTGGCTGGCCACAGCAGGCTCTGGTGACGTGCTGGCGGGCTTTGTCCTGGGCCTGCTGGCGCAGGGCATGCCCGCATTTGAGGCCGCCTGCGCCGCAGTCTGGTGCCATGGCGCCTGCGCCAATTTGGTGGGGCGCGGCCTGATCGCCGAAGATCTGGCGGCGCGAATGCCAGCGGTTTTCAGACAGCTCGCAGCGCAAATAGGCTAGCAGAATAGCGGTCAGCGGGCGGAATCATCGATAATATGATCCGCCTCGTCCAAAACCGCCTGAGCCGTGAAATTGCCGTCGCGGCACGCTTCATCTTCGGCTTCCCGGAGCATGATCGTCTGGCTAATGCCAAATTTATCATATAAAACCCCCTTTCGGCGGACGTGGTGGAACTGGTAGACACGCCAGATTTAGGTTCTGGTGACGCAAGTCGTGGGGGTTCGAGTCCCTTCGTCCGCACCACGCTTCGGCTACGCGTGGCGCAGCCACTTGGAGGTGATCTTGGGCGAAGGCGTGCCCTTCGAAGCTCCCGAAGTGCGCCGTTCTGAAACCCTTTGCTTGCAGCGGGGAAATAACCGGGGTATGCCTCTCGCAAGGGCGCGTCAATTGGCGTAGCTTGGCTGCCTGCCGCCCGCCTTTTGAACCATTTTTTCGTAACTGGAACTGTCATGCAAATCACTGAATCGCACACCGAAGGCCTGAAGCACGCCTTTACCATTGTTGTTGATGCCGGGACGATCGCC
>DAIOWE010000050.1:12640-17289 GCA_036758605.1 Pseudomonadota bacterium | reverse complement strand
CCGCATCATTGACGGGCGCGAGGCGGTAACCTTCCTGGTGCGGGTCAAGGAATGCATCGAGGATCCGCAGCGCCTGCTGCTGGACTTATAATCATGGCGGAAAATTTTGATCTGGTGGTAATTGGCGGCGGCCCCGGCGGCTATATCTGCGCCATCCGCGCGGCCCAGCTTGGCATGCGGGTGGCCTGTGTGGAAAAACGCGGCGCATTGGGCGGCACCTGCCTGAATGTGGGCTGCATTCCCTCCAAGGCGCTATTGCACGCATCTGAGCTGTTCGCACATAGCGCCGATCTGGCGTCATTCGGCGTTAAAACCGGCAAGGTCAGCCTGGATCTGCCCGCCATGATGGGGCACAAGGACAAAACCGTCAGTGAACTGACCAAAGGCATTGAATTTCTGTTCAAGAAAAACAAGGTCACCTATATCGCAGGCACAGCGAAACTGGCCGGGCAAGGCCAGGTGGAAGTGCGCCTGAACGAAGGCGGCGCACAGGTGCTGAGCGCAGCGCATATCGTTATCGCCACGGGTTCCGCGCCCGCATCCCTGCCCGGCATCGAGATCGATGAAGACCGCATCGTTTCAAGCACCGGCGCACTGGCGCTGAAGGCGGTGCCCAAACATCTACTGGTGGTGGGCGGCGGCGTGATCGGGCTGGAGCTTGGCTCGGTCTGGGCGCGGCTGGGTGCACAGGTTACGGTGGTTGAGTTTCTGGATCACATTATTCCGGGCGCCGACCGGGACGTGGGCAAGAATTTTCAGCGCATGCTGAAAAAGCAGGGCATGGAATTCAAACTGTCCACCAGGGTCACCGGCATTGAAAAATCCGCCAAAGGGCTGAAGATCAGTATCGAGGCGGCAGCGGGCGGTGCGGCGGAAATACTGGAGGCCGATGTGGCGCTGATTGCCATTGGCCGTAAACCGTACACGGATGATCTGGGGCTGGAAACCGTGGGCGTGGCGACAGATCGAGGCCAGATCGTGACCGATCCGCATTACCGCACCAATGTCGAAGGCATCTCAGCCATCGGCGATGTGATTGCGGGCCCGATGCTGGCGCACAAGGCGGAAGACGAAGGCGTGGCGCTGGCCGAACTGCTGGCGGGCAAGGCGGGTCATGTGAATTACGCGGTCATTCCCAGCGTCATCTACACTGCGCCGGAAGTCGCCTGGGTCGGAAAAACCGAGGAACAGCTAAAGGCCGATGGCATCGCCTATAAAGCGGGCAAATTCCCCTTCGCCGCCAATGCGCGGGCCAAGGTCGCAGGTAACACCGAAGGGTTCGTCAAGGTGCTGGCGGACGCCGCCACCGACCGGGTGCTGGGTGTGCATATGATCGGCCCCGATGTCGGCAACATGATCGGCGAGGCGGCGCTGGCCATGGAATTCGGCGCATCCAGCGAAGATATCGCCCGCACCTGTCACGCCCACCCCACCTTAAGCGAGAGCCTCAAGGAAGCCGCCCTTGCGGTCGATAATCGCACATTGAATTTCTGATCTGGCTGAATATAGTGCACCCGCCGGGGTTACGGCATATTGTAAGTAAGCTGAAATGTTCCCACGCCCGTCATTGCGAGCGAAGCGTGGCAATCCAGAGTCACAAACACAGGCCTTTGCGTGAGACTCTGGATTGCCGCGCCGCTGCGCGGCTCGCAATGACGCGGGCGGGGGCGCGTAATCCTGAACGAAAACGCTCCTAAGGACTTTATGATGTCAATCACCGGAATGCCCGATTATGACGCCCGGACATTACAGCGCTTACACGCGCAGGACCGTGAAATCGCGGCCGTATTCGCGCGGCACGGCTATGGTTTTGTCGAACCGCCGATCCTGGAGCCTGCGGAAATTTTTCTGGAGCAATCCGGCGAGGAAATCCGCCGCCGCATCTATGTGTTCAATGATCCCGCCGGCAATGAGCTGTGCCTGCGCCCAGATCTGACCATTCCCACATGCCGCATGTATCTGCGGCAAAATGCAAACGCCGGGGATGAGGCCGCGCGGCTGTGCTATAACGGCCCTGCTTTCCGGTTTCAGACAGCCGGACGCGACCGCCCCTGCCAGTTTCTGCAGGCAGGCGTCGAATGCCTGGGCGATACGGATTTACCGGGCGCGGATGCCGAAGTTCTGGCGCTTACCGTTGAGGCGTTGCAGGCCGCCGGGCTGACGCGCTTTGATGTGCAGGTGGGGGATCTGGGCCTGTTTTTTTCGCTGCTGGATCAGTTGGCGCTTCCGCTGCGCTGGCGTGAGCGGCTGAAACATCAGTTCTGGCGTCCCGATGCGTTGCACGAATTGCTGGCGCGATTGTCAGATGGTAATGGCGAAACGGCCACCGAAGGACGCGCGGCCTTTCTGGAAGCCCTCGGCAGCCTGGACGGAACCAGGGCCCGTCTTGCGCTGGAAGAAGTACTAAGCATGTCTGGCATCATGACGGCAGGTGGGCGCGACAGCCGCGAGATAGCCGAACGCTTCCTCGATCAGGCGGCGGACGCCCGCACGCCGGGTCTGTCGAAAGAAATCACCGATCTGATTGATGCGTTCCTGAAAATTTCAGGAACACCGCAAAATGCGCTGAGCGAAATCAATGCGCTGACAGCCGATGCCGGCATTGACCTGCGTGATGCGCAGGGGCGTTTTGAAAAGCGCCTGGAATTGATGGAAAAGCGCGCACTTGAACCGAACCAGTTTCAGTATGTGGCGCAATTTGGCCGCACCCTGGAATATTATACCGGTTTCGTATTTGATCTGCGGGTGCCGGATATGGGGGAACACGGACAAATCGCAGGGGGAGGCCGCTATGACGCGCTGCTGCGGCGGCTGGGCGCGCCACGCGATATTCCTGCTATCGGCAGCGCTATCCGCACCGAATGGCTGTTGGCCGCATGCGAGGCCGCGAAATGAGTAATGAACCTTTAATTCTGGGCTTGCAAAGCAAGGGCCGCCTGGCGGAACAGACGCACGACTATCTTGCCGCCAGCGGGCTGGCCATCACCGGCGGTCAGGGACGCGAATATACCGGCCGCATGCGCGGGCTTGATAATGTCGAAATCGTTTTTCTGCAATCGGGCGAAATTCCAGCCCAGCTTGAAGCCGGCAACATACATCTTGGCATTACCGGCGAAGATCTCTTGCGCGAAAAAACTTTGGATATGGACGCCTGCATGGTGTTGCTGAAACCGCTGGGGTTCGGGCGCGCCGATCTGGTGGTGGCCGTCCCGCGCGCCTGGATAGATGTGCGCGACATGGATGATCTGAATGAGGTCTGTACGGATTTTCACCGGCGGCATGGGCGGCGGTTGCGGGTGGCGACAAAATATCTGACGCTGACGCGCGGCTTCTTTGCCGATCATGGCATTTCCGATTACCGCATTGTCGAAAGCCTGGGCGCCACCGAAGGCGCCCCCAATTCGGGTGCGGCGGAAGCCATTGTTGATATTACCTCCACCGGCAGCACATTGACCGCCAATCATCTCAAAATACTGGATGATGGGCTTATCCTGCGCAGTCAGGCCTGTCTGGCGGCGTCATTGACGGCGCGCTGGAGCGATAGCGCGCGCAGGGCGTTGCGCCAGATCCTGGACATGATGCAGGGGCGCAGCCGGGCGAATGAATTCAAACTTGTGCAGTTCGCATCTGGCGGCAGCAAAAGCATGGCGCAGACCCTGGCGGCGCTGGAAAAAGAGATGGGCTGCACTGTGCAACTTGATGGCGCGGGCGGAAGCCTGCATTGCCCAACAGCAAGTCTGTATACCGTGATGACCCGGTTGCGCGATGCCGGATGCAGCCATGTCAGCGTGGCGCAGCTCGAATATATTTTTGAGCCGCAAAACCTGCTGTATGATGATCTCATCACGCGGCTGAACGGCCGGTAGAGAAACGAAATAAACAATAAAACAGGGAGACAGGGCCATGGGGAGACTGGAAGGCAAAGTTGCAACGATCACCGGCGCGGGTTCCGGCATTGCGCGCGCGGCGGCAAATATTTTCGCCCGCGAAGGGGCCAGGGTCGGGATACTTGAGCTGAACGAAGAACTGGGCAAGGCGTGTGAGGCCGAAATTCGCGCGGCGGGCGGTGACGCCGCTTTTTTTCAGACCGATGTCACAAACGACGCCAGCGTCAAGGCAGGCATCGACGCCACCGCTGCGAAATATGGCAAACTTAATGTGCTGTTCAATTGCGCAGGCGGCTCCATCGCCGCAGACAAAAAAGTCACCGAGGTCGATCTTTCGGTGTGGGATTTCACCATGAATCTCGACCTGAAAGGGCCGTTTCTGTGTTGTCGGCACGGCATACCGCATCTGATCAAGGCAGGCGGCGGAACTATCGTCAATGTCTCGTCCGCAGCGGCATTGCAGGGCAGCTTTCCGGCAATGATTTATTCGACCGCCAAGGGCGGCATTATTTCATTCACGCGCTCGCTTGCCGGGCAATATTTCCGGGAAAATATCCGCGCCAACGCAATCTGTCCGGGCGTCATCATGACCGACCGGGTGAAGGAGCGCTTTGGTAATAATCTGGAGGGCGGGAACAGCGATCAAGCCAAGGTAATCGGCGCACTCGGCATGTCACGCCATCCGTTTGGCGTTGGCGAACCCGAAGATATTGCCAATATCGCGCTGTTCCTGGCGTCCGATGAATCGCGCATGATCAATGG
>DAIOWE010000050.1:0-12540 GCA_036758605.1 Pseudomonadota bacterium | reverse complement strand
CCCGAAGAATTGGTGTTGACGGCGCAGGCCGGAACGCCGATGGCGGCCATTATGGCGCTGTTGCGCGAACACCGTCAGCATCTGGCGTTCGAGCCGCCCGACTGGGGGCCACATTCTGGCGCGGAAAAAGGCCGCGGCACGATAGGTGGCATACTTTCATGCAATGCCTCCGGCCCGCGCCGGTTCAAGGCCGGTGCGGCGCGCGATCATTTTCTTGGTTTTTCCGCCGTCAATGGACGCGGAGAAATTTTCAGGGCCGGCGGCAAAGTCGTGAAAAACGTCACCGGATATGATCTGCCAAAATTATTCGCGGGCGCCTGTGGCGCGCTTGGGATCATGACCGAAGTGACGGTAAAAACCATGCCCTCCCCAGCAGACAGCGCCACGCTTGCAATGCGGGATTTGAGCGATGAGGCCGCACTGGCGGCCCTGCGCAGGGCGGCGGCAAGCACACTGGAATTGTCCGGCCTGGCGCATTTGCCCGCCAATATCACCGGCGGACGGGCGCAAACGCTGTTTCGTCTGGAAGGCCCGATTGCGGCCGTGACGGATCGCCTTAACCGTCTGAAATCCCTGTTGCAGGAAGCAGGCGAATTCGAAAGTTTAAGCGCGGATGCCGCAATAACCCTGTGGCGGCGGGTGCGCGATGCAGAATTTTTTACGGGCGATACGCTGCCATTATGGCGGCTGTCCGTGCCACCACAACAGGGCGCTATCGTTGCCGCACAAATTGGCGCGAAGAAATATTATTATGATTGGGCCGGGGGATTGATCTGGCTGCTGCATGATTCTGCTGCGCATGTGCGTGAGGCGGTGCAAAAATCCGGCGGTCACGCCACATTGTTCCGCGCTCCGGAAGCGCTTCGCCGGACCGTTCCGGTATTTGAGCCGCAACCGCCGGCGCTGGCCGCACTCGAAAATCGTGTGCGCGAGGGGTTTGATCCCCTCCGGATTTTTAATCCCGGCGCGGGTTTAACATCACCAGACAAGACGATAGATTACTGAGACTGGAAGCGCGGTTTTTGCCTTTGCACAGGCCAGTTTCAATGCGGGCAGAAGCATTTCCGGCGGACCGGAAATCCCACCCAGTTCCTCGGCATGGATGCCGCCGCTTAACAACAGTGTCGGCATACCGGCGGATTGCCCCCCGGAAATATCCGTATACAGACCATCCCCAATGGCCAGTATGCGCGCAGGTGACACTGCACGGCCCAGAATTTCCTGCAGCGCGTCCAGACACATGCGGTAAACGCCGGGATAGGGTTTACCAAAAAATGTCACCGCACCGCCCATTGCCGCATAGGCGCGCGCCACGGCCCCCGCACAATAAATCTGTTTGCCGCCACGCATCACCACATCATCGGGATTGGCGCACAGCATCGGCAGCGACCGCGCCAGCAATTCACGCAGCAGGTCGCGATAATCCTCCGGGGTTTGCGTTTCATCGTCATAAAGGCCTGTACACAGGGCAAACTGACTGTTGACGGCGCTGCCGCATTCCACATCCAGCCCTTCCAGCAATGGCAGATCCCGGTCAGGCCCGATATGCAGCAAACTTGCGCCATAATATCCGCTGGCAATCGCAATACGGGTGGCGTCCCCCGATGTGATCAGCCGGTCGTAATGCCCATCCGGCCCCTGCACATACCCAAACCCGGCCAGGTGCCGTGCAACAGACGGCGCGGGACGCGGCGCATTGGACAGCAGTATCACCGGCTTGCCCAGCGCGCGCAACAGGCGCAGACATTGCGCCACACCGGGATAGGGCGAGACGCCATCATGCAGAACCCCCCAGACATCGCAGATAAAGCCGTCATACCGGTCATGATCCGCGCCCACAAGCTCGCGCATGCCGGACAGCATTTGCACATGCCCTGTCTGCGACAATGTATTGGGCGTCTCTTTAGTCATCCATCTGAGATAAAGCGGGCCTGGCTTGAGTGCAAACTAATTTGCAGCGGCTATGGGAACAGACTGTGTCGCGCCCTGTAATTCCTCAGGGCCGCGTGAACGGCGCGGTTCGCCAAACAGATAGCCCTGGCCAAAATCCAGCTCATATTCCAGCAGGCCCACGACGGTTGCTTCTTCCTCGATCTTTTCCGCAATCAGATCAATACCGAAACGCCGCATGGCCAGCTTGATATCGCCGGATAAAAACCGCGAGCGCGCCTGCTTCATGCCCGTTAGCAATGTGGATGCAGGCACCTTGATATAGGCGAAATGGCGGCCGGATAATTCTTCCAGATCAATATCGAGATGGCTGATATTATCCATGGAGAAGCGGTAACCCTGCCTGGCAAGGCGGGCCAACTGGCGCCATTCCAGCGCAGTGTTTTCTTCCACCGTGGCCTGCGAAAATTCGAAAATCATGGAACCGGCCAGATCCTTGTTCTGTTCCATGAAATCCACGAATTGCGGGAAGAATCCCTGATCACGCAACGAATGCGCTGAAATGTTGCAGAAAATTCTCACACCCCGGTTACGGCTATGCAGACGGCGGATCAGTTGCACACAGCGCAGCAGCAGGAAATTATCGATGGTTGAAACAATGCCTGCAGTTTCCGCCACGCCAAGATACTGGGCCGGCTCGATCAGTGTGCCATCCACATTACGCAACCGCGAATAGCCTTCATAGGATCGAATTTTGCGTTGTGGCAGGCTGACAATGGGTTGCAGATAAAGATCAATGCGGTTTTCTTCCAGTGCTTCATTGAGCGCGATCAGAGAAATTTCATTTTTGCTGTTTACCACGCGCAAATTTTCCGGCGGCGCCAGCACGGCGGCCCCATTTTCTGGCGATGAATCTGACGTAACGCGCTTCTCGGCCAGACGGTGCAGCAATCCTTCCAGCACCCGCATCTCATTGACAATTTCTTTATTGGATTTCAGATCCAGCGCGTCAAACATCTCGCCAAGATGGTTGGTATCGCGTTTCGCCTGTTCAATATCCTGAAGCAGGGATTTCTGACCTTTGACAAGACCCGACAGCCTGCGGTTCATGCTGCGCAATTCGCCTCTGGCGTCCAGACGGCTGTGCGCCAGCCCGCACAATAAAAACAGGTTCATTCCAAGTGCGATCGCGACTGCGATGGAAACTCCGGTAACGACAGGCAGCAATACCGTCGCCAACAGGCTGATGATCGCGTAGGAACCAGTTATCAATATATTTGGAACAGATTTCATAATAGCTATTTGGGCCCCTTAAACTGCTGTTAAGCCAGTCTTTCCAAATAGCGTTGATATATGGTTAATCATGACAAACAGAGTGATGCGGAGGGTTTATGCGGCAATTAGTCATGGCGGCGATACAAATGGCCTGCACCCCGGACAGGGCGCGCAATATTGCCGCCGCCGATACGCTGGTGCGCGCCGCTGCCTCAGGTGGAGCAAGGCTAATTCTGTTACCGGAATTATTTGAAACCCCATATTTCTGCAAGGATATGGACCCCGCTTATCTGGCGCTGGCAACCCGCCCGGAAGATAATCCCGCAATTGCCCATATGCGGGGCCTTGCAGCGGAACTGGGGGTGGTTCTGCCCGTCAGCTTTTTTGAGCAGGCCGACAATATCTGTTTTAACAGTCTGGCCATGATTGATGCCGATGGGTCGGTTCTGGGGATTTACCGGAAATCCCACATTCCCGACGGACCTGGCTATAGCGAGAAATACTATTTTGCCCCTGGGGACACGGGGTTTTGCGTGTGGGAAACACAGATTGGGCGCGTCGGCACCGCCATATGCTGGGATCAATGGTTTCCCGAAGCCGCCCGCATCATGGCGCTGAATGGCGCAGAGGTGATCTGCTATCCCACCGCCATTGGTTCGGAACCGCACGATCCATCCATTGATTCGCGCGACCATTGGCGCCGGGTCATGCAGGGCCATGCCGCCGCCAACATGGTCCCGGTGATCGCCGCAAACCGTACCGGCCATGAGCAGGGCGCAAGCTGCGCCATAAACTTTTATGGCTCGTCCTTCATTACTGACAATTTCGGTGCAATGACCGCTGAAGCCGGGCGCGATGATAGTGGATTTTTAATATCAGCCATTGATCTGACGGCCTGCGAGCGGCAAAGACGTGAATGGGGCCTGTACCGCGACCGCCGTCCGTCCCTATATTCGGGCTTGCTGTCACTGAATGGCGGGATATCCTGATGCATCGTCCCGAATCATCGCGCACACTACAATCACAGGAAAGCTGACTCTATGCATATGCTGCTCTATATTATCGGCGGCTTTATGATGGTGCTGGGCCTTGGCTCTTTGATTGTGCAGGATCCGGGCAAGGGACTTACATTTATCGTTATTCTTGTACTGGTTGTCCTTGTCGCAGCCGCTATTGTGCGCGCAGATGACCGCGAGCCTCCAGGTGCAGGAGGCGAATAATTAGCCGATTATTCAGATTGGCTGAACTACCGTTCGTTTTATCATGTTGTCATGTTGACATGCCGTGCAATTTTCAGCCTAACAGGAGCACCCTCATGCACATAGGAATTCTGACCGGCGGCGGCGATGTGCCGGGTCTTAACCCCTGTATCAAATCGGTGACGCGACAGGCGTTGCGTCTGGGCTGGCAGGTAACCGGGTTCCGTAGGGGATGGGCCGGACCGCTATCGTTTAACCCTGATGATCCCGCACATACACAGGAATGGCTGTTACCGCTGAATGCGAATACCGTGCGCACCATCGACCGCAGCGGCGGCACGATCCTGCATACGTCGCGCACCAACCCAGGCAAGGTCAAGGCGGCGGAAGTCCCGGCTTTTATCGACATCAGGAAACTTGCCGCCAACAAGGATGGAACGATTGACTGCACCAAACACGTTCTCAGGGTGCTGGAGCATCTGAAGATTGATGCGCTGGTTCCGATTGGCGGCGACGACACGCTGTCTTACGCCGCCCGGCTGGGGCGCGAAGGGGTGCGCGTAATGTCGGTGCCAAAAACCATGGACAATGATGTGTTTGGCACCGATTATTGCATCGGTTTTTCCACCGCTGTCAGCCGGTCGGTTGAATTCATTACCGCACTTCGCACGCCAACGGGCAGCCACGAACGGATCGCAGTCATAGAACTGTTTGGCCGCAATTCCGGGGAAACGGCATTGATATCGGGTTTCCTTGCCGATGCGGACCGGGTGGCAATTCCCGAATGTGTCATTGATATTGACCGGTTGGCCGGACAGCTCGTGGCCGACCGGGCAGCCAACCCTTCCAACTACGCCATTGTGGTTGTCTCGGAAGGCGCTGTCATCGAGGGCGGTGGCGTGGTCGAGCGTGGCGAGGCCGATGCCTATGGTCATCGCAAGCTTGGCGGGATTGGCGAGATCATCGGCGAAGAGTTGAAACGCCGCACCGGCGTTAACATTGTCAGCCAGTCACTGGCCTATCTGATGCGCGCAGGCAGCCCCGACGCGCTTGACCGCATGGTGGCAGCCAGCTACGGGGCGATGGCGGTGCAATTGCTGGCGGATGGCGAACAGGGAAAGATGATGGCCATCCGGGACGGTAATTACACCACAGTGCCCGTCGGCACCTGCATTGAAGGCGAGCGCCGGGTCGATGTCGGGGCCTTGTACGACACAGATGAATACCGCCCGCAAATTGCCCATGTTCGTGGCAAACCGATGTTCCTATATTAGGTAGCAAGATGGATGGATAGGGTGGCATGGAAGATTACGCAAATTTGACATTGTACATTATGTCAGATCATGGCACGGAGACCGCCACGCCTTACCTCAGAATTCTGAACAGAACGGAAAATTGCCAGGTGGCCTATTTGCAATTTGGGATAAGGACAGGCCCGCAACCACTTCGCAGGGGTTTTTGGGCAAATATCGTCAGTGCCGCAGCTATCGCCCTGATTCTTGCCGCCTGCTCCGACCCCGCCCAGCGGGGCAATGCGGATGAAAAGCAGGCCGTGGCTGTTGCAATAGACATCAACCGCCCCGCCCCGGTAAAAATCATCCAGGCTGGCCCATCCCTGTCCGGCAATTATCTGGCCGGCATCCACGCGCGCGCGCAAAATGACAGCGCCGCCGGCGTCATTTTTATGGACCAGGTTCTTGCCGCGGACCCGAAAAACACCAGCGTTCTGCTTTCTGCCTTTTTGTTCAAGTTGCAGGATGGCGCAGTCGCGGACGCCTTGCCCCTGGCCCGGCAGTTACAAAAGGTCCAGCAGGACAATCAACTCGTGGCCCTGAGCCTGATCAGCGACGCTTTCAAGAGACGTGATTTTGCGCAGGCCAAAACATTGATTGCCACGCTCGACAAACAGGGGCTGGGCGCCTTGCTGCAACCTCTGCTGGGTGCATGGGCGGAGGCAGGCCTCGGCAATATGGACATTGCTCTTGCCAGTCTGGAACCATTGTCGCAGCGCAATTCTTTTCAGCCATTTTATGCTTTTCATCGTGCCCTGATGGCGTCGGTTGCGAAACGCGATGATCTGGCGGAACAATATTTCACCGAATTGTTGGGTGAAAATGGCAGCCGGTCGATCCGCGCCGCGCTGGCCTTTGGAACATATCTGGAAACGCGCAATCAGTATCCGCGCGCCGCTGAAATTTACCGCAGTCTTGTGCAACCCGTTCAGCCGCACCCGCTCCTTACCGCCGCCCTGGCGCGCAATGCAGCCAAGCAGCCCGCAAACCTGTTGGTTAATGATCCCGCAGCAGGCGCCGCCGAGGTGCTGTATGGCGTAAGCAGCGTCCTGAGCCAGGAAAGCGCGCCTAATCCCCTGCCGCTGATTTATTTGCGTCTGGCCATACATATCAATCCTGATTCTGAGGAGGCCCGAATATTACTGGCTGGAATGCTGGAGGGGCTGGGACGTTATGACGACGCCATCGCCATGTATGCCGGGGTGCCCGAAAGCTCCCCCCATTTCGAAAGCGCCCGCATTCAGATGGCGCAGAACGAGGACCGGGCGGGCCGTGCTGAAGCGGCTATTGAAGGCCTGCGTCAATATATTGCGAAATATCCCAGCAGGTCGGGTCAGGCGCAAATTTCACTTGCCGATACTTTGCGCAACCATGAACGCTATGACGAGGCGGTCACGGAATATGACAAAGTCATTGCCGGACTTGGCGCACCAAAGCCGTATCACTGGCCGATGCTGTATGCGCGCGGCATGACGCTGGAACGGGCGGGAAACTGGCCGCATGCGGAACGTGATTTATTGCATGCGCTGGAACTGGAACCGGATCAGCCGAATGTCCTGAATTATCTGGCCTATTCCTGGATCGATAAAGGCCTCAATATTCAGCGCGCAAAAACCATGATCGAAAGCGCGGCAAAACAACGCCCGGAAGACGGCGCCATCATTGACAGTCTTGGCTGGATTCAATATCGCATCGGCGAATATAGCAATGCGGTCGAAACACTGGAGAACGCCATTAGCCTGTTGCCACAAGATGCGGTAATCAACGATCATCTTGGGGATGCCTATTGGCAGGTCGGGCGTCGGCTGGAAGCACAATTTCAGTGGCAGCGCGCCCTGTCGTTTGATCCCGAGCCCGAGATCAGGCGCGTTATAGAAAAGAAGCTGCAATACGGCCTGGATAGCAGCCCAACCCAGTCTCAGCCAGCAGTACCCAGTGCACAAAAATCCTGATCTGCGAAATATAATTGCACCTGCCAAACTGAACCTGTTTTTGCAAGTGCTTGGGCGTAACAGTGATGGATATCACCAGATAGAAAGCCTGACGGTCTTTACACAATTCGGCGATCGCCTGGAAGTAACCGAAAGCCCTACAATTTCATTGCAGGTTGATGGGCCGTTTGCGGATGAATGCGGTCCGCTGGAAGCCAATCTGGTTCTGCGCGCGGCCCACGCCCTTGCGGCCCTGGCCCCAACCCCTGTTGGCGCCGCAATAAAATTACATAAATATTTGCCCGCCGCGAGCGGGCTTGGCGGCGGATCGTCAGATGCGGCCGCCGCCATTCAATTGCTGATCCCGCTTTGGGATTTGCAGGTTGAAGCCAGGGCGCTTAGCAAACTCGCATTGCATTTAGGTGCGGATGTTCCCGTGTGTTTGCGCCGTCGGCCTGCTATCATGCGGGGCATTGGCGAACAGCTAAGCGCCGCCCCCACATTGCCGGACTGCTATGTCCTGCTGGTCAATCCGCGCATTCTGCTTTCAACACGGGCCGTATTTGAAAAACTGGACGGACGGTTTGACAAAGCCCCGCAACGTTTTCCACGACATGTCAGCAGTACGAAAAAGCTGGCGCGATTACTGCGCGCACGCGGCAATAATCTGGAACGGCCCGCGATTGAACTTGTGCCGGAAATTCAGACCGTGCTGAATGCGCTGGCCGGGCAAAAGGGCTGTCTGTTGGCCCGGATGTCCGGAAGTGGCGCGACATGTTTTGGATTGTTCGCCAACGCGGACGAAATGGGCGCCGCCGCAATAGCGATAAAGCGAGAGCATCCTGAATATTGGCAGGCCCAAACGCGCTTTAGATAAATATTATTGCGCCAGATCGCGTGAACGCCGGGACGCCGCAAGCACCGCCTCATCCATCAGGCTTTGCAAGCCATCGGGCCGCATTAGCACTTCAAGGGCCGCCGCTGTTGTGCCGCCCGGGCTGGTGACATTTTCACGCAATACAGATGCAGGCTGATCGGATTGCGCGGCCAGCGCAGCAGCGCCGCTGACCGTCTGCTTCGCCAAAAGATAGGAAAAATCGGCATCCAATCCCGCTTTCTCGCCTGCCCTGGCGAGCGCCTCAATCAGCAAAAACACATAGGCCGGACCGCTGCCGGAAACTGCTGTGACCGGATCCATTAAAGCCTCGTCTTTAATCCAGCCAACATCGCCTACCGATTTCATCAGCGCCATGGCTAATTGTTGCTGCTGCGCACTCACCTGCAGATTGGCGTACATGGCCGTGATTCCCTGACCAATCGCCGCCGGTGTATTGGGCATGGCCCGCACGATGGGCGCACCTGCAAAATACTGTTCAAAAAACCGGATGGGTTTTCCCGCTGCGATGGACAGCACCAGCGCGCCCCCCTGCGCGAGGGGCGCAAATTGCGGCAATACATCCTGCATCGCCTGCGGCTTTACCGCCAGCACCAGCACTGCCGTATCGGTAACATCTGCAATCGCCGGATTAAGCCGAATCGATTGTTTGCTGGTCAACTCCTGTAACGCGGCGCTGGGCGCTGGTTCGAAAATCACCACCTGCCTGGCCGGAACGCCCCGGCCAAGCCAGCCACGCAACAGCGCATCGCCCATTTTGCCGGCGCCCACCAGCACCAGCGAACCGGCAAAAAGCGCCGCAGTCTCAGAAGATGTGCTCACGCTTCACCCATGGTCTCCATCATGCAGGCATTGACCGCCTCGCTGGCGGACATGCCGCCCCATAATACATATTGCAACGCCGGGAAGAAAATCTCGCAGGCTTCCAGCGCCAGATCAATGATGTCCTCGGCCTGCCCACAGGACAGCTCCGATCCGCGCATGGGCACCCCATAGCGGAACATCACCGCGCGTTCTTCTTCCCACCAGTCGAAATGCCCCAGCCAGTTGCGCGCATTGACCAGTGCCAGCAGATGAAACACTTCATTCTGGCGCGGTTCGGGCACCCTGGCCTCAAACATCAGGGTCAGTTGCACCGCATCACAATCGGTCAGGTAATTGAAGCCAAGACGGAAATCCGTCCATTTGCTGCCACTGAACAGGGTCAGCTCTGCATCCGATTCCCGCTCATAGGGCCAGTCTCTGGCGGCGGTAATCTGTTCAATCATATCGATAGGGTTTGATTCTGGTTCTACCATGGCGTGGGTACTGAAGGCCGGACTGTTGCTGCCCATAAGCGGCTCCCTTTGTCTGACGGATAAGTCATCGAACCGGTCTAGATTTGGTAGCGCTGGATATCACTACCACAATGGAGTGTAGCTTGCTGCAACTGCGTCGTCCATGCAGCAATTGCATAAAACGGTAAAAATCTGTGTAAATCTTGATGAGACGCGGCGGATAGTTGAAACGCCCAGCGAAAAACGTGCTTGACAGATCCCCTTCTGAATTATGATCATAGATTATGGTAGCCACATAAAAAGCCGGGGAGAGAACCATGATACCCAGAGGTGCAATTTCGGCAGACTCACATGTGTCCGAGCCGCCTAACTGTTACATTGATTTTATCGATCCGAAATATCGCGCCGATGCGCCGCATATCGAAACCCTGCCCGATGGGCAGGATGTCTATGTCATTAAGGATCTGAAGCGCAATGTACCGCTCGCATTGCTTGATGGCGCCGGGTACTCGATTCCCGACCGCAATGCCCGTGTCGGCAAGATCCGGTTCAAGGATACCCGCGACAGCGGCTGGAACCCGAAGGCGCGCGAAGCCGATCAGATTCGTGACGGCATCGCCGCCGAAGTGCTGTACGCCTCTGTCGGCATGGCGCTGTGCACCCATCCGGACCCGGACTATAAAAACGCCTGCATGCAGGCCTATAATCGCTGGCTGCAAACTTTTTGCGTCGGCTTGCCGGACCGGCTGTTCGGGCTGGCGATGACGGCGGTGCTATCCGTCGATAGTGCCATTGAGGATTTCCGCCGCGCCAAGGAAATGGGGTTTGTCGGCATGATGATGCCGGGCGAGCCAGTGCATGAAGATTATGATCATCCGTCTTATGACGCATTGTGGGAATGCGCCAGCGATCTTGGATTGCCGATCTGCTTTCATATCCTGACTTCGCGCACGGGCGGCCTGGGCAGGAAGAGCAACGCGTTCCGGGGCCATTCAATGAACGGCTTCATGACTATCATCCGCGCCGTGCAGGATGTTATCGGCATGATGGTGCTGGGTGGCGTGTTCGAGCGGCATCCGAAGCTGAAGCTGGTCTGCGCCGAGGGTGATGCAGGCTGGATGCCGCATTACATGTACCGGATGGACCATGCGGCGAAGTTCAATGTGGTGGGCGGCCTGCTCAGGGGCTTGACCAAACTGCCCAGTGAATATCTGAAAAGCAATGTCTGGATGACCTTCCAGGATGACTGGATCGCCTTTGAGACGGCGCATTTGCTGAATGACAAGCAACTGATCTGGGCCAATGATTTTCCGCATACGGATTCGACCTGGCCAAAGTCGCAGGAATTGCTTAACGAGCATGCGCGAAAGCTGACCGAGGCGCAACGTCAGGCGATCATGCGCGATAATGTCGCCGCGCTGTTCAACCTGCCTGCGGGGAACGAATCCTGGCAGATGCAGAAGATGGCGGCGGAGTAAGCCCATCCGCACTACAGGCCCGGCTCCCCCCCCCGCCGGGCCTTTTTTTTGCCAGTGGCCAGAAGGAATGTTTTCCTTCAACTGTCTGGCCCTTCCAATTTATAGTGATGACAAGAGTTATACGAATAACCAGAAGATAGGAGAATATCATGATCCCGCAAGGCACGATTTCCGCCGACAGCCATATTGTCGAGCCGCCAAATTGTTATGTGGATTTTATCGATCCGAAATATCGCGACACCGCGCCCCGCGTGGTAAAACGCGAAGATGGCGCCGATGTGTATATTGTTGACGGCATGCGCAAGACTGCGCCCATCGGCTTTATCGACGGGGCCGGGCGCACCGTGGCCGAACGCGCCAAGCGCGCCAAGGCGATGCAATGGGGCGAGGTGCGCGCAGGCGGATATGATGGCAAGGCCCGCGCCGCCGATCAGGACCGCGACGGCATCGCCGCCGAAATCATCTATGCCTCGCTGGGCATGGCGCTGTGCACGCACCGCAACATGGATTACAAGGACGCCAGCATGCAGGCCTATAATCGCTGGCTGCAAAGCTTTTGCTCGGACTCACCCAACCGGCTGTTCGGCCTGGCCATGACGGCGGTGCGCGACGTGGACAGCGCCATTGAAGATTTCCGCCGCGCCAAGCAAATGGGCATGGTCGGCATGATGATGCCGGGCAATCCGGGTTATGAGGATTACGACCATCCCGATTATGACGCGCTGTGGCAATGCGCCACCGATCTTGGCCTGCCCGTGTGCTTTCATATTCTGACGGCGCGTGGCGGCGGCATCTACGAGGAACGCCGCGGCCATCCAATCAACACTTTCCTTGCCATCATCCGCGCAGTGCAGGATGTGGTTGGCACCATGGTGCTGGGCGGGGTGTTTGAGCGCAACCCAAAACTGAAACTAGTCTGCGCCGAGGGCGATGCTGGCTGGATGCCGCATTACCGCTATCGCATGGACCATGCCGCCTTCAATCATGCGCAGAACGGCATTATCCGGGGGCTGAGCAAGCTGCCCAGCGAATATCTGAAAAGCAATGTCTGGATGACCTTCCAGGATGACTGGGTGGCGTTTCAGTCTGTCGCCGCCGGGATGATGGATCATTCGCAACTGCTGTGGGCCAATGATTTTCCGCATACGGATTCAACCTGGCCACGCTCGCAATCCCTGCTGGAACAGCATACGGGCAAACTGACCGAAGCCCAGCGTCAGGCCATCATGCGCGATAATGTGGCGGGAGTGTTCAACCTGCCCGCCGGGAATCTTTCCTGGCAAATGCAGAAGCAGGCTGCGGA
>DAIOWE010000049.1:14863-17296 GCA_036758605.1 Pseudomonadota bacterium | reverse complement strand
GTGTCTGCAAACAGTTCGATCAATTTCGGATCAAAATGCTCCCTGGGATCAAGACGGTCGTCGCCGTTGAGGATAATATTCCTTGCCTGGTCATGGCTGAAGCCAACCTTGTAGGGCCGTTCCGAACGCAGCGCATCATAGATATCGGCAACCTGAACGATACGTGCGGAAATGGGAATGTCCGTACCGGCCAACCCGTTGGGATAACCGGTACCCGCCCATTTTTCATGATGGTTCAGGGCAATTTCCGCGGCCAGTTGCAAACGCGGCGAGTCGCATAAAATCTGGTGGCCATAGGTCGTGTGGCGATCCATTTCGGCCCGTTCAAGATCATCGAGCCGTCCTTTTTTCTTTAGCACCGCCTGATCAACGCTCATTTTTCCGACATCGTGCAGCTGCGCGCTGTAGTGGATCTCGTTGCAAAAACTCCTTGGCATGCCCAGATGCTGCGCAATGAAAAAACTATATTCATTGGTGCGCACAATATGATTTCCAGTGCCTTCGTCATGAATTTCAGCGGCCCGCGCCAGCAAGCCAACAGACAGCAGGAACGCCTCTTCGGTTTGTTCCTGCAAAGTGCCAATATGCGCGCGTTGGTCGGCCAGTTGCCGGTTACGGTTCTGCAGCGTTTTGTTCTTCAGGCGAATTTGATCCATCATGTCTGTGCGCTCTATGCTTGCGCCAAGAACCCGCGCGACCGGCGCGACAATCGCCGCCATATGCGGATCAAATGGAATGGGTTTGCCGCCCGGTCCAACCCGGTTGATCAATTGCACCACGCCAATGACCTGATTGGTGTAATTTTTCAGCGGGAAACACAGCATCGAAATGGATTTGTAATGCTTCGCTTCATTGGCAGGATTGAAGGAATAGGGCATGGCCGTATCGATGTTGTAAACATCGTCGATGATCACGGTCTCGCCGGTTGCCGCGACATAGCCCGAAATGGTGTTATTATTTACGGGCACTTCAAAGTTGGCGGCGTCCACACGGATACGGTTATTCTGCGCGTTAATCGCCTGCAAAATTGCCCCGCCGCGTTTGCGCCGGACAACAAAAATGGTGCCGGCTTCCGCCCCTGTCAGCAAACGGGATTTGTGCAATACGCGCGTGAGTAATTGCGACAGCGACTGACGGGGCTGCTGTTCTACAAATTCAAGAAATTCTTGCGCAAGATTGCGTTGATAATCCATTTCCAGTCCGTCAATAAACTCAATTCCACCATGGTTTATGGCGCGGGATCATTTATCATATGTGAACATACATAAGGACTCTTCAGCAATAATCGAGGTGTCAAACAGATGTTTATCTGCAAGAATGCCAACTTTACTAATAAAAACAGGCGCCGGATATCTGATCCGCCATCCGGACATAAACCCGGGGCCTGTTGGGGAAGTATAAGCGTTATCCGGTTATAGCTAAAAACCATTATATTTGGGCTACCGAACCTGTCATCATCAAGTGGAATTATCAAGGATCCCAATGAATGCGTAGGAATTTAACGGCATTTCTCACAATATTTCTCTTGCTCACCACCCCAGCCGCCGCAAAGGAAGTAAACCGCGTGGTCATGGCCACGGGCGCCGTGACCAGCGGGTATTTTTTGCTGGGCGGCGGCGTTTGCGCACAGATCAATGCCGCCGCCGGTGCTGGCGGGCTGCGCTGCGCAATAGAGACCAGCAAGGGCACGGTCGCCAATCTGCTGGCGTTACAGGCCGGGCAGGTAGATCTGGTGCTGGCCCAGTCCGATTGGCAGCACCATGCCTATGCCGGCAGTGTAAGCCAGTTTGCCGGCGACAAGGCCATCAGGGACATGCGCGCCCTGATGTCGTTTAACGGATCACCGCTTGTGCTGCTGGCGCGCGCCGATATTGGTGTCAAGGCGGTGGAGGATCTGGCCGGAAAAAGCATTGATATTGGCAAGCCCGGCACGGGTCGGCGTGCCGCCATTGATGATCTGCTGCTGGCAATGGGCTGGGATTTGGGAAAATTCAAACTGGCCTCGGAACTGCCGGAAGCAGAGGCGATCAAGGCGCTGTGTGGCGGCAAGCTGGACGCGCTGGCGCTGGCGGGCATTACGCCGGACCGCAATGTTACGCTGGCCATGCGCACATGCCCGTTGAAAATTGTTCCCGTAACCGGGGCCATTGCGCAAAAGCTGATTGCCGCCAGGCCCTATTATTCCGTGGTGACAATACCCAAAGGCAGTTATCCGGAGGTGAAGGCCGACGTGCCAAGCATTGGCCTGCGGGTAATTCTGCTGGCGTCCGCCAAGGTGACACAAAAGGATGCCTATACCATTGTCAAGTCGGTCGCGGGCAATCTGGATGCGGTGCGCAAGCTGCATGCAAGTTTTGCCAGCATCAATCGCGCTGGCCTGTCCAGTGCCGGCATATCCGTGCCGCTGCATGACGGCGCAGCAAAATATTATCG
>DAIOWE010000049.1:0-14763 GCA_036758605.1 Pseudomonadota bacterium | reverse complement strand
ATGCGCGGGTTTAACCAGGCAGATTATTTCGCGGATTCTTCTTTCAGATAGGCGATGACATTCGCCAGATCGCTATCTTTCTTGATGCCTGCGAACGCCATCTTGTTCTTGGGTATAAAGCCCTTCGGATCGCGCAGATATTTTTCGATGGTGGCTTCGTCCCATGTGGTCCCGGCTTCACCTGCCGCCTTCATCGCATCGGAATAATTGAAGCCTTCTGTCGTGCCCGCCTTGCGGCCAACAATGCCATGCAGATTGGGTCCGACCTTATTGCCGTCCGCCGCCACGACGGAATGGCATGCCTGACACTTCTTGAAAACCTTTGCGCCCGCGGCCGCGTCGCCCGCATCAAGCGCCAGTGCATTACCGGTCAAAGCCATGGAAACCAGCATTGCCAGCACAACAGTGCGCGGGCCAAAATTACATATTTTCATAAAACACTCCTGCATGGGTTGGATAACGGCTGGGCCGCCAGGGAAGGCAATTCGCACGCTCAATTACAGTCAACTGCCGGATGTGGCAAGCCTAACCAGCGGATCTGTCAAAAATGCGGCATTAGCCGTTAAGCCTATGCTAAAAAGCCATGGATTTATGAGAAAGAGGGGCATTAAAAATGGATCTGACGGAATTGATGGCCAGTTTGCCCAGGGATCGCCTGAAAAAGATGGTGCGGGCCGGGCGCCAGGTCCAGGAATGCCATCGCCTGCTGAACAAGACCGGGGCCAATGTGGTGGGGCAGGTTCTGGCCCATCAGGACACGTTTTACCAATGGAACCATTACCCCAAGGGCGATGTGTATGACCGCGAAACCTTCAGCCAGTATTATTATCATGCCCATCGCGGCACGTCGGGCGAACATGGTCATTTCCATACCTTCATGCGGGCGGGCGGCATTGCCCCGGGGGTGGAGCCTGCCCCCTATACAGGCGAATGGCAACGCCCACTGGGCAAGGACGCCATCGCCCATATCATCTGCATTTCCATGGACCCCGATGGTCTGCCAATCGCCCTGTTCGGCGTCAACCGCTGGGTCACCGGCGAAACCTTCTACCGCGCCCGGGATGTTATCAAGCTGATTGACCAGTACAAAATCGATCATACGTTTCCCTGCATGGCGACGAATATGTGGATCGGCGCCATGCTGCATCTATTCTATCCGCAAATCTGCGTGCTGCTGTATCAGCGCGATGCCGCCATCGAATTGCGGCAAAAGGAATATCCTGACAAAGATATCTATGAAGACCGGCAGTTGGAGATCACCTCCTTCCTGCCCATCTCCGTCGATGGCCAATTGGCGGCGATGGATAAAGTGCTGGCGTGACACAACAGACGGGTTATTCTGGGGCGTCATTTATCCAGCTTGTTCTTGCGGCGCACCCAAATTAGAGAATATTCATATACGACGATGGCCAAAAGTGATCTCATTCTCTCACTCGTTCGAGCCGGCGCAGCCGGCGACAAGACTATGCTGCGCTCTACAGTTGAGGCGCTCATGGCTGAGGAGCGGGCCAAAAGTCATCATATTCTCGCGGATAGGCTCCAGCGCGCCTTGCAGAGCGTTTCAGTCGCTTCACCTTCCCTGACAAGTGCGCAACCTGCCCAGGCTAATGGTCGGGATACGATTTTAGAGCAAACGCCCCGTATCAGATTTGATGATTTGGTCTTGACACTTCCGGCGAGCAAAGAAGGCAAACAGCTGGTTGAAGAGCATATGCGGGCGGATGTGCTGCGTGCGCACGGGTATGAGCCGCGCCACAGAGTCTTGTTGTCGGGCCCTCCGGGAAACGGAAAGACCTCTTATGCGGAAGCTATAGCCGAAGCCCTTGCCTTACCATTTTTTGTAGTTCGCTATGACGCGCTGATTGGCAGTTATCTGGGCGAAACAAATACACGTCTTCGCAAACTTTTTGATTACGTGCGCACACAACCCTGTGTTTTATTTTTTGACGAATTTGATTCCATCGGCAAAGAGCGCGGGGACACCCATGAGACAGGGGAAATTAAACGCGTTGTTTCATTCCTGTTGATGCAGATAGACCAGCTGCCCAGCTACGTATTGACGATTGCCGCGACAAACCATGCTGAACTGCTGGATCGCGCTGTGTGGCGGCGGTTCCAGTTGAGAATTGCATTCCCAGAACCCAAACCGCATGAAGTAGCAGCATTTCTTGAAAAAATTTTCATGTCATGGCCTGAGCGCCCCGGGATTTCGGCGAACTCGTTAGCGGCGCATCTTGGCGCCATGTCATATGCAGAGGCTGGCGACTTCTGTCAAAATGTACGCCGCAGGCATATTCTCGGGCTTGGCGAGATCAGCATCGATTCGGCTATTTCCGTTGAACTGGACTTGTGGGCCGAACGCGTAAAACCTGAGGCTATCAATGGCAAGCGACCCAACAAAACCACTGCTCCGGTTAAACGTAAGCCCGCCGCGACAGAGAGCGACCGGAAGACGAAAAAGCGTACCAAGGCCTAGCCCATTTACCCCCGATGAACAGCGGACTAAATTTGGACCAAAATTTGCTCGGTTGGCATCCGTATTTGCACGCGATGAAAGTGGCCTTGAATTGCGAAGTGATCCAAGTGCGCTTGCGCCGGAACGATTGCTGGTATTTGAAGTAAGGGGTTCAATCCAAAATTTTGCCAATGCTATCCGGCGCGTTACTGGCATTGAATTAATTGACGAGGAAGAGCTTGAAGGTGACGCGCAAGATAAAAATCCAGTAGCCTATCTTCTTGTTCCTGACGCCGCAGCCTTGCGACAGATTGCCTCCCTGTGGCAACGCTGGCTGGATGGGGAGAAGCCTGAAAGGGGGTTCGCACCTTGGCGTGACGTATTTGCAACCCTGAAGGATGTCAGACCATGGGGGCCGCAAGACAGGGTGCGAGACGACGAACGGGACATCATTGCCGAAGAAATGGATGGCAAAGCGGATACTGATCGAATCCGCCTTGAGATTGAGCTGGTATTCAGAGCAGACGAGAATCGTAGCGCTCAGGCAGAGGCCAATATTCAGCAACAGATTATTGCCTCGGACGGGCGGATCGTAAGCCGATGCCGGATTGCGGATATTGGCTATCACGCCATTTTGGCTGATTTACCCGTTGTTGCGGTACGAAGCATCACAGATCGTGCGCAAACAAGTATAGCCGGCCTTGATTTTACGATGCACATTCGACCGCAAAGCCTGGCGACTGGTATTGAGGTGGCCGAACCGGAAGGTGGGGTCCAGGTTGCACCTGTTACCATAAGTGGATCGCCAATACTGGCATTGTTGGACGGTGTTCCTGTTGCGCAACACCCCCTTTTGGCCGGTACCCTGGTCGTTGATGATCAGTTTGGTTTGGAGCCGCTTGCCCAGGTAAATGCGCGTATCCATGGCACGGCAATGGCCTCGCTAATTGTTCACGGGGATCGAAATCGCCAGGAACAACGGCTGGCTCGCCGGATACATTGTGTTCCAGTCCTGGGTCAGAGCGACAGATTTCCTGAAGACCGGCTAATTGTGGACATAATATATCTGGCTGTGCTGGCAATGCGTGATGGCGTTAACGCAACAGCGCCGGATGTGTTGATAGTAAATCTCTCGTTAGGTAATGCGCGAAAGCCATTTCAGGGGCAACTTTCGGCATGGGCGCGCCTGCTGGACCGGCTGTCATATCGCTTAGGTATTCTTTTCCTTGTCAGTGCTGGCAACCATGCAACTGCCTTTACTATTCCGGATTTTGCAAATTCAACGGAATTTGAAAGTTCTCTCGCTGATCAGCGTTCTCTAAGTGTGTTAAGGGGCTTAGGGCAGATGATCGTCGAGCGTCGATTATTATCACCTTCCGAAACCGTCAATGGGGTTACCGTTGGGGCGGCCAATGTTGATGCGGTATCAGATGCAGATCGGCGCACGGCACAAATCAATATTGATCCGTTTCCAAATATCTCAACTTCCAATCCCTCAAGCGCGCTTGGTCCCGGCTTTGCAAACAGTGTAAAACCGGATATCCTCATGCCGGGAGCGCGGGAACATATCCGCCTTAACACCTCAACGCCATTGTCCGTAATCCCAACCGGGGCACAGCGCGCGCATGGTTTGAAAGTTGCAGCGCCCGGAAGGGAGGGCGTTGAGGCCTATAGCAGCGGAACGAGTGCCGCCACCGCATTGGCCTCTCGAACCTGCCATCAAATTCACGATGCGCTGGAAACAGCCTATGGCGAAGCGTTCACCACATTAAGTCATATGCAACGTGCGGTACTATTGAAGGCCTTATTGGTTCATTCAGCCTCGTGGCCTCAAGATGCATCCGATCTTATAAAGCGGGTTCTGGGACCTGCTGATAATGGACAGCATGTAAAACAGAGGGACAATATTCGACGTTTTCTCGGCTATGGGCTGGCTGATCCTGATTTAGCTATCGCCTGTGTGGATGATCGCGCGACATTCTGGGCTGTCGGCATATTACCCCGTGAACAAAAAGTAACAGTCGAGGTTCCCGTCCCCGTTTGCATCAACGGCATAGCGCAACCACATGCGCTCAAGGCGACCTTGGCATGGTTCACGCCGGTGCATCCAGGACGACAGACATACAGGGCTGTTCGTCTCAAACTTGAGGACCCTGCTGAACTTGGTCAACTCGGGGTTAGGGGGACCAGTGCTCAACCTGACCAAAATCAAGGCCGCCGTGGCACCGTTTTTTCGCGTATATGGGAGGGCAAAAAAGCACCGGTCTTTGGCGCCGGTCAGGTAATCCGATTCGATGTTCAGCGCGAACCTGACCAAGGCACGCCAATTGATGATCCAATCCCTTTCGGCCTTGCTATCACGCTCACCATGCCAGGAGTTACCCAGATTTACGAACAAGTTAGGGAACGACTAGCTATCGCGCAACCCATTGCGGTTCGGTAGGGACGACATTGTTGCCCATCTCCGTCGATGGTCAATTGGCGGCGATGGATAAAGTGCTGGCGTGACGCTACAGACGGGTTATTCTGGGGGAACAGTATCTTGAGGAGCGCCCATGCCTGTTTTGCCCAATTCGCTTGAAGCCCGTGATGTGGCCAGTGTGCTGCATCCCTATACCAATATGGCCAGCTTTCCGCAAAGCAGGCCGTTTCTGATTGATCGTGGCGAGGGCGTGTATGTGTTTGACCGCGACGGCAATGGCTATATTGAGGGCATGGCGGGGCTGTGGTGCACGTCGCTGGGTTTCAATGAAAAGGAACTGATCGCGGCCGCGACGGCGCAGATGCAGAAGCTGCCATTTTATCATGTGTTTGGCGGCAAGGGGCATGAGAGCGCCATTGAACTGGCGGAAAAACTGAAGGCCATGATGCCGTTCAAGGCGGGCAAGGTGTCGTTCTGCGGATCGGGGTCCGAGGCCAATGACACCCAGGTGAAGCTGGCCTGGTATTACAACAATATCATGGGGCGCCCGAAAAAGAAAAAGATCATCAGCCGCATCAAGGCCTATCACGGCGTTACGGTCGCCACCGCCAGCCTGACCGGGCTGCCGCATTTGCATGCGGACTGGGATCTGCCCATTGCCAATATTCTGCATACGGATTGCCCGCATTATTACCGCTTCGCCAAGGACGGCGAAAGCGAGGCCGAGTTTACCACCCGGCTGGCCAAGAATCTCGATGAGATGATCCAGCGCGAAGGCCCGGATACGATCGCCGCCTTTATCGCCGAGCCGGTCATGGGGGCGGCGGGCGTGCTGGTTCCGCCCGGCGATTATTTTGAAAAGATTCAGGCGGTGTTGGGCAAATATGACATTCTGTTTATCGATGATGAGGTGATCACCGGCTTTGCGCGCACCGGCAACATGTTCGGCGCGGAAACTTTTGGCCTGCGCCCTACATCCATGTCTCTGGCCAAGGCGCTGTCATCGGCCTATGTGCCCATCGGCGCGGTGATCCTGCCGGAATTCATGAATGAGGCGATTGCCGAAGGCAGCCGCCGCAATGGCAATTTCGGACATGGCTTTACCTATACGGGGCATCCGCTGGGCTGCGCGGTGGCGCTTAAAACGCTGGAACTGTATGAACGCATGGATATTGTGGGCCGGGTGCGCCGCGTAATGCCGCTGTTTCAGAAACGCCTGAAAAAACTTGGCGATCATCCGCTGGTGGGCGAGACGCGCGGCGTCGGGCTGATCGGCGCGGTTGAACTGGTGGCGGACAAAGCCACCAAACGCGCCTTCAAGCCCGCCCAGGGCGTGGGCCTGCTGGGGCAGAAATGGGCGCAGGCCAACGGGCTCATCGTGCGCGCTATTGGTGACACGCTGGCGCTGTGTCCGCCGCTGATCATTACCGAAGAAGAAATTGATCTGATGTTCGACCGGCTGGAACGCGGGCTGAACGAAACCGATGGGCAAGTGACGCGCGAGGGGTTACGCTCCGTATAATATAAAAACATGGAGGACGCAATGAAGACGCTGAAAATCGGCAATGTCACCGTGGACAGGGTGCAGGAATGGGCCGGTAATCTGTTCGATGTCGCCAGCTTCTGGCCGGGCCGTTCCTGGGACGCCATCGAAGGCGAGCGCGACTGGCTGGAGCCGCATTTTCTGCTGCCCAAAGACAAAATGAAAAAAGGCGTTCTGCAGGCCAGCCTGCACACGTTCCTGATCCGCACCCCCAAACATAATATTCTGGTCGACACCTGCGTCGGCAATCACAAACAACGCAACAGTCTGCCCGCCTGGAACATGATGAATTCCGATTATCTGGCGAAGATCGCGGCGCTGGGGGCGAAGCCCGAAGAAATCCATTATGTCATGTGCACGCATCTGCACTTTGATCATGTCGGCTGGAACACAAAGCTGGAAAATGGCCGCTGGGTTCCGACCTTTCCCAATGCGCGCTATATTTTCGCCAAGACGGAATATGAGCATTGGCTGAACGACAAGGATGGCCATGCCATGGATGGATCATTCGAAGACAGCGTTCTGCCGGTGGTTGAGGCGGGCCGCGCCGATCTGGTGAAAAGCGATTTCGCCATTGACGACACGATCTGGCTGGAACCCGTTCCGGGCCATACGCCGGGGTCCGTGTGCATCAATCTGTCCAGCGGCGGCGGCAGCGCCATATTCACCGGCGACGCCATCCACCATCCGATCCAGATCGCCTATCCGGAATGGAGCACGGCGTTCTGTTCCGACGCCGCCGGATCCGAAGCCTCACGGCGCAAGATCATCAACAAGATCTGCGACACCGACACCTACATCATGGCGGCGCATTTCATGGACCCGACCATCGCGCGCATTGTGCGCAACAAAGACCGCTGGAAGTTGAGGGTGTGATCATGTCAGCAACGGCACGGCCAGAACGCAAATATATCTATAACAGCATGATGACGGACAGCAGCCGCTGGGATGGATTCGTGCCCCGGGATGGCGACATCATCATTTCGACGCCGCCCAAATGCGGCACCACCTGGACGCAGATGATCTGTGCGCTGCTGATCTTCCAGAAAACAAGTTTTGATCGCATGCTGCGCGAAATGTCGCCCTGGCTGGACGCGCCGTTGAAACCGGTTGAGGAGGTGCTGGGCGTTCTGGAGGCGCAAACCCATCGGCGCTTTATCAAGACCCATACGCCCCTGGATGGCCTGCCTTATTTCGAAAATGTCAGCTACCTTTTTGTGGCGCGCGACCCGCGTGACGCGTTTGTTTCGCTGGGTAACAATATGCAGAACATGACCCCCGATGTGATGGGCCAGATGGCGGGCACCGCCCAGGCGCGCGGCGTTAAGCTGCACCCGCCAGCGGCGGATGGGCATGCGGCGTTTCGCGGCTGGCTCAATGCTGATGGCATCCCGCCCAATCTGCCGGATTTTGACATATTGCATCACGCCCGCACATTCTGGGATTTCCGGCATCTGCCGAATATTCATTTGCTGCATTATGGCGATATGAAAGCCGATCTTGGCGGCCAGATGCGCCGCCTTGCCGATGCGCTGGGCATCCGGGTGGATGCGCCGCTGTGGCCGGAACTGGTGACAGCGGCGGGCTTCGAGGCGATGAAAGAAAATGCCGATGCGCTGGTCCCCGGCCCAGGGCATCCCGATCCGTGGCTGGATAATTCCCGCTTTTTCAACAAGGGCGCGCAGGGCCAATGGCAGGGCGTTCTGGGCGAGGCGGAGTTGCAACTTTACCGGCAGATGATGGAAGCACGGCTGACGCCGGAACTTGCCCGCTGGCTGGAGCAAGGCTGGAATGGGTGAACCATGCCCTGGCGGCGTGGGCCGCAAAAATGACGGATCCCCCCGGTTAAATTGCATTATGAACGCATTTGCGGCAAACTGCCCTTTCACAGAACCAGAAAACGACGGGAAGCGCGAACATGCAAGCCAAACCCTTCAAAGCGCTGCAATTAGGCGAAATCAGCATTGATCGCTGTGTCGAGCACGAGGGCGATTTTTTCCCGCCCGCCCGGATGTTTCCGCTTTCAACGCCAGAGGCGGTCGATGCCGAGCGCGACTGGATGGAGCCGCATTTTATAAAACCCAAATCCGATGGGGGCCGCATGCAGGCCGGGTTGTTCGCCTATGTCATCCGCACCCCCAGGCATACCATTCTGGTCGATACCTGTGTCGGCAATGACAAGCCGCGCGCCTTTTCACCCGCCTGGAATATGAAAAAGACCAATTGGCTGTCCGATCTGGCGGCCATGGGGGTGGCGCCCGAATCCGTCACACACATCATGTGCACCCATCTGCATGTGGATCATGTGGGCTGGAACACGCGGCTGGAAAATGGCCGCTGGGTTCCGACCTTTCCGAACGCGCGCTATATTTTTCACAAAACCGAATATGACCATTGGCTGACCGATCAGGATGCGGTCGGCATGGATGGCTGCTATGATGACAGTATTCTGCCGGTCGTCGATGCGGGCCTGGCCGATCTGGTGAAAAGCGATTTCGCCATTGATGATTCAATCTGGATAGAGCCCAGCCCCGGTCACACGCCGGGTCATATTTTTATCAATCTGAAGGGCGGCGGGAAAAGCGCGCTGTTCACCGGCGACAGTTTCCATCATCCGATACAGGTCGCCTATCCGGAATGGTCCAGCTTTGCCTGCACCGACAAGGAACAATCGGCGGCAACACGGCAAAAGACTGTCGCGCGCTTGTGTGATACAGATATTTATATGCTGGGGGCGCATTTCGCCGCGCCCACGGCGGGCCGGGTACGGCGCAAGGGTAGCCGCTGGAAGCTGGAAGTCTGACAGGAGAAAATCATGCAACTTATCATCAATGGGGACACCAGGGACGTTGATGTGGAGGCCGAGATGCCTCTGTTATGGGTGCTGCGTGATGTGCTGAACCTGACCGGCACAAAATTTGGCTGCGGTATTTCCGCCTGCGGCGCGTGTACGGTGCTGGTGGATGGCGTGGCTGTACGGTCCTGTTCCACACCGGCAAGTGCTGTCGCCGGGGCCAGCATCACGACCATCGAGGCGCAAACCGTTTCAGGTGCGCTGCTGAACAAAGTGCAACAGGCCTGGATCGCGCATCAGGTTCCGCAATGCGGCTATTGCCAGTCCGGCCAGATCATGGCGGCGGCGGCTTTGCTCTCGGTAAATCAGGCACCGACGGACGCCGATATTGATGCGGCCATGAGCAATATCTGCCGCTGCGGAACCTATGGGCGCATTCGCGCCGCCATTCATTCCCTGGCAACCGCATAGGAGATCCGTCATGGTGATGATCACACGGCGCAAATTGATGGTCGGCGCCGCGCTGGCTGGCGGCGGCGTTCTGCTGGGCTATGCCATGGCCCCGTTTTCCACACTTGACCGGGCGCGTAAACTGGCGGCGGGCGATGGCGCACTGCTGGTGACCTGGGTAAAAATCACCCCCGATAATCGCGTGACCGTGATTGTGCCGCATTCGGAAATGGGCCAGGGCGTACATACCGCCATGCCGATGATGCTGGCCGAAGAACTGGATGCGGATTGGACGCTGGTCAGCATGGAACAGGCGCCTGCCGATATGGCGTTCGTCAATGGGCCTCTGGCCAAGGGATATTTGAGTGGTGACGCATCCATACCAAAATTCCTTTCCGGACTGACGGATTTTGGCGGCAGAAAAATTGCCGAATTCATGAATATGCAGATGACCGGCGGCAGCACGGCGGTGCGTTTTACTGGGGTGGTCGGTATGCGCCGGGCAGGCGCTGCCGCGCGCTGGATGCTGGTTCAGGCGGCGGCGGACGAATGGAAAGTTGCGGCTGACGAAATCACCACAAAAGACAGCAGGCTGATGCATGCCGCCAGTGGCCGCAGCGCAAGCTATGGCGACATGGCGTCAAAGGCGGTGGATTATGACCCGCCCGCCAATCTGCCGCTGAAAGACTCCAACGCCTATACGATTGTCGGCACACCCAAACAGCGTTTCGATATTCCCGCCAAGGTCAATGGATCGGCGGTCTATGGTGTGGATGTACGGCTACCAAACATGATGTTCGCCGCCATCAAGGCCTGTCCGGTATTTGGCGGCAAGCTGAAAAGCTTCGACGCCAAGGCCGTGTCGGCCATGCGCGGCGTAAAATCCGTACACAGAGTTGGCGAAAATTCTGTCGCGGTCATTGCCGATAATTTCTGGCGTGCGCAACAGGCGCTGCTGGCGTTGCCGGTTGAATGGGACGAGGGCGCCAATGCCGCACACAGTTCCGTATCAATCCTTGCCGGAATGCAGGCCGCGCTGGAAAAAGGCGAATTTGAGAGCGACCATGATTTTGGCGACGCCGAAGCGGCGGCAAAATCCGCCGCGCGCGTGGTTGAGGCCACATATCATGTCCCCAATCTGGCCCATGCGACGATGGAGCCGATGAATTGCACCGCGCATTTTAGCGCCGGCCGGCTGGAAATATGGGGCGGATTTCAGGATGGGCTGGGCGCGCGGGTCCACGCCGCCAAAGTGGCGGACTTGCCGCTCGAAAATGTCACTCTGCACCACACCGCCATGGGTGGCGGGTTTGGGCGGCGGGGATCAACGCTGAATTATATGGAACAGGCAATATTGCTGGCAAAACAGGTGAATCATCCGGTGAATGTCATCTGGTCGCGTGAAGAAGACATGACCCAGGATTATTACCGTAACGCATCGGTTGCAAATATGCGCGCCGCTCTGGACGCCACCGGCCGCCCCGTTTCCTGGCAGCAGGATTACACGGAAAGACGCGATCCGGAAGACGCCACCTGGATACCCTATGCAATCGCCGACCGGCGCGCGCGCGTGGTCAGTGGGACCGACCCCATTCCGTTTGGCCCCTGGCGCAGTGTGGCGCACACCCAGCATGGCTTTTTCATTGAAAGTTTCATGGATGAACTGGCCCATGCCGCAGGGCGCGATCCGTTCGAATATCGCCGCGATTTACTGGGCGATGCCCCCGATCAGAAACTGGTGCTCGAAGCCGCCGCGCAGATGTCCGGCTGGGGAACGCCGCTGCCGCTGGGCCGGGCGCGCGGCATTGCGCTGCGCCAGTCGTTCGGGACCATCGTGGCGCAGGTAGCGGAAGTTTCGGTCAACTCCGAGGGCCAGGTACGCGTGCACAAGGTCTGGTGCGCCGTTGACCCGGGCGAGGTCATCAATCCCGACACTTTTGTGGCGCAAATGGAAAGCGGCATTATTTATGGCCTGACCGCCGCACTCTATGGCGAAATCAGCATCGATAAAGGCCGGGTGGTGGAACAGAATTTCCCCGATTACGAAATGCTGCGCATGGCGGACGCGCCAGTGATTGAAGTTAAAATGATGCCGTCGGGCCGCCCCACCGGCGGCGCGGGCGAACCCGGCACACCACCCATTTCAGCCGCCGTCAGCAACGCCATATTCAGCCTGACCAGACAACGCATCCGTTCACTGCCCCTGCGCAAACATGATTTGCGCGGAAATGTGGAACAGGCGAAAATGAATTTTTGATATCGGGAAACGCCAATGAACAAAACCACCGCTCGCCCCTTCAGCCAGTATGTGAACGCGCAGGAAGGCTGGATTGACCGGCGCATTTTCCATGACCGCGAAATTTATGAGGCGGAGCTGGAACAGATTTTCGCGCGCTGCTGGCTGTTCGTCGCCCATGAATCGCAAATTCCGAATGCGGGCGATTTTCTGACCACCTATATGGGCGAGGATGCGGTGATTGTATCGCGGCGCAAGGATAAAGGCATCGGGGTGTTCCTGAATAGCTGCCCGCATCGCGGCAACCGGGTGTGTTTCGCCGATGCGGGCAATACAAGGCAATTCATCTGCAATTATCATGGCTGGTCGTTCGGTAATGATGGCAGCCTGATGGGGATGCATGAAGAATATGTCTATAAGCAAGACCCGGCGTTTGATAAGACCAAACATGGCCTGGTGAATGCGCGGGTGGAAACTTATAAGGGGCTGGTGTTCGCCACCTTTGCCGATGATGCGCCGAGCCTGAAAGAATATCTGGGCGCCTTCGCCTGGTATCTCGATATGATGCTGGACACGGACGAAGGCGGCACCGAATTTGTGCCGGGTACGGTGCGCAACGTACTGAACTGCAACTGGAAATTCCCGGCGGAAAATTTTCATGGCGACGCCTATCATGTCGGCTGGACGCATATGGCCGGATCGCTCGCTTATGGCGGCAAGCCGTTCGCGGGCGATCAGAACACGTCGTTTCAGATGACGGATCAGGGTCATGGCTGGGAATCCGGCTATGATGGCAGCGAACTGCGCGGCCTGGGCAGCATGGCGATAGCCCAATATGTGATGCAGCAGCGCCCGCTTATTGAACGCCGACTGGGGCCGGAGCGCGCCAAAATGATCGGCTCGATTGCCTCGGTCAGCATGTTTCCCAATTTCTCGTTTCTGCCCGGCATCAATACGTTCCGCGTCTGGCAGCCCAAGGGGCCGGACAAAACCGAAATCTGGGCCTGGGCGCTGGTTAATAAAAATGCGCCCGAGGAAGTGAAGCAGGATATTCGCCGCTTCGCCATGCGGTCTTTTTCTCCCAGCGGCATGCTGGAAATGGATGATGGCGAAAACTGGGAAAGTGCTACCCGCGCCAACAAGGGCGTGGTGACCCGCCGCCAGAAACTGCATTATGGCATGAACCGGCTGGCGCCAGATGGCCCATCCAATTATCCGGGCCGGGTGCGCCAGGGCCAGATGGGCGACAATAACCAGATGGCCATGTATCAGCGCTGGGCCGATCTGATGGACGCCAAAAACTGGGCCGATGTGCCCAACCGTTCTGTGCCAAAAGCGGCGGAGTAAATCACATGGCGACGCCCAATATTGAACTTGTGCACGAGGTCGAGCAATTCCTGTATCGCGAGGCGCGCATTCTGGATGCCGAGCAGTTTGACGACTGGCTGGAGATGCTGACCGAAGACATTCATTACTGGATGCCGTCCATTCAGAACCGTTACCGCCGGGACAAGTCGCCCGCCCATGACGAAAACGCCATGGCGCTGTTTGATGAGGATCTGAAAAGCCTGCAATTGCGCATCAAGCGGTTTAACACCGGCGTCGCCTGGCCGGAAGACCCGCCCACCCGCCATTGTCATGTCATCACCAATATCGAGGTGGAGCTGACCGGAAACCCCAATGAATACAAAGTCTATTCCGCGTTTGTGAACCACCGCAGCCGCACCGAAAAGGATGAAGACACCATGATGGGCCGCCGCGAGGATTTATTGCGCCGGGTCGATGGCGCACTGAAGCTCGCGCGGCGCAAGATCATCACGACACAGAGCACTATATTGGCGAAGAATCTGAGCGCGTTTCTTTAACTGCGGGGTGCGTAAGTTTTACACATGCGCCAGTTTCGGCAAGGGCCGTACCGTGACCTGCACTTTCACATGTTGATCAAACCGGTTGAGAATGGTCATCAGACGGTCAACAGTGAACCGATCCAGTTGTGCGTTGCGGACGCGCGAGAAATCGGCGGCGGCGATTCCGGTAATTGCATGCGCCGCGCGGACGGAAAGCTCCTTATCCTCCAGCACCGCGATGATCTTTGCGGCAAGGATGGATTTCAATTGCTCAAGGTCGGCGTTTTTATGGCCAAGGTCACGAAATACATTGCCGCTGCCTTTCACAATTTCGATATCGCCGGTCATTCCAGCATCTCCTTCAAACGTTTGAGCCGCTGTTTGATCAGATCGATCTCGGGCTTGGTTGTCTTGACGCCAGTCCTGGATTTTTTCTGAAAGGCATGCACGACCCAGATATCCTACCCAATCAGCACAGCATATACCGTGCGAAAGGCGTCCCCTTTCCAGGCAAGGGCTACTTCAAAAACCCCGGCGCCCAATCCCTTTAAGGGTTTCGAAATATCCGCCATGCGCCCTTCGGCGGCAATGGTAAGGGCGCGTAATGTCCCGGCCTGCGCCCCGGCGGGAAATGCCTCAAAATCCTTGCGGGCGGCCTTAATCCACGAAATTGCCCGGCTATTCCGCATCTCTTCCTGTTGTCATATATAACAACATCTCTCCTGCAAAGTCAAGACCAAGCTTGACGTGGCGAAAAACCTGAGCGCGATTCTTTACATCGCGCCGAAGACGATCTGTGTGAATTTGTCGAGGGGTAGAAAGCCTTTGCCCCAATCGGCGTCCAGATCGGCCAGCGGTTTCGACGCCGCCCATTCTTCGGCGGTTTTGCCTGCGGCCTTTGCGGCCGTCACACGCTCACGCACTGTTGCCAGCATGGCGCGGAAACGCGCCAGGTCGGCCTTGGTTGCCAGCGGCCCGTGCCCCGGAATGATTTTGGTTTTGTCATCGGCCAGCGC
>DAIOWE010000048.1:0-17590 GCA_036758605.1 Pseudomonadota bacterium | reverse complement strand
GAATGGTCGGGGAGACTGGATTCGAACCAGCGACCCTCTGCTCCCAAAGCAGATGCGCTACCAGGCTGCGCTACTCCCCGTATGATTGTGGCTGTTCATTACCCTATGTAGGCACCGTGCGCACCTTCATTAATGCGATATGTCGGTATTTTTTGTCTCATGCAGAAAAAACATGCCAATTATGCAGGTCATTAACGCCACAATGACGGGGTACCACAACCCATTATATATGTTTCCGGTGGAGGCGACGATGGCCGTGGCCAGCAGGGGCAGCATGCCGCCAAACCAGCCATTGCCGATATGATAGGGTAGAGACATCGAGGTGTAGCGGATTTTGGCCGGGAACAGTTCCACCAGATAAGCCGCCATTGGTCCATACACCATGGTCACAAAAACCATCATGAGGATCAAAATCAGCTCGGCCACAACCCAGTTAACTTTGGCGGGGTCAGCATTGGCGGGAAGCCCGGCGGCGGTGAAAGCAGCCTGCCATTTGGCGGCGTCCCAGCCTTCAATCCTTGTATCGCCAATGCGCAGGCTGACTGGCTGCCCAGGCGTATCCTGCTGCTGGAATGAAACCCCCAGCTTGGTCACAAAATCCTGGGCGCGGTCACAGTCGGAAAATGTGGACCAGGGCCCAACAAAAATATGCAGATTACAGTTTGCGGCATCAGCCGTGACGATGATGTCATGGCGTTGCTGAAACGCCGCCAGATCCGGATTGATGGCATCGGTCAAGGCCATGAACAGCGGAAAAAATGTCAGGACGGAGATGGCGCAGCCCGCCATAATGATTTTTAGCCGCCCGATCCTGTCCGACAGCCAGCCAAAAAAGATAAACAATGGCGTGCCGGCCAGCAGGGCCAGCGCGATCAGCGCATAGGCCAGCAGAAAATCCAGTTTCAACGTGATCTGCATGAAAAACAGCGCATAGAACTGTCCCGTATACCATACCACGCCTTGACCAGCGGTGGCGCCAAGCAACGCCAGCAGGACAAATTTGTTGTTTGGATAGTGCAGGAAGCTTTCCGTTAACGGGCTTTGCGATCCCCGGCCTTCATCCTTCATTTTCTGGAACACCGGTGATTCATTCAATCGCAGGCGGATCACGACCGAAAATGCCAGAAGGATGATCGATCCCAGAAATGGCGCCCGCCAGCCCCATTCCGCAAAAGCCTCTGCTTCCATGTAGATGCGGCAGAGACCGATCACCAGCAGCGCCAGAAAGAAACCAATGGTGGCGGTGGTTTGAATAAAGCTGGTGGTAAAACCCCGCCTGTGATGTGCGGAATGTTCGGCAACATAGGTTGCCGCGCCGCCATATTCCCCGCCCAGCGCCAGGCCCTGCAACAGACGCAGGCTGACCAGCAATATGGGTGCCCACCAGCCGATAGTGGCGAATGTAGGCAGCAATCCAACCGCAAAGGTGGCGCTGCCCATTACAATGATGGTCACCAGAAACGCATATTTACGGCCCGTCAGATCGCCGACGCGACCGAACACCAGTGCGCCGAATGGACGCACCAGAAACCCTGCCGCATAGGTGGCGAAAGCGGACATCAGCGCCGCCATCTCATTGCCTGGTGGAAAGAACAATGTGGCGAAGAACGGCGCCAGCGTGGCGTACAGATAGAAATCATACCATTCAAACACAGTGCCAAGTGACGAGGAAAAGATGACAAATCTTTCCTCCTTGCCTATGCCCGCATCTTTCGATGTGTCCACCGCTTCGCGCGATACCGTCTGCATCAAAAACTATCCCCCTAACGCTGCGCGCACCCCGGCGAGCGCGGCGTTAAAGCGTCCCGCCTGATAGGCTTCGTCTTTTGCAGTGGCGGCGTAAACCGCATCCAGAGCTTTGGAAAGTTTTTGCAACCGGGCATCTGGAATGGACTTTTCCGTCCTCATTGCAGCAACCAGCGTATCTATTGCCATTGCTGCCTGCTCCGCATCGGCATAATCGCTATAGTTCCCATCAAGACCAGCCTGCACCAGCCCCTTGAGCATGGCCTGCATGACATCACCATCGAATGGGTTCGCGGCAAACTTCGTCACCATCTGATCGGTCAATCCACGCAGGCCGCTTGCAGCGGCTGCAAGCTGTCCCATGCCAGCCGACCCATCGCGGTGCAGGGCGCGGGTCTTTGCGGCCACTGCCTGCGCCAGCGCGGGGTCAATAACCCTGGTCAGAACTTGCAGCATGACCAGACTTGAATCATTCACATGCGGCATGCCGGGGGTTTGCATCCCGTTGCCGCGTGGCTGCCAGTTCTGGTTACTCATGGGGGTGTGGCAGGAGTGGCAATCGAACAGCACGAATTCAGGAAACAGCCCATCGCGATTGCGTTTGCTGTCCGCCAGCGCCGCCATATGCTCCCGCGCCATCATGGCCTGACCAATGGCCCATAATTTGACACCTGAAACAGCGCCTTTGCGTTTGCGGTAATCTTCATCGACCACAAAATGCGCGGGCTGTAACTGGGTGAATGTATCCAGCTCAAAGCTCATGCGCGGATGGCCCGCACCCATCATCCGGTGGGTGACGAATTTTTCCTGATTGCCAAAATGGCAGGACAGGCACAGGCCCGCGCGCACCGTGGGATCATCGGTGGCAGTCATGCCTTTGGCAACATTATCGCTGTGCGCAGGTGCAGCGGTGTGGCTGCTCAGCCAGTTTTGGGCGCCGCCATGACAGCCCTCGCAGCCTACGCCCTCGCTGATCTGAAAGCCGGGGCCGCGTTTGCTTGCTGGCGGATTATCCGCATGGCAGTCCAGACAGATTTTGGCGGTATGGGCCTCGCCAATTCCCAGATTGCGGGCAATGCGTTTTGAAGTATCGCTTAACAGCACCTCATAGGCCTTCGCGTGTTTGTCCCGGCGCACCCAGGTCACATATTCATTAAGTTGAACATTTGTATCTGCGGTTGGCGTGGTGGCGCCGTGGCAGGTGCTGCCTGCACAGGAGGCGACGCCCAGATGCTGCCCATCCGCCCCCTCCCCGGCAGCCTGAACAGGCGAGACGAGGCTAAACAGCAACAAGGCAAACATAGACAGCAGGCAGTAGTGCGCCAGTGTGCAATTTTTCATGTG
The DNA here is from genome assembly GCA_036758605.1 of Pseudomonadota bacterium. Taxonomy (GTDB): domain Bacteria; phylum Pseudomonadota; class Alphaproteobacteria; order UBA11222; family UBA11222; genus UBA11222. Next base: position 14,500 of record DAIOWE010000048.1, on the reverse strand, counting down.
CTGCCCCCTAAAAATGCTAAATATTTCAGTAACCGCGATATCCTTTATAGTCCGCGATGACCCCAGAACAATAGTCTAGCAACGTTAAAATGTGATTCGTATGGCGGCCAAGCTAAAAATTGACCCTAAAGTGTAATGCAGGAGCTTGTGTGTCAATAAAAGGACAGGCAGGAGATATTCCGGGACTGATCACCGAAGCCCTTATGGCGCGCGGGGTTCTGCGCCCGGAACAGCTTGCCCGTGCGGCCGGTGCGCAACGGTCCAATGGCGGGCGGCTTGATCTGGCGCTCACGCAACTGGGCCTGGTTGCCGAACGCGACATGGCGCTGGCCTATGCTCAGGTTCTGGGATTGCCGCTGGCCACAGCAGATGGGTTTCCGGCCTCTCCGGTTTGGCCCGGTCGGCTTTCGCAGGCATTCCTGCGCAAAGCGCGCATTCTTCCGCTTGCCGAGGAGGGGGGGCGGCTGGTTGTCGCCATGGCGGATCCGCTGGATGGGCAGGCCTGCGAGGCCCTGGTTCTGGCACTGGGTTCGGCCCCGGTCATTCAGGTTGGGGTTCCCAGCGACATTGACGCCGCATTGCTGCGGCTTTACGGGTCCGCCGGACCGGTAATCCAGCCGTCGGCGCCAGCGGAAAATCTTGCCGCGGATGTGCAGCATTTACGCGAACAGGGCAGTGACGCAGCGGCGGTGCGGCTGGTCAACCAGATGATCGCGGGGGCGGTCACCGCCCAGGCTTCGGACATTCATATTGAGCCATTTGATGGCAGCCTGATGGTGCGGTACCGGATTGACGGGATGCTGTCGGCGGTCACCGCGCCGGAGTTTGCGCATTACCCGGCAATCATTGGCCGCATCAAAGTGCTGGCGGGCCTTGATATGGCCGAACGGCGCAAACCCCAGGACGGGCGCTGCCTGATCAGTATTGAAGGCCGCCGCGTCGATCTGCGGGTATCCATTCTGCCAACCCTGCATGGCGAAGGTGTGGTGTTGCGGGTGCTGGATCAGACGCGCGCGCCGCTGAACCTTGGCCTGCTGGGCTTTGGGGGTGAATTACAGGCGCATATTGGCGGAGTGGTCAGCCAGCCCCATGGCATTATGCTGGTCTGCGGCCCCACTGGCAGCGGCAAGACGACAACGCTCTATGCCATCCTGCGCAGTTTGCAGAATGAGCAGGTCAAGATTGTCTCGGTGGAAGACCCTGTCGAATATCAGATAGATGGTGTCAACCAGATACAGGTGCGCACGCAAATTGGTCTGGGCTTTTCCGAAATATTGCGCGCGACGCTGCGCCACGATCCCGATGTGATCATGGTGGGCGAGGCGCGGGATTCTGAAACCGCCCATATCGCCATTCAGGCAGCGCTGACCGGCCATCTTGTTTTGTGTTCGCTGCATACGAATGATGCGGCGGGCGCAGTGGCGCGGCTTGCCGATATGGGGATCGAGCCCTATCTGCTTGCGTCAACCCTGCGCGGGGTGGTGGCGCAGCGTCTGGTGCGAAAATTGTGTCCGCATTGCCGGGTGGAGGATGTGCTTGCCGGACGGGCGGGACGCGATATTGGCCTGCCGCCGGGGACAAAAACATGGGGGCCTGGCGGCTGCCCCGCCTGTCGACACACAGGTTATTCCGGGCGGACTGTTGTGGCGGAATATATTCCGGCCAATGATATGCTGCAAAATCTGATTCTGGCGCGCGCGGATAGCGCAGAAATTCAGCGGGCTTTTGTGGCGGCGGGGATGCGAACCCTGCGCGTCGATGGTTTGGCGAAAGTGGCCGGGGGCGTTACGTCACTGGAAGAAGTCATGCGGGTGAGCGCGGCATGACCCCATGGTGGCGATTCGTTCCGGTGGTTGCAGTTTCGCGCCGCGATCTGGCGCTGTTTACCCGGTCTCTGGCGCGTCTGTTACAGGCGGGGTTGCCTCTGGCCGACGCGGTGCGGCTGGCGGCGGCGGCGCCCGGCGGCCATCTTTCCGCATTATCCAATGATCTGTGTACGGAAATACGGGCGGGGGCGGGTCTCGCACTGGCGCTGGAACGGCATGATCCCGCCGGACGGCCTGTCTTTGGCCCGGTATACCGGGCGCTGGTCAGCGCCGCAGAAGCAGGCGGAGTCCTTTGGCAAAGTCTTGACCGGTTGGCGGATTATACGGAACGGGCCGGGCAGTTGTCGCAGTCGGTGCGTTCGGCGCTGGTCTATCCGGCGTTGCTGCTGGGTGCGGCACTGGTGTCTCTGGTGGTGCTGCTGGTTTTTGTTGTGCCGCGTTTTGAATCGCTGTTTGCGGGATTTGGACATGATGTACCATTTCTGACCCGCATGATTATTGGCGGGGCTGGCCTGTTGCGCAGCTATGGCTGGTTGCTGTTGGCGGCTGGTGTTGCGGGCGTTTTTTATGGCCGGCATAAGTTGCAGGACGCATCTGTGCGCACGGCAATGGAGGTGCGTCTGGTGCGTATGCCACTGCTTGGCCCGATCCTTATGAAAATTATTCTGGAGCGGGTGGCGCGCAGCCTTTCCGAATTATTACTGAACGGGGTTAGCCTGCCGGATGCGCTGGCACTGTCTGCTGCTGTAGCGGGAAATCATCTGTACGGGGATGGCATACAGCGCGCTGGCCAACAGGTGCGCGAAGGCCAGTCCCTATCCGGCGCCCTGACACATCAGGATTTGTTCCCGGAATTGATGTTGCAACTGGTCCGGGTAGGTGAAGAAAGCAGTGCGCTGGCGCAGATGCTGGCGCATCTCGCGGATATTTACGCCATGGAGGTTGACGCCATTGCCAAACGTCTGCTCGCATTGCTGGAGCCGGTGCTGGTATTGCTGATCGGCGGTGTGATGGCGGTGGTGATTGTTGGGCTGATCGGGGCTATTTCGGGTATTAATGATCTGGTGGTAGGATAGGTTCGGGTGGCTGGCATGCATGAAATGAAAATAAACCGGCAGCACGGCTTCACACTGGTGGAACTGCTGGTGGTGCTGGTGGTGCTGGGATTGCTGACTGGCATCGTGGCGCCGCGCGCAATCGGCTATCTTGGCGGCGCGCGTTCGGATACGGCGCGCATCCAGATGGAAACTTTTGCCGCGGCGCTTGATCTGTACAGGCTGGATATGCGCAAATATCCTGCGGCAGAGGCTGGCCTCAATGCCCTGATCAGCGCCCCGGCAGGCGCCACGCGCTGGCGCGGGCCATATCTGAACAAGCCGGAACTGCCGCTGGATCCCTGGGATAATGCGTATGTATACCAATCTCCGGGGCCGGGTGGCGTACCTTACCGGATACTGTCCTATGGTGCAGATGGCAGGGAAGGTGGCGAAGACGAGAACGCGGACATCAGCGTGCCATGACCTGTTTATCAGCCTACAGACAAAATCATGGAATGAACGGTGGCTTCACTCTGATTGAATTGCTGGTGGTTCTGGTGATTCTTGCGCTGGCCATGAGTGTCGCTGTACCGGAATTGTTTGAGGCGAATGAGCGCGCGCGGCTGGAAGGCGCGACCATGCAGGTGTATGACGGTTTGCGCCGCGCCCGGTCTCAGGCTGTTACCAGTGGCGATCCGGTTACGCTTGATGTGCGCCAACTGGTAAAAGATCGCGCGATTAAAATTTCTTTGCCGGTTGACCCCCTGATATTCTATCCAGACGGCAGCGCCACCCGCGCACGATTTTCACTCCTGTTGGGTGAACAGCGCCGCAGCCTTTCCATCGACTGGCTGACCGGCCATGCCGCGCTTGTTGAATAGATCACATAATTCCGGCTTCGGCATGATCGAGGTGGCGGTTGCATTTTTAGTGCTGTCGCTTTCACTGGGTGTGTTGCTGGGCGGTTTGACGGTTGGCCTTCGCAATACCGACCGTGCCGCAAAAGCGGGGCTGGCTTTGCTTTATGCGGAATCTATTCTGGCGGAAACCGGGATCAGTGCGCCGCTTGAGGAAGGTGAAAGTACTGGCCGCACGGATGGCGGATTTATCTGGAAACGCCAGATCAGCCGCGCGCCAGACGCGGACAAGGCGGTTGTTGCGTCTTTCACAGTAAGTATTTCAATTGCCCCGCCGGATAATGGCGCGCCTGTGCACATCGTCACCCAGCGCCTTGCAGATGTTCCGGCTACGGATCACATGCGTCCATGACCAGGAGCGCTGCGCAGGCTGGTTTTACCCTGATTGAATTGCTGGTCAGTCTTGCATTGCTGGGGCTGATGATAACACTTATCGGCATGGCCTTGCCTCTGGCCATGACTTCGGCTGCGCGTACCAGCGCACTCAGTGACCAAATAGGCACCGTACAGGCCACGCACCATTTGCTGCGGCGGCAAATCGGTGAAATGCCAGCATTCGTGACCCAGGATGGGTATGATCGCCGGGTGATATTTTCCGGAAAACCCGGCGCCATGCGCTTTGTGGCAAACCCGATGGCCGCGCAGGGCGGTGGGGGGCCACGGATGATTGATCTGCATATTGCGCAAACCGGTCGGGGGGCGCGTCTGGTTTATTCATCAGGGGATGAAAAACGCGATCTTGTAGCGGACGCACAACGCATCAGCTTTTCATATTATGGTCCACATGCGCGCGGTAGTGATCCTGCCTGGCATGAAGACTGGAAAAATGCTGCACACTTGCCATCACTGGTGCGCATTCAGGTTCAGTCCAAAGCCGGAAAATTGCCATGGCCCGATCTTGTAATTGCAGTTTGGGCGGGACCACCCCCGCCATGATATCGCGCGAAAAGGGCATGGCGTTGATAATCGCCGTATGGGCAGTGATCCTGATTGGCGCGTTCGTTGCCGGCATGGTTACGATGGGTGGCGGCGATGCTGCCATTGCCGCCAACAGGATAGATGCAGCGCGGGCGCAACATCTGGCGGAAGCCGGCGTTTACCGTGCGATTGCAGCGTTGGTTGATCCCGTAACGCGCGAAAAGCTTCCATTGGCGCAGCCCTTTTCCGTTCAACTGGAGGACGAAGCCAGGATCATTGTCCAGGTGCGGGATTCCTGCGGGGCCATCGATCTCAATTGGGCGCCTTCTGGCCTGCTGCGCGCCTATGGGGTGACAATGGGGATGAAACCGGCGGCGGCGGAGCGTTTTTCTCAGGCCGTTGCGGCCCGTCAGCAAGCATCGCTTAATCCGGAAACGTCAGCGTTAGGCTCTGGTCCCTGGCAAAGCCTTGATCAATTGGCGGATCTGCCTGATATAGACAGCAGGCAACTGCAAGCCATGCGTTCAGACCTGACCATTAATTGCCGGGAGGCTGGGGCCGACCTTTGTTGCGCCCCCGATACGGTCAAACAGGCCCTTGGTCTGGCGGGGACAGGCGGCAGTCCGTCACACAAACTGGCCTATGATATTGCAGCGCAAGCCAGTCTTTCTTCAGGGGCTGAAGTCATGGTTCATGCCACAATCTGGCTGTCGCGGGCGCCAAGTCCACCATTTTATTATATTACGGGATGGCGCACACAGTAATATGGCGCACAGTTTGCGTGCATAAATTTACCTTCTGCTCATAATTTAACGTTAAATTCAGGATATTACTGCTGTGACGCATCAGGCGTTATGGTCATGCCATTTTGACTGAGGTTGCTTTGGTTAAATCATCTGCCGCCCCCCATAAAATTGCGCTTGCCGGTTGTGGCTACTGGGGCAGGAACCTTGCCCGCGTACTGGCTGAAAAAAATGTTCTGGGCGCAATCATCGATCCGGCCCCGGAGGCGGCGGCGCTCGCCGCGCAATATGGTGTCCTGCACATGAACGATATGGCTGCGATTCTGGCGCGCGATGATTTTACGGCCTGCGTCATCGCAACCCCCGCAGAAACACATTATGCACTGGCGCGTGACGCCCTGTGGGCCGGTAAAGATGTATTCGTGGAAAAACCGATCTCGCTGGAGACGGCGGACGCGGAGGAGCTTGCTGCGCTGGCGCTGGCGCGTGGCCGTGTGCTGATGGTTGGACATTTGCTGCACTATCACCCGGCGTTCCTGCGCCTGAAGCAGATGGTAGATGACGGCGATATCGGGCAATTGCGCTATGTCTATTCCAACCGCCTGAATATGGGCAAACTGCGGCGTGAAGAAAATGTGCTGTGGAGTTTTGCGCCCCATGATCTTTCCATGATTCTGGCGTTGGCAGGTGAAATGCCGGAAAAGGTCTGGGCGACAGGGCAGGCGTTCCTGAACAAGCGCATTGCGGATACGACCATGACGCATCTGGAATTTCGTTCAGGTCTGAACTGCCATATCTATGTATCCTGGCTGCACCCGATCAAGGAGCAGCGGCTGGTGGTGATTGGTGATCGCGGCATGCTGCTGTTTGATGACGCGCAGTCCTGGCAGGGAAAACTGGTGCATTACAGGCATGTGGTGGCGTGGAAGGATGGCATGCCGGTCGCCACAAAGGCGGATGGGGCGCCTGTCGCGCTTGATGAAACCGAACCATTGGGCGCAGAGATTGATCATTTTCTGCACAGCATGGCCACGCGCAAGGCCCCGCGCACCGATGCGAATGAGGCCATCCGTGTGCTGCGCGTTCTCAACGCCGCACAGTCTTCGATGGAAAGCGGTGAGGTCGTACAATTTGGTGTGAAATCGCATCGCCCGCCGGCAGGAAACTATTTTGTGCACGAGACAGCGGCCATTGACGACAATGTGACAATCGGTGCGGGAACCAAAATCTGGCATTTTTCTCACATTCTTGGAAATAGCCGCATTGGTGAGAACTGTGTGTTCGGGCAGAACTGTTCGGTCGGCCCGGATGTGGTGATCGGCAATGGCTGCAAGTTCCAGAACAATGTGTCCGTGTTCAAGGGCGTAACGCTTGAAGATGATGTGTTTTGCGGTCCCAGCATGGTGTTCACCAATGTCCTGACGCCACGCGCGCATATCGAGCGCAAGGATGAATTTTCACGAACGCTCGTGCGGCGCGGGGCCAGCATCGGCGCCAATGCGACAATCATTTGCGGCAACGAAATCGGCGCCTATGCCATGATTGGCGCGGGCGCCGTCGTGACCTGCGATGTGCCCGCGCAGGCCCTGATGATAGGCAGTCCGGCGCGGCGTGTTGGCTGGGTCAGCCGGTCCGGTGAACGGCTGGGCGATGATCTTGTATGCCCCCGTACGGGGGAACGGTATGTGGAAAGCCCTGGTGGTTTGCAATTGCTTGACGCACAGGGGACGCCGCGCAGTGCGGCGGCGCAATAATGGGCGCGCCCGTCCCCTTTATTGATCTGCAGGCGCAATATCATCGGCTGAAGCCGCAGATAGATGCGCGCATGCATGCGGTGCTGGATCACGGCCAGTTCATTCTGGGGCCGGAAGTGGCCGAGTTTGAACGCGCGCTCGGTGAATTTGCGGGTGGCACGCATGTAATCGGCGTCTCGAACGGCACGGATGCGCTGATGATGGCCCTGATGGTGCAGGATATTGGTCCCGGCGATGCCGTGTATGTGCCCAGCTTCACCTTTACGGCTACCGCAGAAGCAGTCCTGATGCTGGGGGCGACGCCGGTCTTTGTGGATGTTCTGGAAGATAGCTGCAATCTGGATGCGGATGATCTGCTGCGCGCCATTTCGCAGACAAGGGGATTGCGGCCAAAAGCGGTAATTGCGGTGGACCTGTTTGGTTTGCCTGCTGATTATCAGCGTATCGGGGCGGTTGCCGCAGCCCACGGGATGCAGGTCATCGCCGATGCGGCGCAAAGCATGTCGGGCGCGATTGACGGTGTGCGGGTTGGAAAGCTTGCGCCGCTGACTGCAACCAGCTTTTTCCCTGCCAAGCCTCTGGGCTGTTTTGGAGACGGCGGAGCACTGTTTACGTCTGATGCGGAAATGGCGGAGAAGCTGCGATCCATTCGCGGACACGGGACCGGAAAGGCGAAATATGATATTGTCCGTATCGGGATGAATGCCCGGCTGGATACCTTGCAGGCTGCTATATTGCTGGTAAAACTGACCGTCCTGGAACAGGAGCGCAGCAACCGTGAAAAGCTGAGCCTGTATTATGATTCCCGTCTGTCGAATATGGTCCCGGTTCCGGCCCGTCCAGCCGGCTATCAATCCGCCTGGGCGCAATATACGATCCAGCTTGACCATCGTGACAGGGTGCAGGCGGCATTGTCCAAATCCGGTATTCCCACACAAATCTATTATCCACGCCCGATGCACATGCAGCCCGCCTATGCGGTTTATGGCGGCGGCGCAGGATCCCTGCCGGTCAGTGAAAATTTATCTCGCAAAGTCTTGAGTTTGCCCATGCATCCCTATATGCCGGAAGAGATGGCGGCGCGTATCTGTGATGCGCTATGTGCGGCGGTCAGGGCGGGGGAATAGACGATGAATGGGCAGGAGGCCGGTCCCCATCAGGGTCTCGCCAGAAAAATCGAAACCCGCGGGGCACTTATAGGCATTATCGGGCTTGGATATGTTGGATTGCCATTGGCCCATGCGGTACACGGCGCCGGTTATCGCGTTCTTGGCTTTGACGTGGCGGCCGGTAAGGTGGCGATGTTCAACCAGGGCGTCTCCCCGATTGGCAGCGTTAGCAGCGAAGCCCTTGGCCATATGACCATGGATGGCCGCTTTCAGGCGACAGCAGATTTCACGCGGCTGAATGAACCCGATATCATTCTGATCTGTGTGCCGACACCGCTGAACACGCACCGCGAACCAGACATGACTTATATTGTGAACAGTGTCGAGGCGATTGCAAAATGCCTGCGGCCAGGGCAGCTTGTGGTGCTGGAATCCACGACTTATCCCGGCACGACGGACGAGGTCATGCGTCCCGTGCTGGAGCATGGGGGGCTGGTTTCCGGCAGGGATTTCTATCTGGCCTATTCACCGGAACGCGAAGACCCCGGAAATCCGGAATATAAAACTTCCGGCATTCCAAAAGTTGTTGGTGGCGATGGCGAGGTGGCGTTGCAGCTCGCCTGTGATTTTTATTCGGGCTTCGTGCCCAGCGTTGTGCCGGTTTCAAATACCGCAACAGCAGAAGCCGTAAAGCTGATGGAAAATATTTTCCGCTCGGTCAATATCGCACTGGTGAATGAGCTGAAGCATGTCTATGGCCGCATGGGTATCAATATCTGGGAAGTGATCGAGGCGGCAAAAACCAAACCGTTTGGTTTCATGCCGTTCTATCCGGGGCCGGGGCTTGGCGGCCACTGTATTCCAATTGACCCGTTTTACCTGACCTGGAAGGCGCGCGAATATGATGTGCCTACGCGGTTTATCGAGCTTGCAGGCGAAATCAACAGCCGTGCGCCCTATCAGGTCATTGACCGTCTGGTGCGCGAGCTAAGTGACCGCAAGGCAAAAAGTGCGCGTGACGCGCGCATTCTGATGCTGGGTGTGGCCTACAAAAAGAATGTCGAGGATATGCGTGAATCGCCCGCGCTCGTATTGATGCAGGAGCTTGAGGACCGGGGCGCCAGGGTCGATTATTATGATCCGTTCGTGCCCCAGCTTGCGCAAACCCGCGCGCATCCGCGCCTGGCCGGCCGCCCCAGTGTGGAATGGCATCTGGATAATTTCTGCGGCCGATATGATGTCGCGCTGATCTGCACCGACCATGATGGTATTGATTATGATGGCCTGGTTGGCGCGATTGATCTGGTGATTGACACCCGCAACGCCACCAAAGGCGTGAAGCTTGGCCGTAACCGCATCGTTCTGGCGTAAGCTATTACGTCAGCCAGTCTTTCAGACGCGCGGCCGCCTTTGCCATTACTTCCGTTGAACCGGCAAAAGAAAACCGTACAAACTGATGGCCCATCGCAGGGTCAAAATCCACCCCAGGGGTTGCCGCCACCCCGGTTTCGACCAGCATTCTCCGGCAGAATTCCTCGCTATCCTGTGTCAAATGTGAAACATCCGTATACAGATAAAATGCGCCATCGGCAGGTGCGAAGCGGCTGATACCGGCCTTCGGAAGTTCGCGCAGCAGCAATTCCCGATTGGCGGCATAGACCGCGACATTGCGTTTTAATTCATCGTGACAGTCAAACGCGGCCAATGCGGCGTGTTGCGACAGGGTGGGCGATGAGATGAACAGGTTCTGGCTGACCCGTTCTACTGCGCGCAGCATCGCCTCCGGCACGATCATCCAGCCAAGCCGCCATCCCGTCATAGAAAAATATTTCGAAAAACTGTTTATGATGATGGCGTTCCCGTCAAATTCCAGCGCCGTATGTGCTGCCTTGCCATAAGTAATGCCATGATAAATTTCATCAGATATCAGCGCCATGTTGCGCGCGCGGCAGTGGTCGGCCAGCGCGCGGAATTGCGCCTCATCAATCATCGAACCCGTTGGATTGGCGGGGCTGGCCACCAGAAGCCCATCGAGCGGCGCATCACGCGCCGCCAGAACAAGCTGTTCCGGCGTTGGCTGAAACTTGTTATCCGCCGTACACGGAACAAGCACCGGTTCGATATTCAAAACCTGCAAGATATTGCGGTAGGCGGGATAGCCGGGAGACGCAATCGCCACCCGGCTGCCGGGATCAAACAGCGCCAGAAACGACAGTAAAAAACCCGCCGATGATCCGGTCGTTATGACAATGCATTCCGGATTCACCACCTGCCGGTATTGCTCAAGATAGTGCCGCGCAATACGCTGGCGCAATTCCGGCAGTCCCAGCGCCAACGTATAGCCGATACGATCTTCGCGCAGTGCCCGCTGGGCGGCCTCTATCACCTCTCTGGGCGCGCCGGTGGAAGGCTGCCCCACCTCCAGATGCAGCACATCCCCACCCGCCGCCTCACGCGCGGCGGCAGCGGCCATGACTTCCATTACGATGAAGGGGCTAATATTGCTGCGGGTAGAGAGCTTCATATATGGTTCCCCGTGCTGTTGTAATTATGGCTCAAGTGTGACAATGGCCATATTGCGGCGCCCTTGCCAGTGTGATTATGTCTGATTTTACGAGAGTTTATCAGGAATTTGGTTATGGCTACTACAAGCGATCAGATTACCCAGCTTTATGTCGGTTATTTTGACCGCGCGCCCGATCCGGCGGGGCTGAACTTCTGGATTGACCAATTCAATGGCGGCATGTCGCTGCTGGATATCGCCCAGAGCTTTTCCGTACAGTCTGAAACCCGCTCCGTTCACAACTTTCTGGCAACGCCGAGTATCGGCACAGCGGATGGATTTCTTGATTCCGTCTATAAGAACCTGTTCAATCACGCGATTGATGGGCCGGGGTTGAACTACTGGATGGGCGAGCTGGCGTCGGGCAAACCGGTTGGCCGGGTAATTGTCGATATTATCAGTGGCGCCCAGGGCGCGGACAGGATGATTGTGGATAATAAAACCGCCGTCAGCCAGTTTTATGTCACGCGCCTGACCGATACGCCTGGAGAAACTTTCCGGCTGAGCGATGCGCGCCAGATACTGGACGGCGTCGATGCAGCCGCCGCATCCGTTACCAATGCCCAGACACTTGCGCTTTCCCTGATTGCCGATGATTTGACACTGGTCATCAACGACCCAACGGGCGTTCTTGCGCCCCTTGAAGCAGCGATCCGTAAAAGCATTCATGTCGCCTGGGATTTATGGGAGGTATATTTCACCCGCCATGCGCCGATTGAACTCGAAATTAATCTAATGCCGGGGGGCGACAGCACACTGGCGTCGGCGCGTTCGTTTGTCACGCAAAGTACAGGTGAGTTTGATCAGGGAAAGCGTATTCTTCAGGCAGGTGTGGGTTATGAAATAGCCACGGGCATTGATCCAAATGGCAGCGCGGCAGATGGCGAAATAAGCCTGGGCAGCAATCTTTCGCGCCTGGCGTTTCGTGCGTCACTGGATGATCCCCTGCCCCAGGACAAGTTTGATGCGATATCGGTCTTTGCCCATGAAATCGGTCATATTCTGGGTTTTAGTGCGGGATCGTCATTGTCCGGCAGTTTTATTGGCTCTTTTGAGCGTTATATCACCGGCGTCAGCAGCCCGGTATTTACCGGTCCCGCCGCCCTCGCTGCGAATGGCGGCGTCCCGGTGGCGCTGGACCCGGCCAGCCCATCGCATCTCGCGGATTCGACGGACCTGATGGCGGCCAGGATTATCAACGGGCAGGTCAGGCTGGTAGAGCCGCTGCACATCGCCATCCTGCAGGACACGGGCCTGCCGGTTTCCGTGCTTGCGGCGGGCGGACTGGTTTAGCAGACAGCTCTGTTCGATGAAGCGGGACGTGTCATACCCAGGATTGGGTATGCGGGTAAAAATTTACATTTTTTAATTTTTCAGCTCGCGGGACGGCCGCAGCAGCAGACGGGCATGGTAAATACAATGATTATATTTATAATTAATGCGTAATTTACTATGAATACTGTATTTACCAAGTAAAAACTTTCGCATTAATCCAATATAAATCTGAATACTACAATATATCCGCTCCCCGAAAAAATCGGAGGGAGTTGGTATATGACAGCCTCGAATGCGCTGATTACGCAGATATATATCGGTTATTTTAACCGCGCGCCGGATCCGGCCGGGCTGAACTACTGGGTGGAGAATCTTGCGAGCGGCATGTCTATCGCCACCATCGCCGAAAGTTTTTCACGGCAGAGTGAAGCCATTTCAAGCTATGCCTATCTGGCAAACCCGCTTGGTGGTTCCGTCGATGCGTTTTTGACCTCGGTTTACAATAATCTGTTCAACCACGCCCCGGATGCGGCCGGTCTTTCCTACTGGAAGGGTGAATTGGCGGCAGGCAAACCGGTTGGCGGGGTGATCATCGATATTATCAGTGGCGCCCAGGGCAGTGACAAAACAGTGATTGATAACAAGGTTGCGGTTGCCCAGAGCTATGTGGACCAGATTAGTGATGCTACGGGCGAAATCTTCCGCATCGGGGATGCGCGCCGCGTGGTGGCGGATATAGACACCTCCACCATATCCGTTACGCTGGCGCAGCAGACGTTGCACAATTTGGGGACCGGCAATGGACTGACCATAAAAATCGTGGACAGCACCGGAACGCTGGCGCCTTTTGATGCGGGCATTCGCGACAGTCTCGCCGCAGCGTGGGATATGTGGGCGGTTCATTTTACCCGTACGGCGCCCATTGAACTGGAAGTCACATTTCAGAGCGGCGCCCCGGGCGTGCTGGCCTCCGCAAGCTCTCTGATTGAGGTCTATACCGGCGAAATATTTGATGGGCGCCGCCTTACCCAGACCGGGGTGGGTGTGGAACTGGTAGTCGGACGCGATCCCAATGGCACTACGCCCGACGGGCGGATTACGATTGCAACCGATCCATCGCGTCTGGTTTTCCGAGACTCGGTTGATGACCCCATGCCGCGCGATAAATTCGACGCTCTTTCGATCTTTGCCCATGAATTGGGACATGTGCTCGGCTTTCGCAGCAATCTGGACAGTAGCGGAAGGCCCATACAGCCAGGCTTTCTTACCAATTATGATCAGTATGTAACGGGCCTCTCGGCAAGCAATCTGAATTTCCTTGGGCCGAATGCGGTAGAGGCCAAAGGCGGCGCGGTTGGCCTGTCCAATTCAGGGCCAGCCCATCTGGGAACCGGCGGCGATCTGATGGCCAGTTCGCTTGGCGCGGGTCAAACCAAGGTGGTGGGCGTGCTGGATATTGCGGTTTTACAGGATCTGGGCCTGCCGGTTTCGCTGGCCGCATTTGACGGGGTCGCCTAACGGTTTTCTTGCGCCACGCACTCGCCGCGCTGGCGCTGGCGCAGCGGGTCGTGATAGGCTGCCCCGCTGGGTATACCGGCTAACGCCCAACGGGGGAAAAGCAGCAATGAGCAATATCGCAATCGTGAAGGATTTTATTGCCGCATGGGAGGCCCAGGATCTGGACCGAGTCATGGGCTTTTTTACGACAGACGCTGTGTATCACAATATCCCCATGCCAATTGTGAATGGCTTGGCGGATATTCGTAAAACCATCGCAGGCTTTATCGGAATGGGGGATAAGCTCGTCTTCGAAACGCATCATATCGCAGAGACCTCTGGCGGCGCAGTGATGACCGAGCGCACCGATAAATTCATGATGAGTGGCCAGTGGCTTGAACTGCCGGTGATGGGCGTGTTTGAAATAAAAGACGGCAAAATCACCAAATGGCGCGATTATTTCGATCTGGGCCAATTCCAGAGCCAGTTGGCGAAAATTAACAGCCAGAAAGTGGCTGAGTAAGCAATGTTCAGTACAGGGATTATGTGGTGATGCTGGCCAGAATCTATCAGCCGTCCAAAAACGCGATGCAATCAGGAAAATCGAACAGCCAGATATGGGTGGTTGAATTTGAATCTGAAGCGGCAAAGAAAATCGAACCCCTGATGGGCTGGACCAGCGCCTCTGATATGCGCAATACTGAGCTTCGTTTGCGTTTCGATAGCCGCGAGGCGGCGATTGCCTTTGCAGACAAGCATGGTTTGGCGTATCAGGTCATCGAGCCCCGCAAAACCAAACGGGTGCTCAAGGCCTATGCGGATAATTTCCGCGCAGACCGCACAGCGCCATGGACGCATTAA
>DAIOWE010000047.1:0-18047 GCA_036758605.1 Pseudomonadota bacterium | reverse complement strand
TCGCCGCCAATCATCCCGAATGTTATCTGATTGTGCTGCTGATTGACGAGCGCCCGGAGGAAGTGACGGACATGCAACGCTCGGTCAAGGGCGAAGTGGTCAGTTCTACCTTTGACGAACCCGCTACCCGCCACGTCGCGGTGACGGAAATGGTGCTGGAAAAAGCCAAGCGCCTGGTGGAGCATGGGCGTGACGTGGTGATCCTTCTGGATTCAATCACCCGCCTGGGCCGTGCCTATAATGCCGTGGTGCCCTCATCCGGCAAGGTGTTGACCGGCGGTGTGGACGCCAATGCGCTGCAACGCCCGAAGCGGTTTTTTGGCGCGGCGCGCAATATCGAGGAAGGCGGTTCGCTGACCATTATTGCAACGGCCCTGATTGATACCGGATCACGCATGGATGAAGTGATTTTCGAAGAATTCAAGGGCACCGGCAACAGCGAAATCATTCTGGACCGCAAAGTTTCCGATAAACGCATTTTCCCGGCCATCGACATTACCCGTTCGGGCACCCGCAAGGAAGAATTGCTGGCCTCGCAGGCGGATCTGGCGAAGATGTTCGTGCTGCGCCGGATTCTCAGCCCCATGGGAACAGTGGACGCGATGGAGTTCCTGCTCGATAAATTGCGCGGCACCAAAAGCAATGCGGAGTTTTTCGCCTCGATGAATACCTAACTTCCGGCGTTACTGAAAGGTCTTATTCGCCTTGGCCCTGCCCAGTACATTCGCACGCCTGTCCACCGCATATTTTTTGTGGAACCGGCTCAGATGCATAAAACGGTCAAGCAGTTCGTAACACATATTCACTTTTGCGTCCCTGGGATCCCAAAAGGCGTTTGGCTGTCCGCACATACGAAAGCGCACGAGAATCGGGCGGGGTAGATGGTAATCCCTGTTCAGCGCCTCGATCAGCGGCACGAGAATCGATGCGTTTTCGAGCCATAATTTATACTGCTGGTGTGCAGGTGACTGCACGTCCTCGAATTTAAGCTGGATGGCGAAATCCGGCGGCATGTTCCCCGCACGGCTTAATGGCGTGCGGGCGTTGTTCTTGAGCGTGGTTTTTATGAATTCAAGCCCCCGTTCCGCCTTGGCGAAATCCTGTTCACATAATTCCGCGCGCTCTGATGGCAGTTCATTTGCGATCCGGAAATCTTCCAGATGTCTGGGATCGCGGCCATAGGTCAGACATACCATGTCATAATAGCGTTGAATCTCCAGTGCATGCGCATCGGCATAGGGGATATCCATTTTGTCCTGCTCGGCGATGGTCCATTCAATCCGCCAGGCGTCGATGATGGCCTGCATGCGTTTGATGCCGCTATTGCTCAGGGGGCCTGTTTCGGTCGGCCAGTCACTGATGCCCTTCAGAATTTTTTCTGGCGGCACAACAGGAAAACCGGTCTGACTGCTTAAAAATATGACAGCGGTCAGATAATCAGCCTGATCTTCCTCGCGCGCCAGCACAGGAATGCCCGCTTCGTCGATCAGCACATGGATCAATTCATGCAGCAGGGTGAATTCGACATTGGCAATGACGAAGGGGGCAACATCCTCGCTTAGAAGCTCGGACTGCATGACAGATTGCGCATGGACAGCGCCAGCGCCAGACAGGGCGCAGGCTATTATCAGGGAACGGATCAATCTGAAACTGTTGCGCGTCAATGTATCAGGCCAGATGGGTTTTGAAAAAACTGACCGTGCGTGACATGGCTGATTTCGCCGCCGCTTCATCATAATGCTCGCCCCCCATGCGCGCAAAGGCGTGATCCTGGTCCGGGTAATCATACAGGGTACAGAGCTTATTACCATCAAGGCCCTTATGCATGGCGGCCTGGGCAGGTGGTGGAACGAAACCATCTTTACCCGCAATATGCAGCATCAGAGGTTTTTTGATGTTTTGTGCCTCATCCAGAAAATCGGGGATGCTGACGCCGTAAAACCCGACGGCGGCATCCGCATTGGTGCGTGTGGCGGAAAGATAGGCCAGCAATCCGCCCAGGCAAAAACCCACCGTTCCAGCCTTGCCCGTACAACCCCTGAGCGTGCGCATGGTGGCGAGCGTGGCGCCTACATCCTCTATGCCGGTGTCGCGGTTGAATTTGCCGAACAGCGAAAACGCCTTGTCCCATTCGGCCTTGGATTTGTCGGTGATGTTAATGCCCGGTTCAATGCGCCAGAACAGATCGGGGCATAGCGCCACAAAGCCTTCTGCGGCAAAAGCGTCCGTAATGTCGCGCATCACCTGATTGACGCCGAAAATTTCCTGCATCACCACAATGCCGGGGCCGGAACCGGATTTCGGCATGGCGAGATAGCCCATCATGGAGCCGTCCTTACAAGGAATGCTTATTTCTGTTCCGCTCATTTTTTCCTCCTTGGGTTTAACGCAGCATGGTTTCCAGGGCTTCGCGTGACGGGGCAAACCAGTAAGAACCGGTCACGGACCGGGTAAAATTTAACAAACGGTCATGTATTCCATCCGTTGCAACACCATACATGCTTTTTAATATCGCGTCGAACCGGTGCTGATCGCAGGCGAAGGCCAGGAAATACAGCCCATGTTGCTGTACGCCGCCATACGGAAACGAGCGCCGGTAAATTTTCAGCTCGACCCCGTTTTCAGAGACCTCCGCCCGGGCAATATGGGCGTCTTTGGGCTTGTGGCCGGGTGCCATTTCAACACTGTCTGGCTTGCTGCGGCCAATGACGTTCTCCTGTTCCGGTACGGCCAGTTTATGGAAGGCTTGCAGATCATGCACATATTGCATCGACAGCATATATGCGCCGCCCGCGCCCTCCTGCCCTGCGGGGATCAGCGCCGACTCAATGGCTTCTTCCTGCCGGGGATTGGCGGTGCCATCAATGAAGCCGGTCATGTCGCGGTTTTCGTGATAGTTGAAACCGGGAACCTCCAGCATCAGTTCGGCATGGGGCTGTAACGCGGCATGAATGGCGCGCGCAAGATCAAAATTGGCGTCGGCCCGCGCCCCGTGAATCCAGATCAGCAGATCGCGCTGTGTTGCGGGCGCCGTCAGGCCAGATGCGCCGGTGATGGGAGTAAAATCCCTAAGCGTGCCGCCGTTAAACCCGCGCAGCAGCCTGTTGCCAAATGCAAACACTATATGCGCATCGGATGTTGCAAGCGCCGCGCTGCGGGCCGCCTGGATCGCGGTTTTTAATTGTGGCGATGCGGTACAGCGATATTCAAGCGCCAGATAAAACTGGCTGCCTTCTGCAAAAATGCCGGTTTGAGATGTCGCGGTCATGGGTCATTTCCATTTTCATCATGATCAGGCTGACGCTTTCCTCGGATCAATGGCGTCGGCCAGCATGCCGGGGTCGGTCAGGGGCATCGAACAGCTTGGCCCCCTGCATATATAGGCGGTGGCGCGGTTATCGCGCTGGGTCTTGTTGCGGGCTGGATGATTTTTTGGAAGTTCCGTACCCGGCGCAATTACCATCACGGTGCGGTCCGGCACGGCCTGGGAATACACCGCCTGCAACAGTTTTTGCGTATGCTTGTCGGCGCGGTCGCCCAGAATGACGATCTGTATGCCGCGTTCCAGAAATTCAAAACTGTTCAGCAGGCTGCCCAGCGCCAGATAGTTTTTACGGGTCTCGCCGCCAAAGGCTTCGATGACGGCGGCGGAGCGGTTGCGATAGAGCATATCGCCGGTCAGATAGCCCAGCCGCGCCAGCACATTGGCCATAACGCCATTGCCGCTGGGGGTGGCGTTGTCGGCGGCCTGCCGTGTACGGACGATTAAATCCCTGGCGTCTTTCGGAGTATAGAAATAGCCGCCATTTTCGCTGTCCCAGAACCGCTCATTCACCTGATTGGTCCAGCGTTTGGCCCAATCGAGATAGTCAGAAAATCCGGTCAGTTCATAGAGCGCCAATGCCGCGCGGCTCATTTGTGCATAATCATCAAGAATTTCTGCGTCCGATGTTTTTCCCGCGCACCAGGAGTGGCTGATGCGGCCATCCGCGCTGACCATGTTCTCTGTGATGAATTCAAACGCGCGCGCAGCCATCTCAAACCAGCTCGGCCGGTCAAACACGGCGGCGGCGTTGGCGAGTGCGGCAATCATCATGCCGTTCCAGTCAGCCAGCACCTTGTCATCGCGGGCCGGTGGAATGCGGTTTTCACGCACCCGCAATAATTTATCGCGCAGCAGGGCAAGGCGGCGTTCGTCCGCATCGGAGGCCAGCCCGAAATCTTTCAGGCGGTTGAGGATATTGTTTTCTTCCCAGTTCCCCACAGGTGTGACATCGTAATGCTGTTTGAAAAACTTGGCGTCCAGGCCAAGCAGCCTGTCGACCTCACTTTCGTCCCAGACATAAAATTTGCCTTCGACGCCCTCGCTGTCTGCATCCAGCGAAGCGGCGAAAGCGCCTTCGGGCAGTACCATTTCACGCTGAACCCAGGCCACGGTTTCAAACAGCCGCCAGGCATAGAGCGTTGAGTGCGTGCCCGGCCAGACCATGGTAAGCAGGTCAATGAATTGCGCATTATCGTACAGCATTTTTTCGAAATGCGGGACCAGCCATTTTTCATCGGTGGAATAGCGTGAGATGCCGCCGCCCAGATGATCGAAGATGCCGCCCTGGCAGATATTCTCCAGCGTGGCGTTTAACAGCTTCAACTGACCTTCGTCATGGCTGCGTAAATAGCCGCGCCACAGCATTTCAAAAAGCGAGGACTGGGGAAATTTGGGCGCGCCTTTCAGACCGCCATGGGACGGATCGATCTGGCGCGCCAGCCCTCGTACCGCCTGATCCAGAATATCAAAACTCAACATACCTTCTGTGGTCGTCTGACTCATTTCTTTAAGCGCCTGTTTCAGCGCGTCCCTGTTATTGGCAATTTTTCCCGGTTCGGACATATAGACCTGATGGACTTCGCGCAAGACATCGCGAAACGAGGGCCGTCCATGCGCGGCGCGGGGTGGAAAATAGGTACCGCCCCAGAACGGTTCGCCGTCCGAAGTCAGAAACATGGTCAGCGGCCAGCCGCCCGGCTGGCCGAGCAGTGCCAGCGAATTCATATATATCGCATCCACATCCGGGCGCTCTTCGCGGTCCACCTTGATATTGACGAAGAGCTCGTTCATCAGATCGGCCACTTCCGGGTCTTCAAAACTTTCATGGGCCATGACATGGCACCAGTGACAGGCGGCGTAGCCCACGGACAGAAGCACCGGCTTGCCATATTTGCGGGCGGCCTGAAAGGCTTCGTCTCCCCAGGCGTACCAGTGAACAGGATTGTCCTTGTGTTGTAGCAAATAGGGACTTGTTTCCAGGTCCAGCATATTTCGCGGCATGGCGCGGCCCTTTGAATTCCAGTATAAGATATGGCTGCAACATAACGGCGCAGGCCCATTCCAGCAAGCGAGGAAGCCCATGAAGATCACCTTTAATATTGATTGTACCCCGCAGGAGGCCCGCAGTTTTTTCGGTCTGCCCGATGTGGCCCCGATGCAGGACCGGATGTTGCAGGAAATGGAAGCCCGGATGCGCAAGAATATGGGGACGATGGATGTGGAGAGCCTGTTCAAGGGGTTTCTGACCGGTGCGGGCAGCGGCATGGAGCGCTGGCAGGAAATGTTTCGCAATGTCATAAAACCGGGCGGAGATAGCGTTTGATTTAAGTCAGCATGGCCTCGCACGAAGATACGATTTTCGCCCTGGCGACCGCCCCAGGCCGTGCGGGGGTGGCGGTGCTGCGTATATCCGGACCGCAGGCGGGCGCCATTGCCGAAAGACTGGCGGGACAACTACCCAAACCGCGCAGTGCCGTATTACGCAAATTTTCCGATAGTTCAAATATTGTAATCGATCAGGGATTGCTAATATGGTTTCCTGCACCTAATAGCTTTACTGGGGAGCCTGTGGCGGAGTTTCATCTGCATGGCGGGCGGGCGGTGGTGGAGCGCATGCTGGCGGTTCTCTCGCTTTTTCCGGGTGCGCGGGCGGCGCAGGCCGGGGAATTTACCCGCCGGGCGTTTGAAAATGGCAAACTTGATCTGACGGCGGTCGAAGGGCTGGCGGATTTGGTTGCAGCGGAAACCGAGGCCCAGCGCCGACAGGCCTTGCGCCAGATGGAAGGCCGATTGGGGGCCGTTTATGACGGCTGGCGCATCCGACTGTTACAGGCGCTGGCGCATCTGGAGGCTGAAATTGACTTTTCCGACGAAGATTTGCCCGAAGGTTTAAGCGAATCAACCATTCTTTTGTTGTCGGAATTATTAATGGAAATCAAAGCGCATCTGGCGGACGGCCAGCGTGGCGAAATATTGCGGCGGGGCTTTCGAATCGCCATTCTGGGCGCGCCAAATGTCGGAAAATCTAGTCTTTTCAATATGTTGGCGCAGCGCGAAGCGGCTATTGTAACACCCCAGGCGGGCACCACGCGCGATGTCATAGAGGTAAATCTGGATTTGGGGGGATATCTGGTTTCTGTTTCAGATACGGCGGGGCTGCGTGGCGCGGATGATGCGATTGAGGCAGAAGGCATTCGCAGGGCCAAAATAACCGCTCAGGCTGCCGATCTGAAATTACTGGTTTTTGACGCTGGGGCATGGCCGGAACGGGATGCACAGACACTGGAATGGCGCGACCCGGCGGCGCTATGTGTTTTGAACAAGATCGATTTGTTGCCAAAAAACATTGATATATCAGATAATTACATCCCAATATCGGTGAAAACCGGGGAAGGCGCCGACAGATTGTTACAGCGCATTCAAGAAGCGGTGGCGGAACGCCTGGGGGGTAGCGAGACACCAGGACTAACGCGCGAACGGCATCGCCGGGAATTGGGTCTGTGCGTTGAAAACCTTGACAGGGCCCTGAATCAAAAGCAAAAACCGGCAGAATTGATTGCCGAGGATGTCCGCCTAGCCATGCGGGCGTTGGGGCGGATTACCGGCCGGGCCGATGTGGAGGATATGCTGGATGTACTGTTCGGGGAGTTCTGCATTGGAAAATAATGTTTCACGTGAAACATTCTGGTGTGTGGTTTTGACAATTCATGCCGGTGCGACTATGGTGCGGCCATGCCGGAGCTAGCGAAATTATCACAGAAATCTTATGACGTAATCGTCGTTGGCGGCGGTCATGCGGGTTGCGAGGCTGCGGCCGCTGCGGCGCGTGTCGGCGCAGTAACCTTGTTGCTGACTCATAAGTTTGAGACTCTGGGAGAAATGTCCTGTAACCCGGCCATTGGCGGTCTGGGTAAGGGCCATTTGGTGCGCGAAGTGGATGCGCTGGACGGGTTGATGGGCCGGGTAGCTGACGCCGCCGGGATTCAGTTCCGCCTGCTGAACCGGCGCAAGGGACCGGCGGTTCGTGGCCCGCGCGCGCAGGCGGATCGAAATCTGTACCGCAAGCATATGCGGGCGGCTTTGGCGGCGACAGAAAATCTGGATATTTATGCGGCCCCTGCCGGGGACATGGAAATTGAAGATGGCCGGGTGATTGCCGTGATTACCGAGGCCGGGGAGCGTATCGCATGCGCGTCCGTGGTGCTGACTACCGGCACGTTTCTGAATGGCCTGATCCATATGGGTGAATTTACCCAGTCGGCCGGTCGGGTTGGCGAAGCCCCAACAGTGGCGCTGGCCAAAACCCTGTACGGGCTGAATTTGCGCATGGGTCGGCTGAAAACCGGCACGCCGCCGCGCCTTAATGGCAAGACCATCAATTGGTCAGGCCTGGAAGAACAGCCCGGCGACACACCCCCCACGCCGTTTTCGTTTTTGACCAAAGCAATCACAACGCCGCAGCTTAGCTGCCATATCACTCATACCAGCCCTGCCATGCATGAAATTATTCGTGCCAATCTGCATCGGGCACCGATTTATTCCGGTCAGATCGCCGGGACCGGACCGCGCTATTGTCCCTCAATCGAGGACAAGGTTGTGCGTTTTGCGAGCAAGACCGGGCATCAGATTTTTCTGGAACCCGAAGGGCTGGACAGCGACTGGATCTATCCCAACGGCATTTCCACTTCGCTGCCCGAATCGGTGCAGCATGAGATGGTGCGCACCATTCCAGGACTTGAGAAGGTGGAATTTTTCCGGCCCGGCTACGCCATAGAATATGATTATGTCGATCCGCGCGAATTACGCCCCACCCTGGAAACCAGCGCTGTAAAGGGACTGTTTCTGGCGGGGCAGATTAATGGCACTACGGGCTATGAAGAGGCGGCGGCACAGGGTCTGATGGCCGGAGTCAATGCGGCGCGTCTGGCGGGGGGTGGTGAAGGTGTCACGCTTGACCGCGCCACCGCCTATATTGGTGTGATGCTGGATGATCTGACCAGCAAGGGCGTGAGTGAGCCGTACCGGATGTTTACCTCGCGGGCCGAATATAGGCTTAGCCTGCGCGCCGACAATGCGGATCAGCGCCTGACGGGCCGCGGACTGGCCTGGGGCTGCGTATCCCGTCACCGTGCGCAGCATTTCAATGCCACACAGCAGGAATTGATGCGCGCCAGAGAGATAATGAAAGACCTTAGCCTTACGCCGCCCCAGGCTGCACGCCACGGCATTCAGGTTAATCAGGACGGCATGCCCCGCTCTGCGCATATGCTGCTTAGCTATCCCGGTGTTGATCTGGCGCGGCTGGCTGCCATCTGGCCGCAGCTTGGGGGGCTTTCTGCCAGTGTGACAGAGCAGATTGAGATCGACGCTCAATATGACACTTATCTGCAACGGCAGGAGGCGGATATTGTAGCCTTCCGGCGGGATGAGGCGTTGCATCTGTCGGCCGATCTGGATTATGCCCGGGTCGTTGGTCTGTCTACTGAAGTCCGGCAAAAACTGGCGGCGGCGGCGCCAGCCACCCTGGGACAGGCGGCGCGTCTGGAAGGCATTACCCCCGCTGCGCTGACCACTTTGCTGGTGCATGTCAAAAAGCACCCGATAGCAAAAACCGCGTGAGCGACAAGGGCGTACCGAAGGGCGTCACGCCTGCTGCCTATGGACCGGATGAATTTCAGCAGGAATTTTTTATATCCGGTGAAACCCGTGCGCGGTTGGAATGCTATGTGGCGCTTCTGCAAAAATGGCAGCCCAAAATAAATCTGATCGGCAACACGACCCTGCCAAACCTCTGGCAGCGGCATATGCGCGATAGCGCGCAATTACTGGAACATATGCCCATAACTTCCGGGGCTTCCGGCCCCTGGTTGGATGTTGGCAGTGGCGCTGGCTTCCCCGGGCTTGTTCTGGCACTGCTACAGCCGGAACGCAGCAACACGCAACTGCATCTGATCGAAAGCGATCAGCGCAAGGTCATATTTCTGCGTGAAGTGATTCGCGCCACTTATGCGCCCGCACAGGTGCACACGGTTCGGGTGGAAAACCTTGTTCCTGAAAAAATGGGCGGCAAAGCCCGGTTGATTACAGCCCGCGCTTTTGCGTCCCTGCATCAAACATTGGAGATGGCGGCGCCCATGACAGATTCATCAACAGTTTTTTTACTTTTAAAGGGACAAGATGTAGATGGTGAATTGACATTAGCCGCAAAATATAGAAAAATGACCGTGAGCCAGCATCCCAGCCGGACTAATCCGGCGGGCATGGTGCTGCGAATCACGGAGGTTGCCCGTGTCTGATTTAGTTTTATCCCATTCTGTGCTTGTTTCACGTGAAACATTAATGCCATCTTCGCCGCGTGTGATAGCGGTGGCGAATCAAAAAGGCGGTGTGGGCAAAACCACTACCGCGATCAATCTGGCGACGGCGCTTGCCGCTGTGGGGGAGCGGGTTTTGATCATTGATCTGGATCCCCAGGGCAATGCCAGCACCGGCCTGGGTATCACCAAAGAATCCCGCAATTGCTCGGTATATGAGGTGTTGCTCGGCGAAGCTGCGCTGGCAGAGGCGGTACAGGCATCCGCCGTGCCGGGCCTTTTTGTGCTGCCCTCTTCTGTTGAACTGTCTGGCGCCGATCTTGAGCTCGCAACCCTGCCCCGGCGGAGCTACCGGCTGCGCGATGTGCTGCATGACGCGCTGGGGGGGGCGGGATCGGAATATTCTTACGTGCTGGTGGATTGTCCGCCTGCGCTGTCCCTGCTGACCATCAATGCCCTGACGGCGGCGGATTCTGTATTGGTGCCGCTGCAATGCGAGTTTTTCGCGCTGGAGGGCTTAAGCCAGCTCTTGCGGACCGTTGAAATGGTGCGGGACACGCTGAACCCGGTGCTGGACATACAGGGCGTTGTCCTGACCATGTTCGATTCGCGCAATAATCTGTCGGATCAGGTGGCGCTGGATGTGCGCGGATTTCTGGGCAACAAAGTGTATGAAACAGTTATCCCCCGAAATGTGCGGGTGTCCGAGGCGCCTTCCTATGGCAAACCGGTGCTGATCTATGATATGCAGTGTGCCGGCAGTCGGGCCTATATGAAGCTGGCAGGAGAAATTCTCCGTCAGGAACGTCCAGCTCAGGCCGCCTGACATTAAATTGGCGGGGACACCATGTCGGATGAAGGCAGAAGGCAAAAACTGGGCCGGGGACTATCGGCCCTGTTGGGGGATGAGCGTTCTCCCTTCGGACGGGCCATGCCATCGCGCACGCCCAATCAGGTGCCGGTAGGGAATCTGCGTCCCAATATATTACAGCCCCGGAAAAGATTTGACGATATCGCACTGAAGGAATTGGCTGATTCCATTCGCGAAAAAGGCATTTTACAGCCGATTCTGGTGCGACCGATCGCTGATCTGGCGGAACATTATGAAATTATCGCGGGTGAGCGGCGCTGGCGGGCGGCCCAAATGGCGCGATTGCACGATGTGCCGATTCTGGTCAAGGATATATCGGATACGGAAAGCCTGGAGCTGGCGCTGATCGAGAATATTCAGCGCTCCGATCTGAACGCCATGGATGAAGCGCGTGGCTATGCGAAGCTGATCGATGATTATGATCATTCCCAGGAAGATGTCGGGCGTATTGTCGGCAAAAGCCGCAGCCATGTGGCCAACATGCTGCGTCTGCTGGCCTTGCCGGAAACTGTGCAGCAAATGCTGGAGGATGGCCGGTTAACCGCAGGCCATGGCCGCACATTGATCACGGCATCCGACCCCGAGGCGCTGGCGCAACAGATTGTGACAGGCAAGCTTTCCGTGCGGGACGCTGAAGCGCTGGCCAAGGGCCGCAAGCCCCAGGGAACGAAAAAACCCCCGGCGCAAAAAGACCCCAATACCCTGGCGCTGGAGGAACAGCTTTCCGACGGGCTTGGATTGAAGGTTACGATTAGCAGCCATGGGTTGGAGGGCGGGGTTATATCGGTGACATACACCACGCTGGACCAGCTGGAAAATGTCTATCTCCGGCTGTTGACCCCACCCGA
Organism: Pseudomonadota bacterium; assembly: GCA_036758605.1. Taxonomy (GTDB): domain Bacteria; phylum Pseudomonadota; class Alphaproteobacteria; order UBA11222; family UBA11222; genus UBA11222. The sequence goes on along the minus strand of DAIOWE010000047.1, from coordinate 6,689 downwards.
AGCGGGCGGCGGCCCCTGGACATAGGGCTTACACCAACTTACGCGCTACGCCGCGCCAGTTGCGCCACCTGCATCATGGCCTGGCTGCACAGGCTATGGTCTGGGGCGCCGGTCGTTTTACACGCGGCCTCCCCCTGTAATAACAGGTCCAGGCCATGCGCGATGCGGGGCAAATCCCATATTCGCAATTGCTGCTGAAACGCCTGGGTACGGCTGAAATGCACCGGTGGCCGCAGACTGCGCAACGCCATCTCTATCGAGGCGCCCTGCGCCCGCATTGCCGCTGCCAGTTGCAGCCGCAATAAATGATTGCTGGCGCTCCGCAAAACAGCGACCGGCGCCATTGACGCCTCAAAAGCGCGGGCCAGTTGATTGTCCAGTGCGGCTATATTTCCGGCGCCAAGCGCATCACAAATGCCATCCAGGCCCTGAACGGAACTGTCTCCAATACAGGCCCTTACATCCTCAATGCTGACACAACGATCATGGGTATCAAGGGTATCATGGGTATCACTGATATCTTTGACCCCCGAATTTCTCCTGAAATCTGCAATATCTGCGACATCGCCGGTATCATGGACATCTCTGGTGTCATAGCTATCCTGGATATCTACGGTATCAAAGATATCTCCGGCATCACTGATATCTGCGGTATCTCTGATATCTGCGACATCCCTGATATCTTTAGCACCACTGGCGTCTTTGCCATCTATGACATAGGCTGCCCCGGTCTGTTCACTTGCATGACTGCGCGGCCATTTATACAATACCAGCTTGTCCAGCTCCTGCCGGGTCGCCAACCGGTCCTCACCCAGACAGTGCAGCAAATAGTCCCTAGCATCTGAGTTAATGGTCAGGCCATGCTGGCGCAAGTGACCAATAACCAGGGCGTCGAGATCCGCCCCGCTATCTTCATAACAGGCCACAATTGCGCACAGATTGTGAGATTCAAACAATTTTCGCAAACGGGATGTTTTGGTCAGCTCCCCGGCTTCCACAATGATCAGACTGTCCCCCTGGGGATTTTCGAGAAAATTTGCGAAACTGTCTGTTTGCGCATCCCCAATGCCGCGCATGCGTATGACACGCCGTCCCCCTGTCATGGCAATCGCTGCGGCCTCATCCGCTAGCCGTGCGGGATCGTCTTTCAGATCGGCTGCCGATAGCTGGGAAATGCGAAACGGATCGGACAAATCGGCTACAACCGTTTTGGCAACCTGCACCGCATATTCACGCACCCGCCCCTCATTGGGGCCATAAAACAATATTGCGCGAAAATTGGCTCCAGGGCGTGTCAGCAACTGATCCACAGCCTTGCCTTTAATGATCGCCATTATCCGCCTCAGCCTGGGGGTTGTACCGGCAGGCGCTGAAAATAAATTGCCAGCCGGGTAATCATTTCTTCGCTCAGGTCGCGCGCGGCACGCTCTTCTGCGTCGCGTTCCGCACTCAATGTTGCAAATTCAGAATCAACCACATTAAAGGCCACGGTTGTGCGCAAGTTCGCTTCATACAATATCTGTTGATCCGCAATTCGGACAAGACGAAAATTGCTTAACAATCTATAGTTGAATCGTGTAACTGACTCATCATTGCGGATCGCAAGCCCGTCTTTTCTGTCGCTAAGCACTATGTCCAGTCTGTATTGCTTCTTATAGTTGCCACCCCGGGCGCTAAGCCTGTCGATTAGATGATTGCGCAGATGGTGGCCGGGACGGCCATCAATGTCGTTCACCTCAATCCGGGCAAATTGTGCGGGGGTCGAACTGGCTTGCGACCGGTTACCATAGAGCGGCTGAAACCCGCACCCTGCCAGCAGCCCGGCACAGGTCAAAACAAAAAGGGCGCGCCTAGACCACCACATTGACGATTCGATTCGGCACTACCACCACTTTACGCGCTGGTTTTCCGTCCAGATGGCGTTGCACGGCCTCCAGGGCCAGCGCTCTGGTTTCAATCTCCGCATCCGGGGCGCCGGGCGCAACGATCAGATCGCCGCGACGCTTGCCATTGACCTGGACAATGATGGTTATATTGTCAGCACGAATCAGATCCGCCTGCGCCACCGGCCAGGGCGTGTGCACCAGTAATTGCGCATGACCCAGCGCCGCCCAGCATTCTTCAGCAAGATGGGGCATCATGGGAGCAGCCAGCAGGATCAGGGCTTCCAATGCTTCGCGCAACGCGAACCCCGCGGCCGCTTCGTCGGATTTCAGGTTAATGAATGCATTAATGCTGTTTGACAGCTCATAGATGCGCGCTACGGCCCGATTAAAGTGAAACCGCTCAATATCTTCGGTTACTGCGGCGATGGCGATATGCGCCGCCTTGCGCATGCTTAGGCTTGCCTCGCCAACGGCGATCGGCGCGGTCGTTGCGGCCTGTGGCAGTCTGTCAAGCGATTCATCCACCAGCCGCCATACGCGCTGGGTAAAGCGCCATGCGCCTTCGATGCCGGATTCGGTCCATTCAATATCGCGTTCGGGGGGCGTGTCGGACACCACGAACCAGCGCGCGGTATCGGCGCCATAATGCGCAATAATATGTTCGGGATCGACCACATTGCGTTTGGATTTGGACATGGATTCGATCTTGCCGACCTGTACCGGCGCGCCGGTATCCTTATGCACGGCCTCGCCCTCGCGCTTGATGACCTGTTCAGGAAACAGCCATGCGCCAGTGGCGTCCTTATAGGTTTCGTGGGTCACCATGCCCTGGGTGAACAGGCCACTGAACGGCTCGCTGTCCCTGGCGTAACCGGTCTGCTGCATGGCCCGTGTATAAAAACGCGAATAAAGCAGGTGCAGAATCGCATGCTCGACGCCGCCAATATACTGATCGACCGGCATCCAGTAATCCACTTCCTTGCGCTCAACCGGCGTGGTTGCGTGCGGGCTGCAAAAACGCGCGAAATACCAGGACGAATCGACAAAGGTGTCAAACGTATCGGTTTCCCGGATTGCCGGTTTCGCGCATTTTGGACAGGGCGCATGTTTCCATGATGGATGATGCGACAGCGGATTGCCGGGTTTATCAAAACTGACATCGCGCGGCAGCGTCACCGGCAATTGTTCGTGCGGCACCGGCACAACGCCACAATCATCACAATGAATAACCGGAATGGGGCAGCCCCAGTAGCGCTGACGTGAAACACCCCAGTCGCGCAACCGGTAGGTTACCGCCGCTTCCCCCGCATTTGCGGCTTGCAGGCGTTTGGCGACTTCCGCCTTGGCCACGGCGATGGTCAGCCCGTCCAGAAAACCGGAATTGATCAGCCGCCCGTTCAGATTATCCGTATACGCATCATTAACAATGTCGATGGTTTTCGCATCAGCGGGCGCGACAACGGGTACTACCGGCAGGCCATATTTGCGGGCAAAATCCAGATCGCGCTGATCATGCGCCGGACAGCCGAAAATGGCGCCCGTGCCATATCCCATCAACACAAAATTGGCGATATAGATGGGGGCTTCGCGTCCCGCAATGAACGGATGCTGTACTTTCAGGCCGGTGTCAAACCCCAGCTTTTCTGCGCGTTCCAGCGCCTCTGCGGTACCCCCGATATCACGGCACTGTTTGCAGAAATCAGCGATGGCGGGATTTCCGGCGGCCAGTTCCAGCGCAATGGGATGATCTGCGGAAATGGCGCAGAAGCTCATCCCGAAAATCGTATCATGGCGTGTCGTGTAAACTTCCAGAAGGCCGCCGCCGGGCAAAGACCTTGCCTCTGGGCCGTTAATGGCAAAACGGATACGCATGCCCTCGGACCGGCCGATCCAGTTGCTCTGCATCAGCCGGACTTTTTCGGGCCAGCGGTCAAGCGTGTCCAGCGATTTCAGCAAATCATCCGCATATGCTGTAATTTTGAAAAACCACTGAGTGAGCATGCGCTGTTCGACCAGTGCGCCGGACCGCCATCCCCTGCCGTCAATAACCTGTTCATTGGCCAGCACTGTGCCGTCCACCGGATCCCAGTTGACCGATGATTCCTTGCGGTACACCAGACCCTTTTCCAGAAAATCCAGAAACATCCGCTGTTCATGGCCATAATATTCCGCATCGCATGTGGCCAGTTCGCGCGTCCAGTCGATCGATAGACCCATGGCCTTTAATTGCCCGCGCATGGTGGCGATATTTTCATAGGTCCAGATGGCGGGATGGATGCCGCGTTCGCGCGCCGCATTTTCGGCGGGCATGCCAAAGGCGTCCCAGCCCATGGGATGCAGCACATTAAATCCCCGCGCGCGTTTATAACGCGCCACAATATCGCCCATCGTATAATTACGCACATGCCCCATATGGATGCGCCCCGATGGATAGGGAAACATTTCCAGCACATAATATTTTTCACGGGCGTCAGGCGCCGCCACAAAGGCCTGCTCCGCCTCCCAGCGCGCCTGCCATTTTTGTTCTGATTCCCTGGGATTATAGCGGGCCATGCACGTCCTGCTTCTCTGCTTTAGCCGGCTTCGCTGTCGATGCGTAATTGCCGCGCCCGGGTTAAAATGGAATTTTCGACACGAACGCCGGTTTCAGCATTGCTCGGCGCATCCGTCCAGGCGCCCCCTGGCCCCTGCTCCTGCCGGAAGACCGAAACCTTTACACCGTCGGCGCGCAACCGTTTGTCCAGAATATAGATGGTCATCTTGAAACGCTCATTCGGATGGCTTGGGTTAACGTACCAGTCCGTAATAATTACGCCACCGAAAGGGTCAGCGGAAGTCAAGGGCATAAATGCAATCGTGTCGAGGCTGGCGCGCCATAGATAGCTGTTGACGCCAATACCGCCGCCATCGTTTTTGTCCTTGCCGCCGCCAAGCCCGAATATGCCGCCTTCACCAAACAGCGATTCGTCGGATTTGGGGCCGGTGGGCGCCGGATCGTACCGATTCTTGCCGATTTTCTCAGGATAGCGCGATTCGCTTTCTACAGAGCCGCAGCCGGAAAGCACAAGCAGACAGCCCATCGCGGTAATCAGGACAATGTCCCGCCAGTTCCGTACAGTGTATGACAAAATCTTCCCCTTACATGCGGTTACAGGCCGCTTTATAGAGCCAAGCGGCACTAGCAGCAACCGCTGTGCAATAAAATCTCCACAAAATTATGGCAGATTCGGGCGATCCTGTGGCGGGCGGACCGCTCCTGCGCCGCCGTCAAAATAGAATAAACGCTTATACAGTTGACTAAATCATAGGCATAGGCATCATTTATGTGATGTTAGGGCAACAGGTCATTCTATTTGTAACATTGTGGCGATCCTGTTTGGCGTTCTTGCTTGACCCTTACGATGCAGTTTGCGAGATTGATCGGGAAATGGCGGGTGCAGCGGGTACCCTGCTTATTAGCGGTTGGACCGGTCAGCCTGTTAGACACATGGTGGCGGCGAACCTACTAAACATGAGGTAAAGTATGAAAACGTTTCTATATGGCACAACTGCACTGGTTGCTTCCGGCATGATGGCTGGCGCTGCGATCGCTGCCGATCCGATTTCGATGAAGATCAATGGCTTTTATGATGCGTCTTTTGTGCTGCATGATGATGACGCGCCGGGAACCGGTGACAGCTCTGTCAAGCAGGACGTTGAAATCAACATCAACGGCTCGACCGTTCTGGACAGCGGCGTGACCGTTGGCGCAAATATCGAATTCAAGGAACAGGTAGGCGGCAGCGCCCTGGGCAATGAAGAAGTCTTTGCCTTTATCGAAGGCGGCATGGGCCGCACGGAAATCGGCTCGACGGATAGCGCGCCTTTCAAGATGGCCTACACCGCACCGGCGCCGACCGACGCCTATGGCGTGGACACCCCGATTTTCTGGAACATTTCGCGTTTCAGCGCACGCACCTCGACCCGCATCAAAATGTCGGGGGACTCCAACAAGGTGACTTATTTCACCCCGCGCATGACCGGCTTTCAGCTTGGCATGTCCTATACCCCGTCCAATGATGGCGCGGGCGCGGCGGGCGTAACGGCGGGCGCGTTCCCGACGCTGGGCGCTGTTAATGCGGATCCCTCTACCGGTAGCGGCTGGGTTAACACCTTCGGCGTTCGCGGTGATGCGAATGGCGGCATCGAAGATATTCTTGAACTGGGCGGCAGCTATGTCGGCGAGTTTTCCGGTCTCGGCGTCAAGCTTTCGGCTGGTTACGCCTGGGGCGACCATGAATCCAATGGTCTGAATGCAACCGGCAAAGGCCGCGCCAGCATTATCGGCAGCGATCCGGAAGCCTGGCATCTGGGCGCCAACTTCACCTATGTGGGCTGGACCCTCGGCGGTGGTTATTATGGTTCCGATGGCATGATCCCGACAGGTTCGCCAACCCGCAGCGCGCGTGACGAAGAAGCCTGGAATGTGGGCGTAACCTATGCGACGGGTCCGTGGCAGGCTGGTATTGCCTATATGGACTCTGAACAGCAAAGCACGATCGGCGCCCCCGGCAAAAACCAGCTTAAACTGGTGGACATCGGTGCCCAGTATAAATTGGGACCAGGAGTGGCCATCGCCGCCGACCTGACCTTCGCGGAAGACGAAGTTCCGGGTGCGGGCACTTTGCTGGCGCCGAATGACGTTGATGACAAGGCGCTTGCTTTGACACTGATGCTGGATTTCTAGTCCATACCTGATATAATATTGTGAAAGGGCAGGCTTTGGTCTGCCCTTTTTCGTGGCGGATGTTGATCCTATGGATT
>DAIOWE010000046.1:0-18193 GCA_036758605.1 Pseudomonadota bacterium | reverse complement strand
TTGCCAAACATAATATGAATTCCCGCGCCTTTGGCGTTACCGGCCAGCGCATGGCGGATGAAATGAAGGCAGGCGCGCCTCCGGGCCCGGCGTCATCCATGTTCAAATATTACGGCACCGAGCAGAACAAGCGTAAATACGAATTGCTGCTTGCCGCCATGGGCACCGCCGCACTGGGCTGGGAAGGCAAAGGTTTTGAAGAGCATGAGCTGGGCATCACCCGGGAATGGCTGCGATCCAAGGGAAATTCGATTGAAGGCGGCACATCCGAAGTGCAGCTGAATATTATCGCAAAAAACGTCTTGCGCCTGCCTGATTAAGGCCACAAACAATCCGCATAAGGAAGAAACTCAATGGCTTTGGTATTGAACGAAGATCAGGTTCAGTTGAAAGACGCGGCCCGCACCTTTATCCAGAATAAATCGCCCGTCACCGCATTCCGCAAATTACGCGACAGCAATGACAAGGATGGCTTTGACCGCAATTTATGGAAGGAAATGGCGGGCCTGGGCTGGGCTGGCATTATTATCCCGGAAGAATTTGGCGGCGTGGGTTTTGGCTTTACCGGGCTGGGGGTGGTGCTGGAAGAAACCGGGCGCACACTGGTTGCTTCGCCGCTGATGTCAACCGCGCTGATTGGCGCCAGCACGGTCGTGCTGGGCGGCACGCCGGCGCATAAAAAGGAAATTCTTCCTGCGATTGCGGCGGGTGACTGGCTGATGGCGCTGGCGCATGAAGAAGGTCCGCATCACTCACCATATGCCATCGCCACCAAGGCGAAGAAAGCCGATGACGGTTTTGTTTTGAGTGGCAAGAAAACCTTTGTGCTGGATGGTCATGTGGCGGATCAATTGATCGTTGTTGCGCGTACATCGGGCAAATCCGGCGCGCGTGAAGGCTTGACGCTGTTTCTGGTGGACAGCAAAGCACCGGGCGTCAAGATCACCCGCACACATATGGCCGACAGCCGTAACGCCGCAAATATAAAATTCACCGGCGTGAAACTTGGCGCGGCTGCCGTGCTGGGAAATATTGATCAGGGTGCGGATATTCTTGACCCGGTGCTGGACCGCGCGCGCATCGGGCTGGCCGCAGAAATGCTGGGCGGCGTCCGTGAAGAATTTGAACGCACCGTGGAATATCTGAAAACCCGCACGCAGTTCGGCGTGCTGATCGGCACGTTTCAGGCGCTGAAGCACCGGGCGGCGGAAATGTTCTGTGAAATTGAACTGTCGATTTCCGTGGTGCTGGACGCGCTGATCGCCATTGATGAAAATCGCAAGGACGTGCCGCAACTCGCCAGCCTGGCGAAAGCACGCCTGAATGACACCTATTTCCTGGTCAGCAACGAAGCCCTGCAAATGCATGGCGGTATCGGCATGACGGATGAATTCGATATGGGGTTGTTCATGAAGCGCGCCCGCGTGGCGATGGCAAGCTTTGGCGATTCGTCTTTTCACCGCGACCGCTATGCAACACTTGAGGGCTATTAAGCCGCGTGTCCGCAGAACAGGACAGACCCGGCCACACAGAAAAAATGCAGCGCCGCAAGGCGCTGGTTGACGCACGCATTGCAAAGGCCACGCAGGAACGCGGCGTTCTGATCGTCAACACCGGCAATGGCAAAGGCAAAAGCTCCGCCGCGTTCGGCATGCTGGCGCGCGCCCTTGGCCACAATATGCGCGTGGGCGTGGTGCAGTTCATCAAGGGCGCGTTCAGCACCGGCGAAGAGGCATTTTTCCGCCGCTTTCCCGAAGTTTCCTATCACGTCATGGGCGAAGGTTTTACCTGGGAAACCCAGGATCGCGCCCGTGATGTTCAGGCTGCCCGGGCGGCATGGGAAAAAGCCTGCACCATGCTGGAAGATCCATCTTTCGAACTGGTGATCCTGGACGAACTGAATATCGTCCTGAAATATGAATATCTGAGTGTTGAGGAAGTGCTTCAAAAGCTGCTTGCGCGTCCACCCATGCAGCATGTTGTTGTCACCGGCCGCCACGCGCCACAGGCGCTGATGGATATTGCCGACACCGTCACCAATATGCAGGCCGTCAAACATGCGTTTGAAGCCGGTGTCCGCGCACAAAAAGGCGTCGAATTGTGAATGGCGCACATAGCTGCCCGGCGCTGCTGATTTCCGCGCCTGCGTCCGGTCAGGGCAAGACAACCATCACTGCGGCGCTGGCGCGGCAATGCCGCAATCGTGGCGGCAGGGTGCGGGCGTTCAAAACCGGCCCGGACTTTCTCGATCCGATGATCCTGCAACAGGCATCCGGCAATCCTGTTTATCAGCTTGATCTGTTCATGGTGGGATTGGCGGATTGCCGTCATATGCTGCATCAGGCGGCGGGTGATGCGGATCTGATTTTGATCGAGGGCGTCATGGGCCTGTTCGACGGCGCCCCGTCCAGCGCCGATCTGGCGGTGGCTTTTGGCGTGCCGGTGCTTGGGGTGATTGACGGTTCCGCAATGGCGCAAACATTTGGCGCACTGGCGCAGGGCCTGGCCGGTTATCGCAATGATCTGCCCTTTGCAGGCGTGCTGGCCAACCGTGTGGGCAGCGCGCGCCATGGCGAAATGCTGGCGGAGAGCCTGCCCGCAGGCATGCGTTTTTTTGGCGCATTGCCGCGTGAGGAAGCGTTTAGTTTGCCCGAACGCCACCTTGGCCTGGTGCAAGGCGCAGAGATTGCCGATCTGGATGCGCGCATGAACGCAGCCGCCGCCGCGCTGGATCAGGCCGGTATCTTCGCACAACCGGACACGGTAATTTTTTCTCCCGAAAATATTCCCGCACCCCCCATGTTATTGCGGGGCAAACGCATTGCGGTGGCGCGCGATGCGGCTTTCGCTTTTCTCTATGCGGCCAATCTTGATCTGCTGCGCGCCATGGGGGCGGAACTGGTGTTTTTCTCGCCGCTTCGGGATAAAGGTTTTGCGACGGCGGATGCGCTCTATCTGCCTGGCGGCTATCCCGAACTGCATCTGCAAAGCCTGCTTGAAAATACAGAAATGGCAGAGGCCATCCGTACCCACCATATGTCTGGAAAACCCATACTCGCGGAATGTGGCGGCATGCTGTATCTGCTGCAATCGCTGACCGGCCTTGATGGAGCGCCCGTTGCGATGGCCGGGTTGCTGTCCGGCCATGCGGTGATGCAAAAGCGCCTGACGGCGCTGTCGCTGCAATCTGTGGCGTTGCCAGAGGGTGAATTGCGCGGGCATACATTTCATTATTCGCAATTGCAAACGCCGATGACGCCACTGGCCCGTGGCCGCTCGCCCAAGGGCGGCGGTGCGGATGGCGAGGCGGTGTACCGGCTGGGCCGGCTGACCGCTTCCTATATCCATCTGTATTTTCCCTCCAATCCGGAGGCCGCTGCAAAGCTGTTTCTGCCATGAGCCGCTATCCATCGCGCATCGTCTGCCTGACCGAGGAAACCACGGAAACCCTGTATCTGCTGGGCGAGCAGGACCGCATCGTCGGCATATCGGGCTATACGGTGCGGCCTGCGCAGGCGCGCCGGGAAAAGCCGAAAATTTCCGCGTTCATCAGTGCGAAGACCGATGCCATCATTGCGCTGAAACCTGATCTGGTGCTGGGCTTTTCTGATTTGCAGGCAGGCATTGCAACGGATCTGGTGCGTGCGGGACTTGATGTGCATATTTTCAATCAGCGCACGGTAGACGGCATTCTGAATATGATCACCATGCTGGGCGCGATGGTGGGCGCATCTGAAAAATCCAATGCGCTGGTGGCGCAGTATCAGGCCAATTTGGACACCATGCGGGCGGAGGCGGCGGCCATGAAAATCCGCCCACGGATTTATTTCGAGGAATGGCATGATCCGCTGATCTCCGGCATTGGCTGGGTGTCGGAACTCGTGGAAATCGCGGGCGGAACGGATTGCTTCAGAGAGCTTGACGCGGCCTCTCTGGCCAAAGACCGCATCATTGCCGACCCGGACGAAGTTATCCGCCGTCAGCCAGACATCATCATCGGTTCCTGGTGCGGCAAAAAATTTCAGCCCAAACAGGTGCGCCAGCGTCCGGGCTGGGACGCAATACCGGCGGTGCGCAATGGCGCGCTGTTTGAAATAAAATCACCCGACATTCTGCAACCCGGCCCCGCCGCGCTAACCGACGGGCTTGCGGCGCTGCACAGGATTGTCCGGGGCTGGGCGGCGAAACAATGACCGCGCGCACCCTGATGGTGCAGGGCGCAACATCGGATGCGGGTAAAACCACGCTGGTGACAGGGCTCTGCCGGGTGCTGGCCCGCCGGGGCGTGCGCGTGGCGCCGCTCAAACCGCAGAACATGGCGCTGAACAGCGCGGTGACGGAAGATGGCGGCGAGATTGGCCGCGCCCAGGCGGTGCAGGCGCAGGCTTGTTATCTTGCTCCGCATACGGACATGAACCCGGTTCTGCTGAAGCCCAACAGCGACACCGGCGCACAGGTCATCGTGCACGGACACGCGCTACGCAATATGGAGGCGGGCGCCTATCAGAATTACAAGCGCGTGGCGATGCGGGCGGTGCTTGAATCCCACGCACGGCTGTGCGCGCGATATGATGTGGTTCTGGCCGAAGGCGCCGGATCGCCCGCTGAAATAAATCTGCGCGCTGGTGATGTCGCCAATATGGGGTTTGCCGAGGCGGTGGATTGCCCGGTAATTCTGATCGCCGACATTGATCGCGGCGGCGTGTTTGCGCATCTGGTGGGCACGCTGGCGCTGTTGAGCGAAAGCGAACAGGCGCGCGTTAAGGGCTTTGTCATCAACCGCTTTCGCGGCGACATTGCGCTGCTGGAACCCGGCCTGCGCTGGCTCGAAACGCGCACGGGCAAGCCGGTGCTGGGCGTCCTGCCCTATTTGCAGGGCTTTCATCTGGAAGCGGAAGATGCGCTGCCACGCGAGGCCGCAAAGAGCGCCCATGCCGGTGCGCTACGCGTGACTGTTCCCGCATTGCCGCGCATCAGCAACGCCACGGATTTTGATCCGCTGCGGCTGCACCCGCAGGTCGATTTCCGGTTTTGCGGACCGGGTGAAACGCCGCCGCCAGCAGATCTGATCATTCTGCCCGGATCAAAATCGGTGCGTGCCGATCTGGCCTGGTTGCGCGCCATGGGCTGGGACAAGGCCATTCAGCGGCATTTGCGCTATGGCGGCAAACTGATCGGTATTTGCGGCGGTTTTCAGATGCTGGGCCATCGCATCAAAGACCCGCATGGCATTGAAGGCGCGGCCGGCGATTGCGCCGGTCTGAACTATTTCGACATGCAGACCGAACTGGCCCCGGACAAACAGTTGCATCTGGTTAGCGGCAAACTGTCGCTCGAGGATGCGCCCGTTACAGGCTATGAAATTCATGCGGGCATTTCGCAGGGCCCGGCATTGGCGCACCCTGTTATATATCTGACAGATCGTACAGACGGCGCGCGTTCGATCGACGATCAGATATTGGGAACTTATCTGCACGGGCTTTTTGAAACTGCGGCCGCCTGCGACGCGCTGCTGCGCTGGGCAGGGCTGGCGCAACCGGTGACGCCGGATTATGCTGCGCTACGCGACGGGGAAATTTCACGTCTGGCGGATATGGTGGAGACGCATCTGGACATGCGGGCCATTGCGGATTTACTTGGCACCACACTTTCAACATCAAAAACAGCTAGGAGAGAATGATGGGACGGGTTTCAGGAAAAGTGGCTTTGGTCACCGGCGGCGGCTCTGGCATCGGCAAGGGCAGCGCTGAATTACTGGCAAAAGAAGGCGCCACTGTGGTGGTCACCGACATTGTTGCCGCCGACGCCAAAACGGTTGCCGACGGCATCAACAAGGCGGGCGGCGCCGCCATATCCTTGCAGCATGATGTCACCGATGAAAAACGCTGGGCCGAAGTGATAGCCGAAGTCAAAAAGACTTATGGCAAACTAAATATATTGTTCAACAATGCCGGCATCTGTCTGGGCGGCATGACATGGGAGCAATCGCTGGACGACTGGCGCAGGCAAAACGCCGTTAATCTGGACGGCGTGTTTCTGGGCTGCAAGCATGGCATCCCGCTGATGCGCGACAGCGGCGGCGGCTCGATCATCATCACCTCCTCCATTGCCGGGCTGCAGGGCTCGCCCGGCCTGTCCGGTTATTGCGCCACCAAGGGCGGCGTGAGGCTATATGCCAAGGCCGTGGCCATGGAATGCGCCCGCGCCGGGTTCAATATCCGCGTCAATACCGTGCATCCCGGCGTGATCGAAACCCCGATCTGGACTAAAATCCCCGGCAATGTGTTTGGCGGCAACCGCTCCAATGCGATTGACCCCAATGCCTTCGCCACCGCCACCGCGCCACTGAAGCGGGCCGGACAGCCGCTGGATATCGCCAATGGCGTCCTGTATCTGGCGTCGGACGAATCCGCCTATATGACCGGGTCCGAACTTGTAATCGATGGCGGGCTTGTCGCCGGCTAACGAACTTATCCGCAAATGGTTGATGGCGGTTAAGTATAATTGTGACCGCTGTCACATCTATTTGCACCTGGTTTGTGTGAGACTGCCTGTATTAAGATCAGCAGTAATTACAGTGAGCGGGTAATGGTAAAAGTTTTTGGAGGGAATAACAGCAGCACCTGTCGCAGGGCGCTGCGCTGGATGGAAGATCGCGATGTTTCCTATCGGTTTTTTGATTTAGACACCTCCCCTATCGATGCACGCTTGCTGGATGCATGGCTCGATACATTTGGCTGGCAAATGCTGATCGACAAACGCACCGCCGGATGGCGCAGCCAACCCAGCGACCTCAAAAATACGCTTGGCGCCGCCGAGGCCCTCACTTTGCTATGCCATCGACCGAATATGCTAAAAATGCCGATCATCGGTGTGGCGGATATCTGGCTGCTTGGCTGGAACGCGCCGAACAAGGTGCGCCTGCTTGGACAAATTCCACCACAATCGCGCAATGCCCGAACATTATGGCCTGACTACCCACAAGCACGGGCAAATTATTGCAGCAGTTGGTTAAAGTAAGCCGATTTTTATTATCAGGAGCCTGCTCTCTTTTGCAGGCCCCGCACTTGTCTAATGATATTTACGAAAAATACCTACCAGGCGCCCCTGCACCGCGACCTGATCGGGGCCGCATATGCGGGTTTTGTAATTGGGGTTAGCGGGTTCAAGCGCAATGGATGCGCCCTTGCGCCGCAGCCGTTTCAGTGTGGCTTCCTGCCCATCCACCAACGCCACAACGATGGCGCCATTTTCTGCGGTGTCACATTGTTTGACGATGGCGATATCGCCGTCAAAAATGCCCGCATTGATCATCGAATCGCCCTGCACTTCCAACGCGTAATGCTGCCCTGCACCAAGCATGTCGGAGGGCACACCCATCACGGTCGAGCGGTCCTCCAGCGCCTCAATGGGCGTGCCGGCGGCGATGCGCCCGATCATGGGTATGTTGATGATTGTATTTTCATTGCCGGCATTTGCGGGGGCGCTGACGCCGGTAAAGGCGCTGCGGCTGCCTTCGATGACATTGGGCGAGAAGCCGCGCGTACGCCCACCAGACTGGGCCATGGTTTCGGGCAGGCGCAACACTTCCAGCGCCCGGGCGCGATTGGGCAGGCGGCGGATAAAACCACGTTCTTCCAGCGCATTGATCAGGCGGTGGATGCCCGACTTGGACTTCAGATCCAGCGCATCTTTCATTTCGTCGAATGACGGCGAAACCCCATATTCGCGGATCCGGTCATTGATATAAATCAGCAGTTCATATTGCTTGTTGGTCAGCATTGGACAGCACACCCTCCCGGAACAAAATAGAAACTTGTGATTATGTTCTATTTTGGTTCATGGAATGTGTCAAGCAATAAGAACAGAAATCTTTCAGGATTCCAGTTCGCTGTCCCAATACAGATAGTCAACCCAGCTCTGATGCAGATAATTTGGCGGAAAAGCGCGGCCCGAGCGTTGCAAATCCTGGTTCGTCGGGCGGAATGGCTGACGCCGCAAATGCATGCCGCATTCCGATTCCAGCATCGCCCCCTTGCGCAAATTACAGCATGAGCAGGCGGCCACCACATTTTGCCAGGTCGTGCGCCCGCCACGCGAACGCGGCACCACATGGTCAAAGGTAAGTTCTTCCCGGCTGGTGCAATATTGACAGGTGAACCCGTCCCGCAAAAACAGATTAAACCGGGTAAAGGCCGGATAACGCGCCGGTTTTACGTAACGTTTTAGCGAAACCACACTGGGCAGCGCCATTTCGAAAGTGGGGCTGTGCACCTTTTGCTCGTACTCGCTGACGATATTGACACGGTCGAGAAATACCGCCTTGATCGTGTCCTGCCAGGACCAGAGCGAAAGCGGAAAATAGCTGAGCGGCCGGAAATCTGCGTTGAGAACCAGCGCGGGGCAAGCATCGACCAATGACTTGGTATTGTTCATCAACATGCACAATCCCACCAGACCATCACCGGACCGGGTGGAACAGCAAAACCGCCTTCACCCCGGCCCCATCAGCGTCACCTTGACTGCAAAAGCGAACCCCACAAAACCTGAACACGATTGCAAATTTTGATGCCGCGACACCAGTTAATCATTTGAATATAGCTTCGAAATGATCTTTTCGCAGTAATTCTTTACAGTTTCATGTGATTCTGCAAGCACAGTGGATATATTTACAGGCAGTGTGGAATTCCCCGGCGCTGGGCGCGCCCGGGATGGCTTCAATCAGTGCAGCAGCTTGCCGCGCACGTCGTCGATGCTTTGCGCGATCAGTTCACGCGCCTTTTCCGGGCTTAGCTGAGAGCCTATCAGGGTGCGGGCCGCTATAATTGCCGCATCCACAGCCGCTGCGCGCACTTCCTGAATGGCCTGGGCTTCCGCCTGGGCAATTTTTTCTTCCACCATTTTACTGCGCCGTTCGGCCTGAGCCGCCAGACTCGCCTGCATTTCGCTGGAAAGCCGCGCGGCCTCGGCGCGGGCAAGCTCGACAATTTCCTGAACTTCTTTTTCGGCATTCGCCGTGCGCCGCTGATAACCTGCGAGCAGCGCCTGCGCTTCTTCGCGCAGACGCCGCGCCGCGTCCAGCTCATCCGCTATTTCCCTGGCGCGCGCATCCAGTACAGCGCCAACCATGCCGGGCACCTTGAGATATACGACCAGAACCACGAACAACAGCGTGGCAATGGCTACCCAGTTTGCGGGTTCATAGAGTGCGTCCATGATCTAGTCCTTGCCCCTGGCCAATGCTGCGTCAATGGCGGCATTCACAGCCGCGCTATCCGGGCTGCTGCCGCCGATCAATTTACCGACGATCGCGGATGCCGTATCGGCCGCAATCTGGCGCACATTGGCCATTGCCGCAGCTTTTGACGCCGCGATGCGCGCCTCGGCCTCGGCCGCGCGTTTCGCCGTGCTGGCGGCAAGCGCGGCTTTTTCACGGTCGGCTTCTTCGGTCAGGCGCTGCCGGGTTTCGGCAGCGATGGCATGCGCCTTGGCGCGCGCCGTGGCCAGCGCCGCTTCATAAGCCTTGAGCGCATCTTCGCCCTGCCGCTTCAGACAGCCCGCCTCATCCAGATCATTGGCGATCACATCACGGCGCTTTTCCAGTGTCGTGGCGATGCGTGGCAAGGCCACCCGCGCCAGAATCAGATATAGCAGCGTAAACGTAATCGCCAGCCACACGAGTTGCGGTGCGAAATCGGCAAAGACTAATTGCGGCATCGGCCCAACTTCCTAAATGGGTGGCGTCAGACCACGAACAGCAGGATCAGCGCCACCAGCAGACCGAACAGGCCGGTTGCTTCGGCAAGCGCAAAACCCAGCAGCAGGTTCGGAAACTGTTGTTGCGCAGCGGCCGGATTGCGCAGCGCGCCGGACAGGTAACTACTAAAAATATTACCGATACCAACGCCCGCGCCAGCCAGCGCGATGGTAGCCATGCCGGCGCCGAGATATTTACCCAAAAGTGCTGCTGCTTCTGCTTCCATGACTAAAATCCTTTTAGTAAACGGCCCAATATGGGCATTGCTGATCCAGTGACGTGCGATTTCCTCAATGCAAATGCAGCGCGTCGTTGAGATAGATACAGGTCAACACCGCAAACACATAGGCTTGCAGAAATGCGACCAGTATTTCGAGGCCGATAAAGGCGACCGAAAACGCCAGCGGCAGCCAGCCGCCAAGAAACCCGAGCATGACGACAAAGCCGCCAAACACTTTCAGCAAGGTGTGGCCCGCCATCATGTTGGCGAACAGACGCACCGACAGGCTGATCGGGCGGCTGAGATAGGAAATGACTTCGATTACCACAATCAGGGGCAATAGCAGGCTGGGCACCCCGTGCGGCACAAACAGTTTCAGATAGCCAATGCCATGCCTGATGAAGCCCAGCACCGTCACGCCAATGAAAACAAGACTGGCCAGCGCAAAAGTCACGATGATGTGGCTGGTGACAGTGAACGAATAGGGAAGCAGCCCCAGCATGTTGGTAAACAGCACAAACATGAACAGGGTGAATACAAACGGAAAAAATTTCTGGCCGGACGTGCCCACCATGTCGCGCATCATATTGGCGACAAATTCATAACTGAGTTCCGCCATCGACTGCCAGCGGCTGGGCACCAGCGCCCCACGGCGCATGCTGAGCGACAGGAACAGGGTAATCGCGGCCAGCGCAATCACCATGAACAGGCTGGAATTGGTGAAGGACACATCAATGCCGCCCGCTTCCATCGGAATGAAGCGGTGAATTTCAAACTGCGCCATCGGGCTGTGGGCAAATGGGTTATGCGTTTCAGTGCTCAAGACCGTTTCCCTGTCTATCCTTTTCCAGACCTTCCCGCGCACCTGTATCAGGCATCGCCGAATCTGTCTGTTGCGCGGCGTTCATTCCATTCGCCGTGCGTATAACATTTAATATCCCCGCTGCGACCCCCAAAAAGAAGAACAGCATCAATAACCACGGACCCGTTCCAAACAGCCAGTCCAGAGCCCATCCCAGCCCGCCCCCCGCCACCACGGCGGAAACCAGATCGGCGCTCAGCCGGAATGCCGTTCCCATGGCGCCGCCCTGCGTACCATGTGCCGGTTGCGGCGCATTGGCGCGCCTTGCTGCTTCCAGCCGGGCCTCAAAACTGCCATCGGACGGGGGCTTTGGTTCATCAGTCATGGCCGATAAGGCCATTATCCGCCCGCAAAATACAAGCCCCCGAAACAACACAGCGGCCCCGAAAAAAAGGAACCGCCAGCAATCGCGCCGGACACTAGTTGCGCAGACGCCCCCTGTCAATCCCGGAATAGGGTTGAAACAATGTCATATTAGGCCGCCGCCCCCCCCTACCCATAGACAAACTGGCGCACCAGTTGATGCGCGATGGCGAAAGGGGGCGGGATCATCACCTTGCCATTGCCTTTGCCTTCGAGCGCATCGCGCAGATCCCCACGGCTGACCCACACGGCTTCTTCCAACTCCACGCCGTCCACCTGGATCTCTTCATTGTCAGCCACAGCCGTGCAGCCGATCATCAGCGACATGGGATAGGGCCAGGGCTGGGTGAAGCGATAGGTGACGGAGGACACCCGGCAGGCGGCTTCTTCGAACAGTTCGCGGGCCACCGCTTCTTCGATCGACTCGCCCGGTTCGACAAAGCCGGCCAGTGCCGAATACATGCCCTTGGGGAAAATTTTCTGGCGCCCCAGCAACGCCTTGTCGCCAAGGGTCGCCAGCATGATCACCACAGGATCGGTGCGGGGAAAATGCTGCGTCTTGCAGGCCGGGCAGTCGCGGCGATAGCCACCCTCGGCGATCACCGATGGCGCGCCGCAGGCGGAACAGAATTTATGCGTACTGTGCCATTTCAGCACCGCCTTGGCCTGGGCGGCAATGGCTGCGTCATGGGCGTCAATATTCATGGCCAGGCCGCGCAGATCGCCAAACTCGCCAAAACCTTTCAACGGCCCCGTTTTGCTCGGGTCCGTATCGCCGGGCAGATCAACCGCGAAATAGGCGCGGTCCTTTTTGTCCAGCCCCAGAAACAGCACCGTCGCGCCCCCCGCCAGCGCATCGGCGAACATGTTGGGGCGCATAAAGCCCACCTCGGGCGCCCCACCGGGTTTGGCAGGCGGCAGCGTGAAAATATTTTCCTTATACATGGGCAGCATGAAACTGTCCTTGTGCAGCAGCCGTCCGGCCAGCCAGTCCGCATCGGTGCGTTTATGGCTGACCCTGTCGAGCGGGTTATTTGCGAAAATATTCGGATTTTGCGGCAATGCCATAAGCGGCTCCCCTGACGTTCCAGATTCGGATTATTGTTGATTAACTCTGGCACAGGCGGCGCATGGCGGCAAGTCTGCGCGGAGAGAGCGAAGGCTCTCCCTCATACTGTGTCATTCTGAACGACCTGTCCTCCGAAGCCTTGGCGAAGGAGGAAGTGAAGGATCCCCCGCGTGGGAACTCCGTCGATGGAGATGCTCTCGCCTGGACGAAGCTGAAGCTCTCGCCACGCAGGCGCTGGCGCAGCGGGGCGCTTCGGCGTAGCCTGGTCGCCTTAGGCTTATTGGTACCTGCATCTTCAGGCAGCATGACAAGATGGCGGCGGCTCAGGATAACAAAGGGGGCGGCCCACTCGCGTTAATCAGGAAATATTAAAAAAACATAAAAATTTAATCCCGCATACCTAATCCTGGGTATGACAGAGAGGACTTGTTCTGACACAATTCCCCTGGGGAGACATTAGGGCGGCATCATCAGGGTGACATGACTTAGGTTTGCACGTCCCCTAATGCTGTCATTACCCGCTTCAGGCGGGTAATCCATGCCCCATGGTCAAGCCCTGATGGGTTATCTGGATTGCACGGCCAAGCCGGGCAAGGACAAAGTAGGTGCGGATAGAGACAAACCCAACATCATGCCACTAGGAATTGCTCTTTAGGGGAAGAGCCATGGACGAAGCCCGGATTGGAACGCTGATCGAGAACATCTATGCCTCAGCCTTCGGGGAAGTTGGCTGGGATTCTGTGTTGCAAACCCTGCGGACGGAATTTCACGCGGCAAGCGTAACTTCACTAATGTCGAACAAACTTAACGCGGCGCCCATGTTCGCTATATCAACAATTTCCGACCAGTCGTGTGCCAATGATTTTTTTAACCATTACCATGCGGTTGATCCAGAGGGGCATGGTCTTGTTGAAAATGTTGATATGTTTGCGCGACGGGGGGTTTTCCCAAGTTCTGATCTGATTCCGTTATCTGAGTATCTTAACTGCGAATTCTATCGGGATTTCGGCAGGCGTTACGATTTTTGCAAAGGCATGACCACTATCATTGGCAATCATAGTTTTTCGATAACGAATATTCGACTGCATCGTCCGCTATCTGGTAAGGATTTTACGAAAGAAGAATCAGAACGCTTGGCAACCCTTGCCCCGCATCTCAATCGGGGCCTGCGGATGTACCGCGAACTGGCGGGGCTGCGTGCCAAGGCCGGGCTGTTTGAGGCCGCGTTTGAAGCGCTTGGCGCAGCGTTTCTGCTGGACGCTTCGGGGCGGGTTCTGATGTTGAACAGGGCGGCGGAATGCATGCTGGAAAATGACGGCGTGCTGAGCCTTGTTGACGGCCGTCTGGGTGCGCGCCAGGCGGCGGATGACGCGGTGCTGGCAGCGGCGTTCGCGCCCATGCTGCCCGGTGCGGCGCCTGCTGAAATTGTGCTGCGCGGCGGGGCCATGGCCGCCGGCCTGCAACTGGCCATCACCCCGGTAAAGGGCCGCAATATTCCGCTGTTCGCCAACGCCCTGCATGGCGAACGGGTGGCCTTCATGGTGACGGCGACAGCGCTTGGCCCCAGCCTGCAAAATCTGATGGCCCTGCACGGCCTGACCCGGGCCGAGGCCGAGGTGACGCTGCTGCTGACCGAGGGGCTGCGCGCCCCGCAGATCGCCCTGCACCGCGAAACCAGCACCGCCACGGTGAACACCCAGCTCAAACAGATTTACGCCAAAACCGGCGTAGACGGACAAATCGCCCTGATCCTCAAACTGCTCGGGCGGTGAGGCTTTGTTGCGGTGTCATCCTCAACACAAATCCTGAGCATCCATACACTGTCATTCTGAACGAAGTGAAGAATCCCCCGCGTATGCGCTCCGCCGATGGGGATCCTTCACTTCGTTCAGGATGACTGGATGGGGCGGCTCAGGACAAAGGGGGGCGGCCATGCGTCACTCCTTCCTGACCCAATCGCGTTAATCATAAAAAAATTAAAAAAACGTAAATTTTTTAGCCCGCATACCTAATCCTGGTGATGACGGCATGCATGCACCCCGCCACAATTATCCGCATTCATAGAGTAAAGCGGAACATTAATTCCAACCCGAAAGGTGCAACATGCCAACCATAAGTGAATCCATTTCCAGCCTATATGTAGCATATTTTAACCGCGCCGCTGACCCGGAAGGGCTGGCGTACTGGGTCGAGGCGGCGAATGCCGGAATGTCCATTACCGATATCGCGCAAAGCTTCAGCGTCCAGGACGAGGCGATCGCGCTGTATGGCCCGCTGACAAGCGAAAGTCTGGCAAGCAATACAGTCGCGCAGGAGGCTTTTCTTTCGGCCATATATGTAAATCTTTTCAACCGGACAGAAATCGACGCCGAGGGGATGAATTACTGGAGAACGCAGTTGAATTCGGGCCGTTCGCTTGGCAACATCATTCAGGATGTTGTCAGCGGCGCGCAGGGCGACGACGCCGTCGTGGTCGCCAACAAGGTGACCGTCGCGGAAGCGTTTACCGCGCTGCTGGACAGCCAGAATGTTGAGTTCTCGCTGGAAATAGCAAGGCAGGCGATCACGGAGGTAACCGCAGCGCCCTCCTCGATCACCAGCGCGCTGGAGGAATTTGACGAAATCATCACGCCGCCTGTGGTGACCCCACCGCCTGTGGTGGATGAAACGCCGCCACCGCCACCGCCGCCGCCTCCGCCGCCTCCGCCGTCCGCTTCCTTTGAGGGCACGGAGGGTGACGACACGCTCACCGGCACCGCCGGCGCCGATGTGATCAACGGGCTTGGCGGCAATGACACCATCAATGGCCTGGCTGGAACCGACACGCTGAATGGCGGCCTGGGCGATGACACTTTCCTGTACAACACGGGCGATGTTGCTGGGGGCGAGACCATTGATGGTGGTGATGGGACAGATTCGATTTTAGTAAACGCAACAAGCTCCGCCCCTACCTTCTTTCACTCTCTGGCAAACCCGACACTGACCAATGCCTCTATCGAGCGGATATTGATCACCTCGAAGGGGGCCACACTCGTCCAGGCGCAGTTCGCTGGCAGCCAGTTGCATGACCAGCCGTTAGTGGTTAACGCCTTCAATGACCCGAATACGCCCGACACCTCTAATGCTGGGGTTTTGGTGATTAACGCCAGTGGCGGAATACAGAATTTCTCGAAACTTAACTTTGCCGATTCATCCGCCGCCGATGGCGTTGATGCCTTCAATAGTTCAGTCCTCATTTTCGGAAGTACCGGGGACGATGACATCACGGGCCCCAATGGCCTGTTTACGCAATTTATCAGTTTCGCGGGCGCGGATATTCTGCGGGGCGGTGCGGGCAGCAACCTCTTCTCTTACTTTACCACTGCCGAAGTTACGGGCGACACCATTTTTGGCGGCGCCGGCTCGAATAGACTTGCGGCGTTCGGCGCATCGGGAAGCATCATTGATTTCTCCGGCCTGACAAATGCCACCCTGACGGACGCCGCTATTCAGACGGTACAGTTAACCAACGGAAATACTGGCATCTTCACCGGCGCGCAACTGACAGGTCAGGCCATTAATGTTCAGGGAGATTCCGCAGGCGTGGAGACGCTGACAATCAATGCTTCGGGCGCACAGAATTTCTCGGGGCTTACATTTTCTGACTTCGTCAGCGGCACGGACATCATCAACATCAATGGCGGCGCCGGGGATGACAATATCACCGGCACCAGCATCAATGACACGATAAACGGTGGCGGCGGCCATGACCGTTTCTTCGTCAGCCCCGGCGGGGATACGTTGAACGGCGATGCGGGCATTGATGATTTTGTTTTTGTTGGGGGCGGCAGCACGGCGGCGGGCCTGACCATTAATGGCGGGAATGACAGCGATGGTCTAGTCGTCGGCATTTCGACTGATTTTTCGGCGTTGAATGGCGGCGCTACGCTGACATCCGGCTCTCTGGAGCGCATATTGATTGCAACCAAGAGCGCTGTTGCAGTTAACGCCACATTTGATGGCGCACAATTGAACGGCCAGACAATCTCTATCAATTCCTTTGATAGCTCTAATCCGGGCGCGAACGTCGCAGCATTAACGATCAACGCAGCAGGCGCCCAGAGTTTTGCCGGTCTTACTTTTGAGCAAGCGTTCACTGGCTCCAACAACGCCTTCGCCAACGGCACTGACCTCATCAGAATCTTCACCAGCACCGGGGCCGATGACATCACCGGCACCAGCTTCACTGACACCATTTTCAGCAGCCTGGGCGCCGATACGCTGAATGGCGGCGATGGCAATGATGCGTTCCTCTATTTTGGCAGTTTCAGTCCAACCGTCTCCGTCGCGGGCGATCCCGCCGTCGACCAGGCGCTGGGCGATACGCTGAATGGCGGCGCTGGTTCTGACGCCCTTCTTGCCTATTACTCGACAGATTTCAGGGGGCTGGCTGGAACGCCCACACTCAGCAGCCTGGGCATTGAGCGCATCTTTATCCGCACGAAAGGCAATGGCGATGACGCCGCGCTTGATTTTAACACTTACGCCATTTTCGCGGGCAGCCAGTTGCACAATCAGGCAATTGTAGTCAACAGCTTCAATGATCCGGCATTGACGGACACAGGTAAATTCGGCGCGCTATATATCCATGCCAGCGGCGTGCAGAACTTCTCGCAACTTACTTTCGAGGACTCCTCCATTGCGGCTGGCGTTGAAGCCTTTACGACGACCCCAACCGGCGACAGGATAATTATTTTAGGCAGCGCCGGGGCCGATGACATCACCGGAACCAGCAGAGGTGAATATATCTACGGTGAGGGGGATGCCGATACGCTTACCGGCGGTGGCGGCTTTGACGCCTTCGGCTTCAACGGGGCCGCAGGGGGAAATGCGTCGGGCCTAACCACAGGGGAAACGATCACCGATTTTGTGATCGGCGCCGATGTTCTGATCTTCTACAACGTGACCGAGGTGGCGTCTGCCGAGCAGGCTGCCGTGCAAACTGCGGTGGACGCGCTAGCGGGTGGTTCAACCGCGGCGCAAATCGCCACGGCGATGGCGACGGCCAACACCACCAATCTGGGCGTTTCGTCCGCCATCTTCGGAGGCGAAACCTATGTTTACTTCGAAAGAACCGGCTCCGGCACTGGCGTTGCTGCGGATGACGTGTTTATCAAGCTGGCGGGGGTTGCCTCCGGCTTCACTTTTGCGGGCGATATCGCCTGACAGGCGGCTATATCTCCCGGATATGGCGACGCCCTATCCGGGAGATATAGAGCGTATTTTGATCTGATTTACACGTTTTACACCCCTCCACAGTGTCATTACCCGGCTTGTCCGGGTAATCCAGACGCCACACCGCAAAGTCCCCGATTGTGCCTGCATTGCCCGGACCTGGCTACGCCGTAGCGACCCGCTGCGCCAGCGCCTGCGCGGCGAGAGCGAAGCAATCCAGAGTCAAAATTACAGGTATTTCCGTGCCGCTCTGGATTGCCGCGCCGCTCACGCGGCTCGCAATGACGATGAAGAATATGACCAAACCTAATGTCATACCGCCCTAAAGCTTTTATACACAGCCCCCTCACCCCAACCCTCTCCCACAAGGAGAGAGGGAGCCGCATCCAGCATACAAAATTTCATATGCGATAGCCCCCTATTCGGGGGCCATGACCCCAGTCCCCTATTTGGGGGCCATTACCATGGTCATCTGGCGGCCTTCCATTTTGGGCCATTGCTCCACCTTGGCGGTGGCGGCGGTGTCTACCTGCACCCGTTCCAGCAGTTTCATGCCCAGTTCCTGATGCGACAATTCGCGGCCCCGGAAACGGATGGTGACCTTTACCTTGTCGCCTTCTTCGAAAAAGCGCTGCACCGCCTTCATCTTCACCCCATAATCATGGATGTCGATGGTCGGGCGCATCTTGATTTCCTTGATTTCGACGA
>DAIOWE010000045.1:0-18539 GCA_036758605.1 Pseudomonadota bacterium | reverse complement strand
CAGTTGCCCAGCCCCGCCATTTCATGGGCGATATGCAGATGCCCCTTGGTCAGCAACAGATTTACGGCAAAGACCTGATCCGGGTCTTCGTTAGTGTATCCGGCCTCGCCGCCTTCGCCGCCTTCACCGCCTTCCATGTTCATTGCATGCGTTGGATGCGCGCCGGCCGCTGTGGATGGGCCGCCGTCTGCCGCCAAAGCGGGTAATCCATTGGCGTTCAACAATAAACAGGCGCCAACCCCGAACCAGATCCTTGTTCTGTTTTCAGCCACGAGAAAGCCCTTCGATAAGCATGTTTATGATATTGATAATTAGTCGCAAAATTTCCCTTTTGCAACGAAAACATATTCCAACATCAAACCAGACCAGTATGGAAGTATAATCAGGCATTCGCCCGGCGGACAGGAGAAACAAGTGATTTTATGCATCGCGGATATGCTTCCCCCCGAACTGTTACAGGAAGCCCAGGCGCTGTTTACCGGCAGCCACTTTGTGGATGGCAGGGAGACGGCGGGCTGGCATGCCCGGGGGATCAAACACAATCTCCAGATCGCTGCAAACCAGCCGCAGGCACAGGCGCTACAGCAGAAAATTCTGTCGCAGATCGCCGCGCACAGCGTCATTGCATCAGCGGTTCTGCCAAGGCGGTTCCGGCCCCTGCTGTTCAGCCGCTATGAAACCGGCATGTCTTATGGCAGCCATGTAGATGATGCGATCATGGGCCGCGCCGGCGACCAGGCCAATGAGGTGCGCTCTGACGTTTCCTTCACACTTTTCCTCAGCCCGCCGGACAGCTATGACGGTGGTGAACTGGTGATTGAATCCGCTTCCGGCGAGCAGGTATTCAAATTGCAGGCCGGTCAGGCCGTAATTTACCCGTCCACCAGCCTGCACCGGGTATGTGAAGTGACGCGCGGCATGCGCGATGCGGCGGTGGGCTGGGCGCAAACTTATGTGCGCGATGCAGGGCAGCGCGAAATACTGTTTGAGCTGGATACGGTGCGCCGCGCCATTTTCAGACGCGATGGCAAAAGCCCCGAATTTGATCAGCTCTCAAAAGTCTACTCAAACCTGCTGCGCAGTTGGGCCGAGGTATAGCGGCGTGCTGAAAAACCCGGAATTGTCATTCTGAGCGAAGCGAAGAATCCCCATCGGCGGCGTTCTCTCGCGGGAGATTCTTCACTCTCGCCGCGCAGGCGCAGCGGGTCGTTCAGAATGACACGGTAGGGGGTCAGGATGACACCGTAACAAAGCCCTACCGTCGGCCGAGCAGTTTGAGGATCAGGGCGATTTGTCCATCTACGCCGGTTTTGGCGTAGATCTGTTTGAGCTGGGTGTTCACCGTGGCGATGCTGGTTTCGCGCTGTGCAGCGATCTGCGGGGGGCGCAGCCCCTCGCTCAGCAGCAGCGCCACCTCGGCCTCGGCCCGGGTCAGGCCGTAAAGGGCCATCAGATTTTGCAGGCTGGGGCCAAGCGCCGTTGCCGTCACCAGGAAGGCCACCCTTGCCGTATAGGTGACATCAAAGAACACAGGCACGTTGAGGCCATCCACCGGCGTGACAGTTAGCCGTAAGCTGGAGGCGGGGCCGCGCAGGATCAGTTCAGGCGGCGCAACGCCAAGCTGGAGCGGCTTTAACGCCGCCGCCAGCCGGTCGTCATCGGGCGGATGGCGGGCCGTCAGACGGCCCTCGCACACCGTTAGCGGACCGCCGCTATCCAGCATGGATTCCGCCGCCTTGTTCCGCCGCAGCACCCGCCCGTAATGGTCCAGCAGAAACACCGCGCCCAGCGCGCCGAACGCGGCCTCGAACAGCCCGGCCTTGCCGCGCAGCCCCGCCAATTCGCGGTAGATTTGCAGGCCCCGATTGAGATGCGGAGCAAGCAGGCGCATCAGGTTTCTGTCGCCATCGCTATATTCCTCGCCCGAAGGCGGGCGATGGACAAGAAAATCACCAAGCTCGCTCTCCGATGCATAGAGGATAGAGATCAGCGGCTGGCCCATGTCGCAGGTCTGCCGGAGGAAATCATTGTAAAACTCAGAGCGGAACCAGGCGGCGCGGTCTGTAAACGCCTCTTCGGTGTATATCTGCCCCTGCCCCAGCGATGGCATTTTCGTGCTACTGGCCACCGGGCCCGACGGATCAAGCCTGTAAAAATGCGCATTGTAAGGTTTTAGGCATGACGCATCCAGCGTTGAAGCGATAAAAAGGTGTTTTCCTTCGGACCATTCCCGCACCTGCAAAGATGCCTGTGCCGCATGAAATTCCGTCCGCAGGGTTTGCAACACCCCGTCCAACCCATCCTCTTCGAAGGCCGAGGCGTAGATGTTCTCGATCAGCGTTCCAATCCGGGCTTCGTTCATGGCAATCCCCCAAGAGCGCTTCCTAACGGGTTCCCGGGGCGAAGTATGGCGGAACAAGCGCTTTCTGTCATACCCAGGATTAGGTATGCGGGCCTAAAAATTTCATGTTTTTTTTAATTTTTTATGGTTAACGCGGGTTAACGCATCCGGGCCGCCCCTACAGACGAAGCCGGGGCTTCGCTTCGGCGTAGGCAGGGAATAAGGGACGCGCGCATTTATGTGCGCGACGCGGGACACCGCAAAATGCTGTTCGAGCTGGATAATGTGCGCCGCACCATTTTCAGACGCGATGGCAAAAGCCCTGAATTTGATCAGCTCTCAAAAGTCTATTCCAACCTGCTGCGCAGTTGGGTCGAGGTTTAGCCCCTTCGCTTAGCCTGTCGCCAGTAAATCCTCTGAATCTTTCAGACTCACGCTCAGGCGCTCGATTTGTTTCATAAGCGCCTGACAATCCACGGGCGTGCGCATATGCGCATCAAAGGATGGCAATTTTCCCATCGCCGGAAAATCCGGCACCGAAGGCGGCAACAATAATATTTTATAAAATGAATATTCCCCCATATCGTTCAGCATTTTGACCAACATCGGCGCCTTCAGATCCTCACTGTTGAACGCAACCAGCAGCAAATCAGGCGCCAGGCTATTTACGGATGCAAGGAATTTTCTGCCGCTTTTCATGCAATGCAATACATGTCCGCATGACTTGATGGCCCGATGAACTTCTGTCAAATCCACATCATCATCGCTGATGGTGACAATGTTCAGCCGCTTTCCCTTTAGCCGATTATGCTCCTCAGGTTCATCCTCCAGGATCGGCATCCGGGTAAGGGCGCCATACATTTTCAACAACTGACGATCCTTTTGTTCCTGCATGCGCTGCACCTGGCGCAGCTTGGCATTAATCACCGCATGCATCAGATCGAAATCCACCGGTTTGGTCAGATATTCGTCCGCACCCTGTTCATGCCCGGCAATTTGATCCTTGCGATCCGCCAGCGCGGAAAGAAACACAAAGGGCATATCCGCAAATTCCGGATGTTGCGCGCGTATCGCCGCCAGCAGCCCAAGCCCGTCCAGCACAGGCATGGTGATATCGGATATGACCAGATCGGGACGCTCGCGCAGGATTAGCTCCAGGCCCAGTTGGCCATTTTCCGCCTGAAAAACCGTGTGTCCAGCCAGTTCCAGTGTTTCGACAATATCTTCCCGGATATCCGGTTCATCTTCGACGCAAATAATTTTTGCCATGGCGTGTTCCACCTGTGGTTTGCCGCCCGCATACTCGCGGGACATATCCCGTTGGCCACCCATTAAATTCAGCAAAGATTAATATTTCTATAATGGTTGAATTAATATTTATGATACTACTTTTACGATATTTTAAATATATTAAAATATCAATACGTGCTTGTTGTAAAATAAACACGTAATGGGAATTGCATGCAATCCACGCTAAAAAGGGGACTTACCTCCCTGATCAGCAGCGCCAGCCAGGCGCTTACGGTGCTCGGGCTGCTCGTCCTGGGCTATCTGGGGGGCGAAAATTATTTTTACACCCGGGTCGCCGCATACCGCGAAATAGACTATTACGCGGGACAAGAAGCGCTGCTGGCCGCCGAAATAAATATTCTTGCCAACCAGTATGCAATAACTTCGCGCGGGACAAACATCATCGCAAGCGGCGTGGCCTATGCGCAGTTTTCCGAAGCGGTTGATAATCTGGAACGCAACCATCTGGCGTTGATCAAAGCGCAAGACCGCGCAGGTTTCAGCAACCAATCCGCAGGCAGGGAAGAGCAAGTCTCCAGGCACAGAGATTTGTTCACATCGTTTGTCGCTACCGCGCGCGCGCTTATGCTGGCGGATGACGCATTCGGCCCACTGCCCGCCCATGAATCCAAAGAAATAATTTCAATCCTGGAAGCAGTAACCGGCGAAACCCGGCATGCTGAACAGCGCGCCCTGTTTTCCATGCTGCAATTTAACCTGCTGATGTTAGTGGCGGCGATAGCCTTCATGATCTGGTTCTGGTTTGCCAGAGTGCGTCCAATTTCTCGTCATGCCGCTGATGTGGAACACCGCGCGCAAGAAATTGAACTTCGGCTGCATGCCGAAGAAGAACGCGCCAAAGCCATGTTACAGTTTTCAAGCGATGCCGTGATCGCATTCGATGAAAGCGGCATTCTTGAATCGTTCAACATGTCGGCGGAAACGGTGTTTGGTTATCAGGCCGAAGAAATTCTGGGCCAGCCAGCCAGAGTGTTAATATCCAAATCCACACCATTCGCCACGCTCGAGAACTTTAAAGACTTTAAGCCGCGCAACCTGGCCAATCTGGCCAACGGCGTCATGCTGAAAGGCAAACGCAAAAACGGCGAAGAGTTTTCGGCCCGGCTGATCGTCAATGAGATATGGAGCAAGGGAAAGCGCAGCTTTGTCGCCAACATACATGATCTGACCGAAGAAATCGCTGCCCGGAACCAGTTACAGGAATCACTGGAACGCTTTGATCTGTGTGTGCGCGGATCCGACTCGGCGATCTGGGACTTTAAAGTAACCGACGGCACGATGTTTGTGGCGCCACGCCTGATGCAATTGCTGGGTTATGACGAAAAAGAAGCGATCACCAGCATGTCAAGAATGTTGCAATTTGTGCATCCCGATGACCAGGAGACTGTCCAGACGCGAGCAAACAAGAATATGAATTCGGGCAGCATGGGATTTGAATCACGTCTGCGGCTGCGCGCCCGAAATGGCAACTATCAGTGGTTTCAGAACAAGGGGGCGTTTCGCCGTGACGCGAAAGGCATACTGATGCGCATCGCGGGTTCATTGACCGAAATCACCGCGCAGGTTCACGCCGAGGAGGAATTGCGCCGGCACAGGGATCATCTGGTCAAGATGGTTGACGCGCAGACACGGCGCATCAAAAAAAGTGAAGCCCGGCTGGCCACCGCCATCAGCGGAATTTCCGAGGGGCTGTGCCTGGTGGATGAAAACAAGCTGATCGTATTGGTCAACAAACATATGCTGCAACTATATCCAGAAGCTGACGAAATACTGAACCCTGGCGTGGCGCTGGATGATGTGTTTGTCGAACTTCTGGAAAAAAACAAACGCAATGCCCCGCGCATTAAATTTATCACAGAACATTTCTCGGCGTTACGCAGCGACGCCACCAGCCAGGAACTGCCCCGGCAGGACGGGGGATGGATGCGTATCACCAGGACAAAGACCGAAGATGGCGGTGAAATAATTCTGCAAACAGATATTACCCATTATAAAGAGCAGGAGGCCAGATTACATGCACAGGCGCGTGAACTGGAGCACGCGCTAAGCATGGAAAAGGAAGTCAATAATCTGCACAAACAGTTTGTCACGATGGCTTCGCACGAATTTCGCACGCCGCTGGCGATTATCGACGGTTCGGCACAATTTCTGGTGCACGAAGCGGAAAAAATGTCCCCGGAGCGCATTGCGCAACGCGCCGAAAAAATTCGTGGCGCCGTATGCCGAATGACCAAGCTGATTGAAAGCACGCTGACCGTGGCCCGCCTTGACGCCGGCAAGATTGAGATCGCGCCACATGAATGTGATTTGAAATCGCTGATAATGGAGGTATGCGGGCGCCAGCAGGAATTGTCCCCCGGCCATAATTTCAGTCTTGATCTTGACGAATTGCCCGATCGCATCATTGCCGACAGCAAGGCTATGGATCAGGTAATGACGAATCTCTGTTCCAATGCGGTGAAATATTCGCCAGACAGCCCGGCCATCCATATTTATGGCCGGCGCGAGGGGGCATTGCTGGCTGTTTCTGTACGCGATCAGGGGCTGGGCATTGCAGCCGAAGACATGCCAAAGCTTTTTTCGCGGTTCTTCCGGGCGCAGAATTCAACCGGCATAGTTGGCACCGGAATAGGGCTGAATCTGGTGAAAGAGCTGGTCACCCTGCATGGCGGCGCGGTGCATGTAGATAGCAGTGCGGGCAATGGATCGATTTTTACAATCCGCTTGCCAATCCAGGGCCCGCACACAGCACCCCTGCAACAATCGCCACTGGCCGCGACAGCCTAACCCGCATTCATGTCCAGCACATGCCCCACAAGATAGAGAGAACCGCAAATAACCACGCGCGGCGGCGTGGCGCTGTAACTGGATATTTCGTTCAGCGCCTGTGCCAGCGAAGAAGCCGTGCGCACCTGTAGTCCTGCCCGGCCTGCGGCATCTGCTAAAGCATCCGGCGTCATGCAGTTTTCTGCACCGGGAATGTCAATCGTGTAAACCCCGCGCGCCAAACCATTAAACGCCTCAAAAAAACCCGGCGCGTCCTTGGTCGTCAGCATGGCGCAGATCAGATAGAGCGGCAGCGGATGGCGTTCCTCCAGTTCGGCAAGTGCATTGGCGACGACGACCGCCGCCGCCGGATTATGCGCGCCATCCAGCCATAATTCCGCGCCGCCCGGCAATGAAGCCAGCAATGGCCCGTCGCCAAACCGCTGCATCCGGCCCGGCCATTCAACGCTGCGAAGCCCCTGCGCAATCGCGTCACTACCGATCCGGAAATCGGGCAGCGCCAGCACGGCGGCAATAGCTGTTCCTGCATTGTTTAGCTGGTGCTGGCCCACAAGTGCAGGCAATGGCAGATCGAGCAGCCCGTCGGCATATTGAAACACCAGGCGGCCATGTTCGCCATGGGTCATCCAGTCCTGCCCATGCACCAGCAGCGGCGCGCCAAGTTTTGCTGCACGCGCTTCAATAACTTCTGCCGCCGCCGGTTTTTGCGGGCCAATAATGGCGGGAGTTCCAGGCTTCAGAATACCAGCTTTTTCACCCGCTATCTCCGCAAGCGTTTCGCCCAAAAATTGCTGATGATCGAGATCGACCGGCGTAATAACGGTTACTGCGGCGCGCGCAATCACATTGGTGGTGTCCAGCCGCCCGCCCAGCCCCACTTCCAGCAGCAGGATATCAGCCGGTGTTCTGGAAAATGCGAGAAATGCCGCAACCGTGGTGATCTCGAAAAAAGTAATCGGGGCACCTGCATTGACGCGCTCGCATTCCAGCAGGCACCCGCACAGTTCCGCCTCGCTGATCAATTTCCCCGCCAGCCGGATGCGTTCGTGAAAGCGCTGCAAATGCGGCGAGGTGTATACATGCACGCGCAGGCCCGCCGCTTCCAGAATCGCCCGCATGAAAGCAACGGTCGAGCCTTTGCCATTGGTGCCCGCCACATGAATGACCGGCGGCAAATGCAGATGCGGATTGCCCATCTGTTGCAGCAGGCGCGCCATGCGCTCCAGCGAAAGATCAATGACCCTGGGATGCAGATGCAGCATGCGCGCCAGTATGGCTGCGCTCTCATCTGGCGGGCGCGGTGCTGGCATTCTGGAGGGCATGGTTTGCGCCTTTAGATCCTGGGTGGCGCGGCAAGCGCGATGGGACTAAACGCCTCATTGCCCTTGCGGCGCTCGCCTTGCGGCAAGTGCGGCTTGTGCATCAGCATATGCAGGATACGCGACAGGGTTTGCCGCAAATCCTTGCGGTGCACGACCATGTCGATCATGCCTTTGTCACGCACGGTCTCGGCGCGCTGAAACCCCTCAGGCAGTGTTTCACGGATGGTTTGCATGATGACGCGCTGTCCGGCAAAGCCTATCAGCGCATTGGGTTCGGCAATCTGTATATCCCCCAGCATGGCGTAGGATGCCGTAACGCCCCCTGTGGTGGGATCGGTCAGCACCACAATATAGGGCAGGCCCGCCTCACGCAGCATCTGCACTGCAATTGTCGTGCGCGGCATTTGCATCAGCGACAGCATGCCTTCCTGCATGCGCGCGCCGCCCGATGCGGCAAACACGATCAGCGGGGCGTGCAGCGCCAGCGCCTTTTGCGCAGCGGCGATCAGCATTTCACCCACCGCCATGCCCATGGAACCGCCCATGAAACTGAAATCCTGCACCGCCACAACACATAACAGATCATCGATATTTCCGCTGGCCGCCAGCATCGCTTCATCGCGTCCGGTCGCGCGTTTTGCCTCTTTCAGCCGCTCGGGATAGCGTTTCTGGTCGCGAAATTTCAGCGGGTCCGGTGCCACATGCACCTCCGGCAGCCATTCATAGCGCCCGCCGTCAAAAACTGAATCGAGCCGCGCCCTGGGCGTCAGTTTCAAATGATGATGGCAGTTCGGACAGACATTCAGCGCCGCAATCAGATCACGCTGGAAAATCATCTGATCGCAGGCGGGGCATTTTTCCCACAGGCCCTCACCCGTGTCGCGCATGCGGAACACAGCCTGAATCTTTGGACGCACAACCCGGGTCAGCCAGTTCATGGGCTTGCTTTCCATCTTATGTCAGCTCCCGTGTCTTTCGAACGCCGCCCGCCAGTCCGGCAACAAATTCATGCACGTCGGCGGCAATCGCGCCCGGCGCCTTACCGGCTTTTCTTGCCGCCGCCACACGATCGACAATGGCCGTGCCGACAACCACCGCATCCGCAAAGCGCGCCACATCGGCCACATGCGCCGCCGTCTTTATGCCAAAGCCCACCGCCACCGGCAGGGAACTGTGACGCCGGATACGCCTGACCGCTTCATCCACCTGGCCCGCATCCGCGCTTGCCGTGCCGGTGATGCCAGTGATGGAAACATAATAGACGAAACCGCTGGTATTGTTAAGCACGGCTGGCAGGCGCCGGTCATCGGTCGTAGGCGTTGCAAGCCGGATAAAATTCAGTCCGGCCCGGAGCGCGGGCAGGCACAGCTCCGTATCTTCTTCCGGCGGAAGATCGACGACAATCAATCCATCCACACCCGCCGCCAATGCGTCAGTTATGAAACGGTCAACGCCATAGCGATAGATCGGGTTGTAATAGCCCATCAGAATGATCGGCGTATCCGTATCCTGTTTGCGAAAACGGCGCACCAGTTCAAGCGTGCGTATCTGGCTTGCGCCATTCTGCAACGCCTGCAACCCCGCCGCCTGGATGGAGGGGCCATCCGCCATCGGATCGCTGAACGGCATGCCCAGTTCGATCAGATCGGCGCCCGCCGCTGGCAGGCCGCGCAGAATTTCAAAGCTGGTTTCATGATCGGGATCACCCGCCGTAATAAACGTGATCAACCCGGCGCGCCCCGCGCTACGCAGCGATGCAAAACATTTGTCGATACGTGTTTCGCTCATGACAGTTGTGTTCCCAGCATGCGCGCGACCGCAAAAATATCCTTGTCGCCGCGCCCGCACATATTCATGCACAGCAGATGATCGCGCGGCAGGCCCGGCGCCAGTTTCGCCACATAGGCCAGGGCATGGGCTGGTTCCAGCGCCGGAATAATGCCTTCGAGTTTGGTGCATAGTTGAAACGCCGCCAGCGCCTCGTCATCTGTCGCCGAGACATAGTTCACCCGGCCCGCCTCATGCAGCCACGCATGTTCCGGGCCGATACCGGGATAATCCAGCCCTGCGGAAATCGAATGCGCATCGGTGATCTGGCCATCTTCATTCTGCAACAAATAAGTGCGGTTGCCATGCAGCACACCGGGTTGCCCGCCTGCGATGCTTGCGGCATGCAGGCCGGTTTCCAGCCCCTTGCCAGCCGCTTCCACGCCATACATGGCAACGCCGGGATCATCCAGAAACGGATGGAACAGGCCGATGGCGTTGGAGCCGCCGCCAATACAGGCGACCAGACTATCCGGCAGGCGCCCTTCGCGATCCAGCATCTGTTCGCGCGCCTCGCGCCCGATCACGGATTGAAAATCCCGCACCAGCATTGGATAGGGATGCGGCCCCGCAGCGGTGCCGATAATATAAAACGTGTCCATGACATTGGTCACCCAGTCGCGCAGCGCCTCGTTCATGGCGTCTTTCAGCGTTGCGGTGCCGCTGGTTACCGGAACAACTTCCGCGCCCAGCAGCTTCATGCGGAACACATTGGGCTGCTGGCGTTCAATATCCGCCGCCCCCATATAAATCACACAGGGCAATCCAAACCGCGCGGCCACTGTGGCAGTGGCCACGCCATGCTGGCCCGCGCCGGTTTCGGCAATAATGCGGCCCTTCTTCATGCGCCGGGCCAGCAATATTTGCCCCAGGCAATTATTGATCTTATGCGATCCGGTATGGTTCAGCTCATCGCGCTTTAAATAGATTTTTGCGCCGCCGAAATGTTGCGTCAGACGCTCCGCAAAATATAGCGGGCTGGGCCGTCCGGCATAATGGCTCAGCAGATCGTCCAGCTCCGCATGAAACGCCGGATCGGCCTTGGCGGCGGTATAGGCGGCCTCCAGATCAAGGATCAGCGGCATCAGCGTTTCGGCAGCATAGCGCCCGCCGAAAATACCGAAATGCCCCTGCGCATCGGGACCAGAACGAAAACTATTGGGGTTGGGTATAGTCAAAACAAAAAATCCAGTTACAAGCGTTTGGCGGCTTCAACAAAGCCGCGAATTTTAACAACATCCTTGATCCCAGGCTGGCTTTCCACACCAGAAGAAACGTCTAGCATTTTCGCGCCGCTGATGCGAACTGCCTCGCCCAGATTTCCGGCGTCAAGTCCGCCAGACAACATCCAGGGCCGCGTCCATGTCTGCCCTGCGATCAGTGTCCAGTCGAATACCAAGCCATTGCCGCCAGGTAAAGCATCCTTCGTCTGCGGCGGTTTGGCGTCGAACAGCAATATGTCGCTGACCGGCTCATAGCTGCGGGCGCGGTCAATATCTGCGCTACCCGCAATGGCGACGGCCTTGATCACCGGCACACCAAACCGGGCGCGAATTTGCCCCACCCGCTCGGGCGTTTCCGTCCCATGCAATTGCAGATAATCCAACGTCACCTGCGCCAGCACATCGGCAATGGCGACGTCATCGGCATCCACGAGCAGCCCCACTTTGGCAATGCCCGCCGGAACGCCGCGCGCCAGGACTGCCGCCTGCGCCGCCGTCACCGCGCGCGGTGAGCGGGCAAAGAACACAAACCCCACAAAGTCCGCCCCCACGCCGATGGCGGCCCGTACGGTTTCAGGGCTGGATAAACCACATATCTTCACTTTGATCATGGAGGCGTTATAGCAGAATGCAACCCGCACAGGCATAGTGTTACTAGCGCTATAGACAGGGCTTTATTTCTGTGATACTGTGAAAACATGAAAAATATCACAGTATCTGTGGACGATGAAACCTATCGCCGCGCCCGCATAAAGGCCGCCGAAAAGGATACTTCTGTCTCCGCTCTGGTAAAACAGTTCCTCAACGATATTGCCAGCGGCGAAACGCAGAACGAACAGCTAAAACGTGAGGAAAAGGCGCTACGCGCTGCCATCCGCAACTTCCGGGCTGCCGACAACATATCGCGCGACGAACTGCATCTGCGCGAGCACTAGCATTGTCTGTTTTCCTTGACACCAATATCCTGATTTATTCCATCAGCACCGCCATGGATGAAACGGCGAAAGCAGCAAAAGCCATGGCTTTACTTGAAAGGGACGATTGCGTTCTGTCTGTACAGGTCTTGCAGGAATTCTATATGCAGGCAACGCGCGCCTCGCGCCCTACGCCACTGCCACACAAAGTAGCAGCAGACCTGATTAGGACATGGCTGCGATTCCAGATTCAGGACAACACAATTACAGTTCTGCAAAGCGCATTGGAGATCAAAGCCGCGCATGGATTTTCGTACTGGGACAGCGCGATCCTTGCCGCCGCCATTGCTGCGGGGTGTACTGAGTTATACACCGAAGATCTATCGCATGGAGGTCAGATAGGAAGCATACGGATTATCAATCCATTTCGCTCATAATTCCGCCCTGGACGGCCCCACTATAATTGCAGCAGCCTCCGAACCCGATCTGCGCTGCCCCAGCCACACCGCAAATCCACCGATCAATATCCCGATAAACATCGCAGCCAATATCACCAGAAACAGCGGCGCTTCTACGCTCCACGCCTCTGACCCCGGGGGAATGGGGTCAAAGCTGACAGTAACGAAAGACCGGTTGGCAAGCGCCAGCAGTGACACGAACAGCGCCGCCACACCGAATAAAATCTTGCGCAGGCCCTTCACTTCAATACCGCTCTATCTGAACATGTCAGGTGCTATTTCGCGCCGCCATTCAGGCGCTCGCGCATTTCCTTCCCGGTTTTGAAAAACGGCACGCGCTTTTCATCCACCTGCACGGCGCCGCCAGTGCGGGGATTACGCCCGGTGCGGGCCGGACGTGTTTTTACGGAAAAGGCGCCAAAGCCGCGTAATTCAACCCGGTCACCGCGGGCGAGCGCGCCGGAAATTTCATCAAAGATTGTGTTAACGATTTTTTCGATATCGCGTTGAAACAGGTGCGGGTTGGCAAGAGCAAGTTTCGTGATCAGCTCGGATTTGATCATGGCAGCATATCCATCCTCTCAATCATCCAGAAACGATCCAATGATTATTAAGGTTGCCAGAGTGAAACCAGCCCGTCAAGTGTAAGTCTTTTCAGATTAAGGCTTTTCTCCGCCCACCCAAAAATCATATCATTGATCAGCCTGCCCGGCAAAGAGGCGTCATCGCCATATACCAGCGGCTCTACCGGCAATTTTCCGGAAATGTCTTTCTCTTTTTCCAGCCAGGCCCGCGCCTCCGGCATGCCGCCAATCTGGTCTATCAGCTTTACCTCCAGCGCCTGACGGCCGCTATATACCCGCCCGTCAGACAATTCCCGGGCGCGCTCAGGGGTCAGATTGCGCCGCTCGGCCACCAGATCAACGAACCAGCGGTACGAATCATCGATCAGCGTTTTAATGGCGGCGCGGCCTTGCGCATCCATCGGCTCAAAAGGTGAAGGCTTGCCCTTCAGGGGACCGCTGGTGATCATCTCGATCCCGACACCAATTTTTTTCAGCAGTTCACTGACTTCGGTATTTTGCATCAGCACGCCGATGGAGCCAGTGATTGTATTGCCGCGCGCAATGATATGGTCCGCGCCAATGGCCGTGACATAGCCGCCAGAGGCAGCAACCGTTCCCATGACCGCAACGACAGGTTTTTTCCTGGCCACTTCGCGCAGCGCCAGATACAGCCCCTCGGAACCCGAAGTCGTACCGCCGGGACTATCAATCGTGACGATCAGGGCCTTGGCATGCGCGTCATCAGCAAGATCAAGGATCGCCTGATCGCGTTCCTCGTCTTCTATGATGACGCCCAATATTTCCAGCTTTGAAATATGATCGCGCCCGAACTTCAGATCGCTCATGCTGGCGGCGATGATCGCAACCGCGCCGGCTATTCCAACAATGGCGGCAATGCGCCACAGCGAAAGATTTCGCCGCAGGCGGCGCCGGTCAAGGATTGCATCCGGCTCAAATGACATTGCAGTTCCGCCTTATGTCCAGGCCAGTCCCATAGGCATAGGGGCTGGCCTGGTTATTCAAACATCAGGGAAAGCCTCAGCCTTCCTTGTCTTTTGCGCGAAGCGCGGCGCCGAGAATGTCGCCCAGCGAGGCGCCGCTGTCGCTTGATCCATATTGCGCCACAGCTTCTTTTTCTTCGTCGATCTCGCGCGCCTTGATCGACAGGCCAATCTTGCGCGTCGCCTTGTCCAGCGTGGTGATCTTGGCGTCAACCTTGTCGCCAACCGAGAAGCGTTCCGGCCTTTGTTCGGAACGGTCGCGGCTGAGATCCGCACGGCGGATAAACGCCTTCATGCCGGTATCCGCAACAGACACTTCAATGCCCTGTTCCTGGATTTCTTCGACACGCACGGTGACCACCTGACCTTTGCGCAATGGGCCATCGCCCGAGGTTGCGGTCTTCATCGGATCCGCGCCCAATTGCTTGACGCCGAGGCTGATGCGTTCTTTTTCCATATCGACATCAAGCACCTTCGCCTTGACGATATCGCCTTTATGGAAGTCAGCAAGCGCCACTTCCGGCGCCTTGTCCCAGGACAGATCGCTCATGTGCACCATGCCGTCAATGCCATCTTCCAGACCAATGAACAGGCCGAATTCGGTGATGTTCTTGATCTCGCCTTCGACTTCGGAACCGATGGGATAGCGTTTGGCAAAGCCTTCCCACGGATTATCCATGCACTGCTTGAGGCCAAGCGAAATGCGCCGGCGTTTCGGATCGACGTCCAGCACCATCACTTCGACTTCCTGCGAAGTGGAAACGATCTTGCCCGGATGTACGTTTTTCTTGGTCCAGCTCATTTCGGAGACGTGCACCAGGCCTTCGACGCCCGGCTGCAATTCAACAAATGCGCCGTAATCGGTAATATTGGTCACCCGGCCCGTAAAGCGGCCATTAAGCGGATATTTGACATCAATGCTGTCCCAAGGGTCGGTCTGCAACTGCTTCATGCCGAGGCTGATGCGCTGCGTATCGGGATTGACCTTGACGACCTGCACCTTGATGGTTTCACCAATGGTCAACGCTTCGCTGGGGTGATTGATGCGCTGCCACGCAATGTCGGTGACATGTAGCAGGCCATCGACGCCGCCCAGATCAACGAAGGCGCCGTAATCAGTGATGTTTTTGACCACGCCGTCGAGGATCTGGCCTTCCTTGAGATTGACCAGCAATTCTGAACGCTGTTCCGCGCGGGCTTCTTCCAGAACGGCGCGGCGCGATACGACGATATTGCCGCGACGCTTGTCCATTTTCAGAATCTGAAACGGCTGTGACTGGCCAAACAGCGGGGTTACGTCACGCACCGGGCGAATGTCCACCTGGCTGCCGGGCAGGAATGCAACCGCGCCATTCAGATCAACTGTAAAGCCGCCTTTGACGCGGCCAAAGATTACGCCGTCCACGCGCTTGGCTTCTGTAAAGCTGCGCTCCAGATCGGTCCAGGCTTCTTCGCGGCGCGCCTTTTCGCGGCTGAGCACCGCTTCGCCCATGGAGTTTTCGATGCGCTCCAGAAACACTTCCACCGAAT
The DNA here is from genome assembly GCA_036758605.1 of Pseudomonadota bacterium. GTDB lineage: Bacteria > Pseudomonadota > Alphaproteobacteria > UBA11222 > UBA11222 > UBA11222. The sequence continues at coordinate 3,259 of DAIOWE010000045.1, read as the reverse complement.
CGCCGACCTTGATGGTGGGCGCTTGTCCGGGGGCGGCAAATTCCTTCAGCGGAATCCGGCCTTCGGTTTTCAGGCCCACATCGATCATTGCGAAATCATTTTCAATCGCAAGGATCCGGCCAAGAATGACAGAGCCTTCTACACTGCGCTGCTCCGAGAAACTCTCATCGAGCATTGCAGCAAAATCTTCTTTCAGGGGCGCCGCGCGCGACGCCAAATTTGCATGAGCCAAGTTGTTCTCCTAAAACGACAATTTTTCTGGCCTGCCGGTTGGTTCCAGCGGTCTTGGGGATTCACATCATATCGGGCTGCGCCGTTAATACCATTAATCCGGGGAAAGTCAGCCTTGGGAGGCAATTTTGCCAGAGATAGCCGCGAGCGCAACCGCGAAGGCGTCGTCTATAGCCAAATTCGTCGTATCAAGCAAGTGCGCGTCTGCGGCGGGGCGCAGGGGGGCCACCGCACGCTGCTGATCGCGGCTGTCGCGGGTCTGCAATTCGGCCAGAACCTCTACCTCAGTGGCGGCCTCGCCGCGGGCGGCCAGTTCCAGATAGCGTCTGTGGGCGCGGACCTCCAGGCTGGCGGTCACGAACAGTTTGACCTGGGCGTCCGGGCAGATCACCGTGCCGATGTCCCGGCCGTCCAGCACCGCGCCAGGGGCGTTTCCAGGCGGGTTGGTGGCAAAACTGCGCTGAAACACCATCAGGGCCTGTCGCACATCGCCATGGGCCGCCACCTGGGACGCCGCAGCGCCCACCCTGTCGGTACGCAGTTGCGGATCGTCCAGCGCGCCCGCATCCAGCTTCCGGGCCGCGGCAAGCGCCGCCCGCGCATCCGCAGGATCAGCCCCGGCCAGAAGCACCTGAAGTGCTACCGCGCGATACATTGCCCCCGTATCCAGATAGGCATAGCCAAAATGCGCCGCCAGACGCCGGGCCAGCGTTCCCTTCCCCGATGCGCCCGGCCCATCAATGGCGATTATAACTGACTTGCTCATCCGGCGACGGCTTCGATAGCAGCCCCAAGCCCGTTCATCAGGGCGCGAAAGCCGGGAAAGCTGGTGTCGATCATCGCGCCATCATCCACTGTGATTGGATGTTCCGCCGCCAGCCCCGCCACCAGAAACGACATGGCGATGCGATGATCCATCCGGGTGGCGATGGTAGCGCCGCCGGGAATGGGCCGCGCCTCACCGCCGCGCCCCTCAATAATCAGCCCGTCAGGCAATTCCTGCACCGAAACGCCACATGCCGTCAGGCCCGCAGCGATGGCCGCCAGCCGGTCGCTTTCCTTGACCCGCAGTTCGGCCAGCCCGCGAAATTCACTGCGGCCTTCAGCACAGGCGGCGGCGATTGCGAGTATCGGATATTCATCGATCATCGACGGCGCACGTTCCGGGGGCGGAACAATACACCGCAACGGTCCCGCATGCGCCGTTATATCCGCCGTCATCTCGCCGCCCTGATCACGCATGTTTTCGATGCGCAAATCCGCCCCCATTTCCCGCAAACAGTCAAACAGGCCGGTGCGCAGCGGGTTCATGCCGACATTGGTCACGGTCACCTGCGAACCCGGCGTGATCAGCGCCGCAATCAGCAGAAACGCCGCAGAAGACGGATCGCCGGGAACCTGGAACACTGCCGGACGCAATTCCGGCTGACCGCGCAGGCAAATGCGCCGTCCACCGCCAGGCAGATCATCCACAGAAATTTCCGCCCCCATGTGGCGCAGCATGATTTCCGTATGGTCGCGGGTGGGTTCCGGCTCGATCACGATAGTGTCGCCCTGACTGTTCAGGCCGGCCAGCAAAATCGCTGATTTGGTCTGGGCCGAGGCCACCGGCAACTGATATTCAACCGGCATCACCGGATCAGCGCCGGTAACCGTCATGGGCAGGCGATGGCCCTCGCGCCCCGCAAACTGCACCCCCATCCGCGACAAGGGTTCCACAATACGGGCCATGGGGCGGCGGTTCAGCGATGCATCCCCGGTAAATGCCGCCGTTACCGGATGCCCCCCAACCAGCCCAACCAACAAGCGGGCCGAAGTGCCGGAATTACCCATATACAGAATATCATCGGGCGCGCGCAGACCGCCTATGCCAACGCCCTGCACCCGCCATTCCCCCGCCCCAACCCCTGCCCCAGGACGAATCGCTTCACCCCCCAGCCGACGAATGGCCTCGGCCGTGCGCATGACGTCTTCGCCCTCCAATAGGCCCGTAATGCGGGTCTCGCCCGCCGCCATCAGACCAAACATCAAGGCGCGGTGAGATATGGACTTATCCCCCGGCACCCGCACACGGCCCGTCAGGGGCCGCCCAGGGCTGCTGCGTAAGGGGGCTGGGGCGTCATATGAAGTGCTCAATGCCTAAACTCATCTGTTGCTGCGGGAATGGTCGAATTGGGCCTGTTTAGCACAGACTTTATGGCCCGCGATAAGCCAGAGTTTGCGCGGGGCATTAATTTATCTTTGACATCATGGCCCCGCCATGGCTATGAAGCCCGCCTTATGGCAGTTCTGCCGCCGGACTTTACGCAAAGAGGAATTCGTGGCCAAACCTGAATGGGGAACCAAGCGGCAATGCCCTGCATGTGGTGGCCGTTTCTATGATCTCGGCAAGGCCAATCCTGTGGTCTGCATTAAGTGCGAGCATGCATTTGAACCCGAAATCCTGCTCAAACCACGGCGCGGGCGCCCGGACGATAAACCGCTTGAGACGATCAAGGACGCGACGCCGGATGATCTTGACGATGAGGAAGAAGGCGACACCATATCCCTGGAAGAGCTTGATGAAGCGGACCTGGACGATGATGATGATATCGCCGCAGTCGCTGATATTCCGGATATTGAGATCGATGACGATCTGGATGATGAAATTGATGTCGACGACAGTACGCTGCTGGAGACAGACGATGATGACGATGATATTGTCATCCTGCCTAAACCGAGTAGTGACGATTAGCCAGACGACTGGTCAGGACGAAACAGCGCCGCTATAGTTGTTTGCGGCGCAAAAGCATGGGGCTGTAGCTCAGTTGGGAGAGCGCTTGCATGGCATGCAAGAGGTCAGCGGTTCGATCCCGCTCAGCTCCACCAGTCCTTTTTCCCCCTAAAAAATCCGAAAAATCAGGGCCTCGGCGCCATCTTCCGGCAGTTCCAGAACATCAATCGTCGCGGTGGACTTTTTCACGGCGTTCGTGGCGTTCCTGGGCTTCAATGCTGAGGGTGGCGACAGGGCGGGCATCGAGGCGGCGCA
>DAIOWE010000044.1:0-18692 GCA_036758605.1 Pseudomonadota bacterium | reverse complement strand
CTTTCGGCAATTTCGTGATTGCGCTTGATAATTTTTTCGACTTTTGGATCGTCCATGTCCTTGCGCAGTCTGGCTGCATCCAGTCCATTTTCGGTGGCGATGCGCAGTACGCGGCTTTCGCTTAACGCGCCTTGCGCCGCCATCAGCGCATCGTGGAAGGGTGCGTATTTATCCTGGCGCATGGCGGCAATGGCGGCACGTGCGGCGATCAGCGAATCCGGCCCCAGTATGGGAAACTCTTTCAGCGCCAGGCGTATCCGGCCATCTGATTTCAGCAATTGCTGAATAACCGGCTGGGCGCGTTTGCAATATCCGCAGCGGTAATCGAAAAACTCCACCACAGTCACATCACCCTTCGGATTTCCGGCAATGAAGGTGTCGGGATCGTTTTCAAGTTCCTTGCGCAGCCTGCCCAATGTCGCGCGGCTGCCTGGCATCTGGCCAGATTCCATTTTCTTGCGCAGGCTGTCCAGCGCCTCCATCAGGATTTCCGGATTTTCCTCCAGCACTTCACGCACCATCTGTTTGGTGGCGGCCTTGTCTGCGGGCGCGGATTGCGCATTCGCAGAGACAGGAAAAAGCATTAACACCGCCATCATCAACAGCAGCGCCCTGGTCAGTAAAAAATATTTCATTCGATAATGTCGCCCCGGTGTTTGGGTTTTACCATGTCGTAAATGTCCTGCGCCCGGAAATTGCCCGGCGAGCCCGGCGGCAGCAGCTTCATGGCGCGCTGCGAATGAATATAGGCGTCGCGCCGGTTTTCGGAGCGAAAGAAGCGTTCCGCACTGGACAGCGCCGCCATGCCCTCCTGCCCATCATTGGCATAGGCGATGGCCAGCTGGTGCCAGCCAAAGGTAATTTCGGGATCCTGCGCCATGGCCAGTTTCAGCGATTCCAGCGCAGGCTTCCGATAGGCTGGATCCTCGGTCGAAAGCATTGCCTGGGCGAGGTTTACGCGCAGCAATGGAATGTCCGGCCTCAGCGCAACGGCGCGTGCATGCGGGGAAATTGATTCTTTAATGCGACCGGATTCGAATAATATCTGGCCTTTTACCTCATTATAATAAGGATTTTCCGGCGATTCGGCGATCAGGGCGTCGATTTCACGCAGCGCCGCTTCTGTATCGCCGCGCTGGTAATTGGCAATCGCGCGCGCGTAACGGGCCTTGATGCTGGTGTCCTTGGCCGGAAATTTGCGGAAGGTCTGCGCCGCCGGTTTGACATAGCCATAAAGCTTTCCCTGCATGCGCAAATGCGCTTCGATCAATTCCGGGGGATCCTTGCGATCACGATAGGGCGATTTTTCAAGCCGCTCTTCAAGCGCGCTCATGCGCTCTGATGACATGGGATGGCTGCGCACAAACGGATCCTGATTGGGCGCGTTCAGCGCGTCCTGCCCGCTGAACTGATGCATCACTTCCATCAGGCCCGTAGAGGATTCACCGATGGAGTCGAGATAGTTTGCCGCCGCCTGATCGGCCGATGATTCCTGTGAACGGCTATAGGCCAGAAAGTTGCGCTGCGCCACCTGCTGGCCACCGGTCATTACACCCATGCCCACATCCGGCGCCCCCATTGCCGCAATCCCGACGCCAAGCACCATCGAGGCAATGGCCAGCGCACCGGTACCTTTCATTGCATCCTGTGTGCGGGCAAGATGTCCGCCGGCGATATGGCCGACTTCGTGCGCAATCACACCTTTGATTTCGCCTGGGGTATCGAATTCAAGCAGCAACTCGGTTGTGAAAAACACATTCTGACCACCGGCAACGAATGCGTTCACCTGATTGTCATTGACCAGGTAAATATTCACCGACTTCGGATTAAGCCCGGCGGCAGCAAAAATCGGCGTTGCATAACTGCGCAACAATTCCTCGGTTTCCGCATCACGGATCAGCGAAATGGCGGATGCAGGGGTAATGGCGCCAGGCACCGCCCCAAGGATGGCGCCGCTCAGCAATATGCCTGACACAAAGCGCCGGACAGGACGGGCAGGGAATTGAAAAGGCCAAATTTGCAACACGTAGCATAAACTCCTGGCTGTCATTTCGTCACAGGCTGGTCCGGCGCACCTACAGCGCCATGATTAGATTGAACCATTTGGGATGACCGGATCAAACAAAATTACTCAAGATTTCAAACGGATAGGCCTGATCTGCGGATTTATCAGGAATGCAGCGAAATTCCATTTTCCACTGAGACTTTGCTCCTGACGGCCCGGCGCAGTATCAAGTCGTATTTATGGCGCATTTAAGGCTAATAATTGAGAGTGCGTAATAAAATAGCATGCCGGTTCAACTCCGGGGTTATGTAATTCTGAAATTCAGGGGTAAAAATGCCCGATGGCTATTCGTTGAAGGATATGATGACGGACCGGGAACGGCCTTCAGACAAACTGAAAATTCTCCTGTGGCACTGGGGACGCCGGGGCGCCGGACCGCGCTACACGCTTGAGCTTGCCCGCGCACTCATGCGCCAGCAGGATGCCGATATTTATCTTTCAATATCCAGAGATAGTGAGTTGATAGATGAATTTCGAGCCCTGAAACTTCCAATGCTTGAAATAAAGACCTATACTGGCCTATTTTCCGCTTTCCTGATGACACTGAACCTCCTGTCTACGCGGCGGAAATTTTCCCGTTTCTTGCAATATCACCAGATCAATGTCGTGAACTCGACCATGAGCCATCTATGGTCGCGCTTTATTACATCCGCCGTCCGGCGCAGCGGGGCGGTGCTGTTGAACACGGTGCATGATGCGGTTCTGCATCCGGGCGAAGATGGCGGCCTCAAAAGCTGGTTCTACCAACCCTTTAACAATGCCGATGGTTATATCGCCCTGACCAATTATGTCGGCCAGCAATTAAGCGATGTGCACAATATTGCGCCCGCAAAGGTGACGGTAATCCCCCTGGGTCCGTTATCCGGCCCGGCTGTTCCGTCTGACATTTCACAGACCGGGGTGGGACCATTACGGCTGTTATTCTTTGGCCGGATACTACGCTACAAGGGGCTGGAGCGTCTGATCGAAGCTTATGGCATGCTGCGCGCCGAAGGCGTGGGTGTAAGCCTGCAGATCACCGGTACGGGGGATATGAGCGATGTGATGGAGACGGTCAGGGCGCTGCCCGATATTACTGTGAATAATAAATGGGTGCCGGAGGATAAAATGAACGGCATTTTTTCGCAGGCTGACATTATTGTGCTGCCCTATCTTGAATCCAGCCAGTCCGGCATTATTGCATCCGCCTTTGCAGCAGGTGTTCCGGCAATTGGCACCCCGATCGGCGGGCTGCCGGAACAAATCACCCATGGGGTCAATGGGCTTATAGCGGCCGATACCAGCCCGGCGGCGCTTGCATCGGAAATCCGGCGGCTTGCCGGGGATAAACCGTTTCTGCTGACGCTGAAAGACGGCGCACGCAGAACGGCACAGCAACAATTTTCGTGGGATAAAATTTCCACGGAGATTCTTACGCTGTCCCGCTCATGCCTGAAACATCAGCAGACCTGAACATACCGGGCTAAAAATTGAATACCAGATCGCCGTTGCTATCAAGTGCCGGACGGAATGGCGCGGCCTTTCCCGCCGCCGGGCTGGCGGCGCCCGCGCTTGACAGGCGCACCAGAACATCAATGCAATTCAGCGAAAGCAGATGCGCATAGACAATGGGCAACACTCCCGCCTGGCGAAGTTCCAGAAAATCCTCGTCCGGCAGGGCGTTCATCGCAACTTCGTCTACGCGGAAGATGCCGTTCACCTTGTGCGGCCCCTGGGGCTGCTGCAGGGTAATATCCCATGGAATAATCAGATTATGTTTGACCAGAACATTGACCGCGCGGATCGTCGCGCCGCGATTGCGTTCCAGCTCGCCAACAAACTCCATGACCTTGCGCATGGTCTCTGAAGGATTGCCGTCAACTTCAAACATGGGCTGCCCCTCTGTGTCTGATATCAGGCCCGAGTCATCATCGACGCATAAAAGCGGCTCGCCACCTTCGGCAGGAAGGCCGACGGCGAAAGGATATTGACGCAGGATTGCCGGCACATATGAGCCAAGCCACTGGCCTTCGGCGGAAACAAACATGTTCCGTTCCGGCTGCAATGACAGCAATCCCATCAGCACGTAAGATTCCCCGTAAGGCGCAAACACGATGGGGAAATTGTGTATTGCCTGGGCGCACTCCACGCCAAGCAAGGGCACTATCGCCATTTTTTCAGCATAGGCATATGACGGGACCGGTAACAAACGCTTATAAAGATGTGTTGCTTTTGATACGGGTTGGGGATTTTTCAGCATCTCGACCTTGCCTCTTCGCTAAGCGGAACGTGTTTATTGTTAGTACGGGATTGCCCTGTCAGGCAATCCCCAGCGCCTTCAGGCATGGCAATTGGGTTTCCGAAAAACCGTTTGCCTGTGCGGTCAGTTCATCCAGATTTTCCTGCGGGCTTTCCAGTGTTTTACCTTCTTTCAGGATGCGCTGCCCCTGTGACGCAAGAATTTGCCAGGTAATGGCGGCCCATTCCGCCGGGGCTTTTTTGCCCAGGGATCTTGCTTTCAGGAACATCTGGCTAAAGCGTGGCACCGCAATGCCGCCGCCGGTCACCGGGCTGGCCAGATAGGAAACATCATTACTGCTGCGGGATTTATCAATTAAATAGGCATTGAGCCGGTCGGTAAAAGATTTGGCTTTCGCGATTTTCCTGTCATCCTGGGCTGGATGCAGAATGCCGCTACCGCACAGGATGACCGCCGCCTCGCGCAATTGGGCGAAATTGATATTTTTCTCCTTGACCAATTGTTCAATTTGACCGAGCGACCTGGGATGATGATCCGCGAATGCGTCGAGAATCGGATCATAGATGGCCGTTGTCGGTTCAACCTCGCCAAGCGCGCCCTTGACTTTGAGCGAGAGATTTTCCCGTGGCACGGCCAGCACATAACGCTGGCTGCGCAAGGTGTCCACCAGTTCAAGCGGTGTCAGCTTGCGCGCGCCCCTGACCCAGTAATCACGGCGAAACTGCTGATTGACCATGAAGTCGCGCACGGTTTCCCGGAACAGCGTATCCGGTATTTCGCGCAGGAAGGCCTGTTGATCAGGGGTCAGGTTCACCGCGTCGATATGGTCCATATAATGCGCAGAGCAGGCAAAGCTCAACTTCGCCGGTTCCAGCCAGTTGGCCATCTCCGCAACCGGCATGGGCCGCCAGTCGCGATTAAAATATTCATGCGCCAGATAATGCCGGTTCTGATCCTTGATGGCTTTCAGCCGCTCCACAATGATCGGATTAAGGCGCGCATATTGCGGGTTCAACGCCATCAGTTTTTCAGTAAATGTAATGGCGTTGTCGATGCGGCCCACAATGCCCTGTCCCGGCGCGCCCATAATCGCTGCATGTTCCGTCAGCAGATGCCGCATGGGCACCATGGGAGCCCAGCCGGGCAGCGTGTTATAGCTGATATAGAGCACACCGCCGACATTCAGTTTGCGGCGGATAAAATCGACAATGACGGCGCGGTTTTCGTCGGAAATCCAGCTCCAGATACCGTGCAGGCCGATACTGTCAAAGCCCGGCAAATCATCGCGCCTGCAAAATTCTTCAAATGACTGATCAAACAGCGAGACATTGGCGCCCGATGCGCCCGCCACCAGTTGCGCAAATCCCGCCTGTGCCGAATTGAAATCTGTCGCCCAATATGTCGTATCTGGCTGGCTGGCGGCATGGATGTTTACCGAAATTCCCTGTCCAAAGCCAAGTTCACACGCCGTGCGGCAGGGCGCGATGTCAAACCCGGCCGCCAGCAAGGCAAGCTTTTCGCGCAGCGGGTTAAGTTCGCCATAATAGCCATAAGTGTAGCCGACATCGGCCACATACCCGGATGTCCAGTCGTTCATATGTTGCAAGGCCTTCTGTGTTTAACCGGCGTCGACGGTATTTCTACCAGTTCAAAATACAAGCCCGAATATACACTTAAATGGAAATTATACTTAAAATATAAGTGGCGGATGCGCCGTTAATGAGGCACGAACAGCATGATCATCTGAGCGCCGTCATGGCGCAGCCGGTTTGGCCCAGACACCTTGCTTGACATTGCCGGGTGGGCTGGCATACACAAGCGCCATGGGGGTGTAGCTCAGTTGGTTAGAGCGTCGGCCTGTCACGCCGAAGGTCGCGGGTTCGAGTCCCGTCACTCTCGCCATTAACAAAGGGTCCATACCGGACACACAGGTAACGTACTGTGGTAACGTACTGTACCCAGGACATCCCCCTTCGCCAAAGCTTTGGGGGACAAGGCAGGAGATGCCCCTCTCGCCGCTATCTAAAGGTCCATCACTGCGGCGAACTGCTTGATGCATTCGATATGCGCCTTGGCGCCGTGGCGTCCGCTGGTCATGGTGTTGAGCGAGATATGCGTGGCGCCATGGGACTTCCACCATTCCGCCTCTTTGGCCCATTCATCGGGGCTGCGGTCGCCGCCCTGCAGCATCGGGTCCATGCCGAAATAGGGGCCAAAGCCGGTAATGCCGCGATTAGTGTCGCGCACATAATTTTTCATGCGCTCGATGCGTTCCGCGCCCTTATCGCCCATGCCGAACAGCGGGAACCAGCCATCGGCTATGCGCGCAATACGGCGTAGCGCCACGTCTTCGTTGCCGCCGAACCACAGCGGAATATTTTTTCGCACCGGGCGCGGATTGATGCCCGCATCAATGACCTTATCGAATTCGCCTTCAAAGGTCACCAGATCCTTGGCCCACAATTCGCGCAGCAGTTTCGCCTGCTCCTCAACCCGGCGGCCGCGTGTGTGAAAATCCTCGCCCAGACATTCATATTCCACATCGTTCCAGCCAATGCCGACGCCCAGCCGCAAACGGCCCCGGCTCAGCACATCGACTTCCGCCGCCTGCTTGGCGACCAGCGCGGTCTGGCGTTGCGGCAGGATCAGCACACCCGTGGCCATTTCGATTTTTTTGGTCAGTGCCGCGATAAAGCCGAACAACACCATCGGTTCATGGAACCCATTGGTGTGATTATACGGCCCGCGCCAGTTCGGGCGGGTGGCAAGCCCCGCGCCCAGCACATGGTCGAACACCAGAATATGTTTGAACCCCAGCGCTTCCGCCGTCTGGATATAATCGCGGATGCCGCCCGGATCATTGCCGATGGAAATAGTGGGGAAAATCACGCCTGTACGCATTGCCGCCTCCCTGCTGATGTTATTGTTTGCGCAATTTACCACCGCACGGCATTTTCACTCCAGCGTTTTTCATGCTAACCATTGGTAAATTCAATTCAAAGCGCGAGAAAAACCATGTCTTCAGACAAACCCACCATCGCCATTCTGGGCGGCACCGGCGATCTGGGGGGCGGGCTGGCGGTGCGCTGGTCGCGCGCCGGGTACAAAATCATTATTGGATCGCGCACCCTGGAAAAGGCGCTGGACGCCGCCAAACCGCTGGGTGCGGCGGGCATGGACAATGTGAGCGCCGCCAAAGCCTGCGATATTGCCGTGCTGACCGTGCCGTTCGCCAATCAGAAAGCGACGCTGGAAAGCGTGCGTGACGCGCTGGCGGGCAAGATCCTGATTGATGTCACCGTGCCGCTGGTCCCGCCCAAAGTCGCCCGGGTGCAGATGCCGCCCGAAGGCTGCGCCGCCCTGGCCGCGCAGGCGGTGCTGGGCGATGGCGTCACCGTCGTCTCGGCGTTTCAGAATGTCGGGGCCAGTCATTTGCGCGACGATCATCCGGTGGATTGCGATGTGCTGGTGTGCGGCGACAAACTGGCGGCGCGTGAACAGGTGATCACGCTGGTGGAAGCGGCGGGCATGCGCGGCTGGCATGCGGGGCCGCTGGCCAATAGTGTGGCGGCGGAAGCGCTGACCTCGGTGCTGATCGGCATCAACAAGCGCTATCAGATTGAAGGTGCTGGCCTGCGCATTACCGGCACAGCGGGTAATCCATCCGGCAAGGGGGATTAGTTTGTCCCGCAGCCTGTGCCTTACCGCCATTCCGGGGATACCATTGGTGATGCCCGGCGATGCGCTTGCCCGTATGATTTATGAAAGCACCGTGGCTGCGGGCATGAATTTGCAGAACGGCGATGTCCTGGTGATTGCGCAAAAGATCGTCTCCAAATCCGAAAACCGCTATGTGGATTTGCGCACCCTTACGCCATCGGCGCGCGCGCGCGAAATTGCTGCGGTCGTGGAAAAAGACCCGCGCTTTGTTGAGGCCGTACTGTCGGAATCATCCGACGTGGTGCGTTACCAGAAAAATGTTCTGATCGTTGCCCACCGCATCGGCGTGGTGATGGCCAATGCCGGCATTGATCAATCCAATATTGATCATGGCGGCGGCGCGGAAAATATCCTGTTATTGCCGGTTGATCCAGACGCGTCGGCCCAACGTCTGCGTGCGGAATTACTAAGCCTGTGTGGCGCGGATGTGGCCATCATTATCAATGACAGCGTGGGCCGCGCCTGGCGCAACGGCATTGTCGGCATCGCCATTGGCGCCGCAGGCCTCACCACGCTGCATGATTTGCGCGGCGAGCCGGACCTTTTCGGCCGCCGTCTGGAAGTAACCGAGGCCGCCACCGCAGACGAGCTGGCGTCCGCCGGTTCGCTGTTGCAGGGACAAGGCGCGCAGGGCATGCCGGTGGTGCTTATTCGCGGCTTTACACCGCCCAAACCCGATGTCGCAAAGCCCGCCACCGCACTGGTGCGCGACAAGCGCATCGACATGTTCCGTTGAACATGAAATGCGTGGCGTTATGCGGCGGCGTTGGCGGGGCGAAACTGGCGCTGGGCCTGTCGCATATTCTGCCCGGTGAAAATCTGACGCTGATCGTCAATACGGGCGATGATTTCACGCATCTGGGTTTGCATATTTCGCCGGACCTGGACACGGTGATGTATACGCTGGCCGGGCTTTCCAATGCGCAGCAGGGCTGGGGGCGGGCGGGCGAGACCTGGCAGTTCATGGCCGCATTGCGCAAGCTGGGCGGCGAGGACTGGTTTCAACTGGGCGATCTTGATCTGGCCACGCATGTGGAGCGGACGCGCCGTCTGGCGGCGGGGCAAACGCTGTCACACATTACGCGGGATTTATTTGCGGCGCTGGGCGTTGGCGCGCGCGTTCTGCCGATGAGCGACGATCAGGTGCGCACCATCATTCACACGCCGGACGGGCCGCTGGCCTTTCAGCATTATTTTGTGCGTGACAAATGCGCGCCCAAAGTCACCGGTTTCAGCTTTGCAGGCAGCGAACAGGCCGCGCCCGCGCCCGGCGTGCTGCAGGCGCTTGGAGATCGGGATCTGGATTGCATTATCCTTTGCCCATCCAACCCATTTGTCAGCATTGATCCAATTCTGGCCGTGCCGGGCATGCGGGCGGCGCTAATGGCGGCGCGCGCGCCGGTCATTGCGGTTTCGCCCATTGTGGGGGGACGGGCCATCAAGGGACCAACGGCCAAGATGATGCAGGAACTGGGCGTGCCCCAAACCGCCATGGCTGTGGCTGCGCATTATGACGGCCTGCTGAACGGATTTATTCTGGATGACACCGATGCCGGCCTTGCCCCTGAATTGGCGGCAACCGGTCTTGCCTGCCACACCGCCCAAAGTGTGATGCACACGCTGCAAGACAGGGTGAAACTCGCCCGGAATGTGCTAGACTTTGCGGCAAAAGTATAAATCACAGGGAAGCTGCCCATGCGGGCGATTTGGGCCATCATACCCATCAAGGATTTAAGCCTTGCAAAACAACGCCTTAGCGGCCTGCTGAGCCATGCGGAACGCCGCGCGCTGGGCCTGGCCATGCTGGAAGACGTGCTTGAAGCGCTGAGCAAAACCCCGGGCCTGAGCGGGATGATGCTGGCGTCATCGGATAGGGACGCCTGCCATCTGGCGCGCCAGTATGGGGCGCGGATTTTGCCCGAAACCGGCGCTGGTGGACTGAACCCCGCCGTTACCCATGCCGCACGGCTGCTTGCCAGCGAAAATATTGCAGGCGCGCTGGTGCTGCACGGCGACGTGCCTTTGGCGCGAGCAGAAGAAATTGAGCGGCTGATTGCGGCGTTTGGGGCATCTCCCGCCATCGCCATTGCGCCTGATGCGGCACATGACGGCACCAACGCCATGATCGTTAGCCCACCCGATCTGATCACGTTCCGCTATGGCCGCAACAGTTTTTCTGCGCATATGCAGGAAGCTGCAAATAGCGGCGTAACACCGCAGGTGCTGGGCCTGGCGGGGCTGGGTTTTGACGTGGACACGGTGGATGATTTATTCACGCTGGCGGCGGCCCCCGGCCACACACGCGCGCAGGAATATTTGCGCGCGCTGCGATTGAACATGAGAATGCCCATTGCATCTGTACCGGCAAGGTAAAATATATGAACCAAATGCACGATATCACCCGCAACCACCGCCCCAGCCATATAGAAGCATTGGCCCTGGCCGAAATCAGCGACACCGCGCAACTGGTTACGGCGGCCGGACGGTTGCGCGATCTCGGCCATGGCAATTTAATTTCCTATTCGCGCAAGGTGTTTATCCCGCTGACACATCTGTGCCGCGACGTGTGCCACTATTGCACCTTTGCGCACCCGCCGCGCAAAGGCGAAGCGCCCTATCTTTCCCCTGAACAGGTTCTGGAAATTGCCCGCAAAGGCGAGGCCGCCGGATGCAGCGAGGCACTGTTCACACTGGGCGACAAGCCGGAATTGCGCTATGGCGCGGCGCGCGATGCGCTCGCACAGATGGGATACGCCAGCACGCTGGACTATCTCGAAGCCATGGCGGCGCTGGTGTTGCGCGAAACCAGCCTGTTGCCGCATCTCAACCCCGGTCTGATGGATGCCGCAGATTTTGCGCGCCTGCGCAAGGTTTCGGCAAGCATGGGCATCATGCTGGAAAGCACCTCAAACCGCCTGCTGGAAAAAGGCATGGCGCATCATGGCTCGCCCGACAAGGCGCCGGAATTGCGCCTGGAATGTATTGCACAGGCCGGTATCGCCAAAGTGCCCTTCACCAGCGGTATTCTGATCGGCATCGGCGAAACGCGGCGCGAACGCATCGAGGCACTGCTGGCGCTGCGCGACCTGCATGACGCACACGGACATATTCAGGAAATCATCGTACAGAATTTCCGCGCCAAGCCCGGCACCCGCATGGTGGGCGCACCGGAACCGGACCTGGATGATCTGGTATGGACGATCGCCGTCGCGCGCATCATATTTGGCCCGGAAATGAGCCTTCAGGCCCCGCCGAATTTAAACCCCGGCATATTGGCGCAACTGATTGATGCGGGTATCAATGACTGGGGCGGCGTGTCACCGGTTACGCCGGATTTCGTCAATCCCGAGGCGCCCTGGCCGCATCTGGATCATCTTGCGCTTGAGACGGCAAAGGCGGGCAAACATCTTCTGCAACGTCTGACGATTTACCCGAAATTTGCGCGCGCACCGGAATGCTGGCTGGACCCGGCCCTGCACACCAGGGCGCTGCAGGCGCAGGACAGCGAAGGTTTTGCGCGCGGCGAAGACTGGTCACCGGGGACGCAAACGCCGCCGCCCGCCGCCGATCTGGCGCGCAGCCGGGGCAAGGGGCATGTCGCGGCCAGCAAAACAATCCGTAGACTGATTGATGCGGCATGCGGCGGCGAAGGATTGAAGGAACCGGAAATCATACAATTATTCAAGGCGCGCGGGCCGGATTTCGCCGCCGTCTGCGCCGCCGCAAATGATCTGCGCACGCGGGTCAGCGGCGATGTGGTGCGCTATGTGGTCAACCGCAACATCAACTATACCAATGTATGTTATTTCAAATGCCAGTTCTGCGCCTTTTCCAAAGGCAAGCTGAGCGAAAATCTGCGCGGCCGCCCCTATGATCTGGGGTTGGATGAAATCATGCGCCGCACGGCTGAGGCCTGGTCGCGCGGCGCCACCGAAGTGTGCATGCAGGGCGGCATACATCCGGAATATACCGGACAGACCTATCTCGATATCTGTCAGGCGGTGAAACAGGCCGCACCGGATATGCATATTCATGCGTTTTCGCCATTGGAAGTCTGGCAGGGCGCCCAAACCCTTGGACTGCCGCTGGAAGAATTCCTCCGTAGACTGATGGATGCGGGGCTGGGGTCATTACCCGGTACGGCGGCTGAAATTCTGGACGACGAAGTGCGCGCCATCATCTGCCCGGACAAGATCAATACGGCGCAATGGCTTCAGGTGATGGAAACCGCGCATGGGCTGGGTATTCGCACCACCTCCACCATCATGTATGGCCATGTGGACGGGCCGCAAAACTGGGCGCGGCATTTGTTGCGTTTGCGCGAATTGCAGGCGCGTACGGGCGGCTTTACGGAATTTGTGCCCCTGCCATTCGTGCATATGGAAGCGCCGATTTATCTGAAGGGACGCGCGCGCAAGGGCCCCACTTTCCGCGAAGCCATTTTGATGCATGCCGTGGCGCGTCTCGCGCTGCACCCGCACATCACCAATATTCAGGCAAGCTGGGTAAAAATGGGACCGGACGGTATCGCCGCCTGCCTGCTGGCCGGGGCCAATGATGTGGGCGGCACACTGATGAATGAAACCATCACCCGCGCCGCCGGGGCCGGACACGGACAGGAAATGCCGCCCCAGGAAATGGAAGCGCTGATCAGGCGGGCCGGCCGGACCCCCCAACAGCGCACCACCACCTATGGTGAAGTTCCGCGTGCCCGCATCCTGAGTTCATTTCAGGCCGCGCCGCTGAGCGAACCTGTAAATACCCCCGCTGCGAAAAAATATGAACGCGCGGCGGTGTTAGGCAAATAAATTAAGTAGCATCCGTCACACTTCGATTACTTAATCAGAATTAACCATAGTCAAAACTTGATCGCACCGGGCTTCAAGGTATCGTAAGGGATATTTTGAACCCCTGATTGATCGCTGCATAATGACCCTGACAATTAATTCCGTATCCAGCCCAAAGGCTCACACGCCGGCCTTCCGCGAGAAAGACGCCGTATGCATTGAGGCGCACGCATCCAGGATCACGACCAGCATTAAGCCGGTACAGCCCCGTCCATTTCAGTATCAGCTGGCGGATATGCAGATCGCGGCGCAACTGTTGCGCCACCAATCCTCTTCGCCTGCGGCTTCTGCCGGTGACGTGGCCCTTGCCTACCGGCAGGGCGCCATGGTGATGACCGCCAGCAGCAGCGGAGTACAGGTTTAGCCGCCACCCGCCTTTGGGCTCAGCGTCAGCGCAAGCGCCATAAGATCAGCCTGACCGCGTTCCAGCTTCTGCATGCGGGCGTCCAGCGCATCAAGCCGCGCAAGCACCTCCCCCATATCACCCCCTGCTTTCGGTATGGGCGTGGATACGCCCCCGTGCGCCGCAATTTCCGCCACCGTGACGCCCAGTATTTCAGCCAGCAGGGCTACTTCGCGCGCACTGATTTCGCGCTGGTCCTTCCACATGGCGTCCAGTTCGGCCGCGCTTATTCCCAAAATCGCCGCAAGCGCCAGCCTGTTCAGGCCGCGCGCGTTCAGCTTTTCGTCAAACCATTCCTGATCGAAAAACAGCGCCATTGAAATTCCGTCTTACCTTGCTGGATGGGCCATTAGATATTATTACTGCCCTGCATCGTATCGGTATGAGGGCGGCATGACAATCAGGGCAATTATATGGGATTTTGGCGGGGTGCTGACCAGCAGCCCGTTTGAGGCCTTTAACCGCTATGAGGCGGCCAACAATATTCCACTGGATTTTATTCGCGGCGTTAACGCCGTCAACCCGGACACCAATGCCTGGGCGCGCTTTGAGCGCAGCGAAGTGACCCTGGATCAATTCGACACCCTGTTTGCCGATGAGAGCGCCGCCAGGGGCCGAAAAATCCCCGGACGTGAGGTGATTGCACTGCTGGGGGGTGATGTGCGCCCAATGATGGTGGAGGCGCTGCGGCGTTGTTCCATCCGGTACAAGGTTGGCTGCATCACCAATAATGTGCCTGCGGGCAAAGGCCCTGGCATGGTGCTGGACAATGCCCGCGCGCAGGCGGTGCGTGACGTGATGGCACTGTTTCACCATATCATCGAATCAAAGCGCGCAGGTATTCGCAAGCCCGATCCGCGCATTTATCAGATGTCGTGCGACGCACTGGCGGTGCGCCCGGAACAGGCCGTGTATCTGGATGATCTGGGGGTTAATCTGAAACCGGCGCGCGATCTGGGCATGCGCACCATCAAGGTCGGCGAACCGGGAAAGGCGCTCGCCGAACTTGAAGCCATATTAGGGCATTCGCTGCGCGATTAGCTGCCCGCAGCCGTTGCTGCGGGTGGAAGTTTGGCTGGCTGCCGCTCGATGCCGACATCGCCAAACAGCACCACTTCACCATTTGCGGATTCCGCAACAGACGAAAGCCCGGTGCGCGAGGGGCGAATCACGGTACTGAAACTATCGCCATTGTCCGTGCTGTAGGCCACGGTTCCGGCCAGGCCAACAGCTACAATTGTACCATCTGCCAATTGCGTGGCGCCGCTAAAGGATTGATCGGCGCCAGTTTCGGCCTTTGTCCATGTCACGCCGAAATCATCGCTGCGGAAAATATTTCCACGCATGCCGAGCGCCAGCACACGGCCCTGTTTGGTGACCAGCCCCCCCCAGAACGAGCCGATATAGGGCATTTTGACCAGTTCCCAGGTCTTGCCGACATCGCTGGAGCGGAAAAAATTCCCCGCTTCGGAGGCGATCATCACCTGGGTTAAGCGGTCTGGTCCCCAGAAAATGGCGTTCAGGTGAGGCTGTTCAAATTCTTCCGGTTCTTCTTCCAGCAGGGGACGGCTTTCCCAGGTTTTGCCGCCATCAAATGTTTCCAGCATGAAGCTGAACGATCCCGCCGCAATACCATGCTCATTATTTTCAAACCACACCGTCAGCAAGGGTGTTTCCGCCGGGGGGTCCGAATATTGCATTTCCCAGGTTTCGCCACCATCCATTGTGTGTATCACCACGGTGTCATGGCCTACGGCCCAGCCCTTTTTGTCGTCCGTGAAGTAGACCGATGTCAGCGTGGTGCGGGTTGGCACCTTTTGCGCCTGACGCCAGGTCACGCCCTTATCATCCGACAGGATGACATGCCCCCAGCTGCCGACGGCCACAAGCCGTTCACCCGCTTTGGCAACCCCAAGTAACAATGTTTTTGTGGTCAGGGCGGAGGGAATTGCATCTTCCTGTACCGCTTTTTCGGGCGGCGCCTGTCCCATGCGTTCTGCGGCCCCGGCCTGGCCACTATCCAGCACCATCACGCCCAGGGCCACGGCGAAGGCGACAGTCGGCAGGACACAGGCCCAATAAAATGCAGTTTTCAGAATGCGCATGACATTTCCCCGCTAAATATACTGGCGCTTTTGCGCGCCATGTTATGGCCTCATCTTTTAGCCGAAGTCATCAGAATACACCAGCCGGTAAGATCCATTTTTTGTTTAAGCTGAAAAAAACGCCCGGAACCAGGGTTCCGGGCGTTTTTGTTGCAGAGTCTGACCCTAGAAAGCGTAGGCAATGTTGACCGAGGCAAAGTCCCGATCATCAAGCGGCGCATCGGGACCGAAATTGGCGGTCCAGCTTACCGAACCTGTCCAGCGCGACTGATAGTTCGCCGCCAGAGACAGGCCAATCGCCTTGCGTTCCGCCATATAATTGCCAAGCGGCGAAGGCGTGCGCCCGCCCAGATCCCATCTCCAGGCCACCTGCGGCACCAGATTGATCGGGCTGCCGAACACCCGGTTATAGGTCATGTTGAAGACGCCGGTGGCCCCCCAGGAGAACGACGTAGCGTAATTGGTCGGCCCCTTCAGATCGGGGTTCAGCTTGTAGGTCGCCGCCGCAATCGGGTTGAGCAACCCTTCGCTGCCGCTGGCGGAAGCAAGAGCCGAACTGGTGGAGATGCCCGGCACCCAGACCATGCCCACTTCCGTCACCACCGCGCCGCCATCTGCATTGGCGAACTGCACCAGCGGGTTGGAGCCGAACAGCACCGAGGTGATGGTGGATTGCGCCGTAAATACGTCTTCGGTCGGAATTTCAATATATCCATCCGGACGCACATTGGCCGCGGTCAATTGCGATGAGCGGGTCTGCGGGGTGATCGGTGTTGGCACGGCGCCGGTTCCGGAGTCAACATGGCGGGCCAGCAACACGTCGCCAGCCAGGGCCGTCGCCACATTGGGGGATTGCGCCGCATTTTCCTGATCAAGCGAGATATAGCCGAGCCGGTTGGCAACCTCGACCAGGCTGGCCGCTGTGCCGGCCGGGAACACCACCGAAGTCGTGCCCGCCGGATTGGCAGCACTGACAGCGGGTGGTGCGCCCAATGTGGAGCCGCCCAGACCGATCAGGGAATTGGGACCGGGAGGGCCAAAGGTCGTGCCGCCAGTACCAATCAGCGTGCTGGTCGGAACAACTGCGCCCCCGACCAGTGTTGCCGGATTGAACAGGCTGGCCGGAAGTGCTGCAACCGTCAATGCACCCCGTTGCGCCAGCGCGGCCGCTTGGGCAAGCCCGGGTGTGGTCGGCACGATGCTTGCTCCATAGCTGCCGGGAAGCCCCGAATAAACACCGGCAACGCCTGCCTGTGCGGCCTCGATGCGTGCTGCTTCGGCAAAACTGACAAAGTTCGCACCCGCGCCACCTGCCGCAGACTGGTTGCTCGCCTGTAAGCGCGTGGCGGTGAAACGGCCCGGCGAAATTTCAACATTGCGCGCCGGCGCCGTGGGAGAGCCAACGCCTGCCGGCAGGTCCGCACCGGTATTGAAGGCGGTGCGGCCATCCAGATCGGCAAACAGCGCCGAAACTTCCGAACCGACATAGCTCATCGGCTGATCGTGCCGATAGGTCGCCTCGGCCTGGAACGCCAGATTGCCGAGCGTCGTGCTCATGCTGGCGCCAACCAGCTTGATGTCCTCGGGATATTCCAGACGATAGTTCTGGGTATTGGCCATAACGGCGGCAAGCGACGCCTCGAGCGTGCCTGTAAGCGAGCGCAAGCGGGCCATATTGTTACAGTTGGTATAGCCGCCGGGTGTGCGGAAATCGACGTTTGACCGGTTCCTGGCATTGTCACCGGCGATAAACGGCCTTCCGGTGGCCGAGGCCACGCCCTGGGCCTGGAGCTGCGTGCCTACCTGCAATGGCCCCGCCAGCACGTTACACAGCGCCTGGGCTGCTTCATATATGTTCACAGGCGCAGCGCCGGCGGCGGCGCTATAAACCGGACCACTGCCCGCCAATTGCGGCGCCAGCACACCGGCCGCGACGTCAGCCGCATTCGGGGCTGCAAGCGCTGCATTGAAGTTCGCCAGATCCGTTCCTGATACTGTGGCCTGATCGGACTGACGCGTGCCATTGGTGTTGAGCTTGCCAATATAATCTCGCGCCTGACCACTCAGTGTGGTGGCGGTGCCGACACTTACGGCGCGCGTCGTATCGGTCCTGCTTTGCGTCACGATCGGCAGCCGCGAATGATAATTGATGAAATAGAGGCCGAACTCCATCCCATTGTTCCACTCCTCATTGAAGTAACGCAAGGCGAAGCCGAACTCGCCGCCATCGTCGGCGTTGACGTCATTGGCCCGCTCGATCGAAACGGATGGCACATTGACCGCCAGACGGCTCTGCCAGTAGAGGTCGGTGTCAAGGCCATTGGCGATCTGAAACGGATTGAAGCGGGCGTCATCGCCAAAATCAGAAGTGCCCGCGCGAATCGGCTGCGAGCCGCGCCCGACAATGTCCGCCGAGCTGAAATAGGTGCCGGCCGGATCGGGCACGATATTGTCGGCCTTGAACTGGTAGAAGCCTTCAACAGAGAAATTGTTGGGCAGGCCCAGCGCCGCCTTGGCGGCCAGAATCGGCGTGAAGAATTCCTTCACCTCGGAGCCCGGCTTGCGGACCGCCGATACGTCAATCGGGTTGATCACATTGATGCCGTTC
This sequence comes from Pseudomonadota bacterium, assembly GCA_036758605.1. GTDB lineage: Bacteria > Pseudomonadota > Alphaproteobacteria > UBA11222 > UBA11222 > UBA11222. The sequence goes on along the minus strand of DAIOWE010000044.1, from coordinate 705 downwards.
TGGATGAAGGTGCTTTCACCCCAGCTGATCACCTGGTTGCCGCCGCGCAGTTCCAGCGGCAGGCCGCCCACGTCAAAGCTGCCGCCCACGAAATAGTCGAGCAGCTTGGCGTTCTGCGATACTTCGCTGCGCGCCGCGCTGTCCAGATCGCGGAAGTCGGTATTATCCACGATCGGATCGACAAAGGCCGTGCCGCGCACAAAGGCGTTGAAATTGCGCCAGGTGGCGCCCACTTCCGAGGTTGCCTTCAGGGCGCCGGAGAACACATCCCACTGGCCATAGTTCATATTGCCGTCGTCACTATTGACGCCGCCGCCTTTTTCGATGTTGGAGGCGTCATAAATCTTGCAGCCACCCGCTGGCTGGCCAAGATTACGGCAATCCCGCGCGCTGGTGCGCATCGAGGCGCCAGCGGACAGCACCGTGTCAATCGACCCGGTAACTTCGCCAAAGCTGTAATCAACGGCGCTGGCGGAACCCGCCGTTAGCGCCAACACCGCAATAGCGGAACCGCTCATTACAAGACGATTCCGCAACACCCGCCGCGCGGGCGTGTTCAACAATCCGGACACACGTGCCTCCATTCTTGGTTTTTTTAAGCCCGCCGGCAGCGTTTGTTTGATGCTGTCCTGACAGGCCTCATGCCTCGTCTGTCACAACGCCAGAAAAAGGCGGCGTCTGTCAACCCTAAGGCGCGGACGAAAA
>DAIOWE010000043.1:0-18784 GCA_036758605.1 Pseudomonadota bacterium | reverse complement strand
GCCACGCCCCGGCGTTAACCAGACAGGAGGGCTGCGATTCCTGCATGAATTGCGGCTATTCGCGTTGTGGGTAAGCCAACAAGGATAGACATTTCAAGGCGCCGCATTTTCCGCTTGCGCTGGGAGCCAGAACGCGCTTGAATCTATGATTATAGAATTTGGCTGCACCGAAGCGGCAAGCCAACCATCAAGGGAGTGACGCGCATGATCAAGAAACCCATCTCGTCGGACAGCCATATTACCGAACCGCCAAATTGTTATATCGACTTTATCGATCCCAAATTCCGTGACCGGGCGCCGCGCATCGTTGATGACGGCAAGGGGGGCGATGCGTTTCTGGTCGAAGGCATCAAGCGGCCGATCAATGTTTCTCTCGCCGCCGCCGCTGGCCGGGATCCGAAGGATCTGCGCGGACGCGGCCAGAAGTTCAGTGACTTGTGGCGCAGCGGCTGGGATGGTTCGGTGCGGTGCGCCGATCAGGATCGTGATGGCGTCTGCGCCGAAATCATCTATCCCACTGTCGGTATGATGCTCTGCAATCATGACGATTTTGATTACAAAAAGGCCTGCTTTGACGCCTATAATCGCTGGCTGCAAACCTTTGTGGCGCCCGCGCCCAAGCGCATTTTCGGCCTGGGGCAGATCGCCATGCGTTCTGTTGCGGAAGGCATCAAGGAGCTTGAGGAAGTCAAGAAAATGGGCTTTGTCGGCGTGATGATGCCCGGCAATCCGGCGGTCGAGGATTATGACAGCCCGATCTATGATCCGTTCTGGCAGGCGGCGGTCGATCTGAAAATGCCACTGTCATTCCATATTCTGACCGCCAAGGCCGCGGGCGTTGGTGAAGGCCGCGGCCCAGCGATCAACAGTTTCCTGTCGATCATCCGCGGCAATCAGGACATTCTCGGCATGATGATTTTCTCAGGCGTGTTTGACCGCAATCCGAACCTGAAAATTGTCTGCGTTGAGGCCGATGCGGGCTGGGCGCCGCACTTCATGTACCGCGCCGACCACGCCTACAAGCGGCACCGGTTCTGGATGAAGGGCCAGGAACTGAAGAAAATGCCAAGCGAATGCTTTAACGACCATATCTATCTGACGTTCCAGGATGACTGGATTGCCTTCAAGATGAAGCATATGGTCAATATTGAGCGCCTGATGTGGGCGAACGACTTCCCGCACAGCGACAGCACCTGGCCATGGTCACAGGAAATTCTGGCCGAGCACACCAAGGGCCTGACCGAGGAAGAACGCAACAAGATCTGTTTTGATAATGTCAAGGCGCTCTACAATCTGCCGGTTGAAGCACAGCCCTTGATGGCGATGGCCGCACAGTAAGCGCCTTACGTTAGATGTGCTGCAATAGAGATATTGCAGCAGACACAATAAAGGCCTGTCACCCCGGATTTTATCCGGGGTCCAGGATAGCAAATTCAGGCTTTCGTGTGTGACCCCTGGACCCCGGAATGAATCCGCGGTGACCAACCAGGGTGCGGAGAACCCAATGATGGGAGAAAAACATGGACTACGATATTAAAATTACCGGCGGAACTATTGTTGACGGCACGGGCAACCCCGGCTATCTGGGCGATGTCGGCATCAAGGACGGCAAGGTCGTCGCGCTGGGACAGGCGCCGGGAAGCGCGTCCAAAACCATCGACGCCAAAGGCAAAGTGGTTTCACCGGGCTTCGTTGATATTCATACGCATTATGATGCGCAAGTCATGTGGGACCGCATGATGACCATTTCGCCTTGGCACGGGGTGACAACGGTGGTTGTTGGCAATTGCGGTTTTGGCATCGCGCCAACGCGCCCCGAACACCGGCTGCTGATCGCCGAAACACTTGAAAATGTCGAAGGCATGAGCGTGAATGCGCTGAAGGCCGGGCTTGGCGCGGATTGGGGTTTTGAAACTTTCCCGCAATATCTCGACGCGATTGAGCGCAAGGGCATCGCCATTAATATGGGTGTGCTGCTTGGCCATACGCCGGTGCGCATGTATGTGATGGGCGAGGATGCAACCGAACGCGAAGCCACCCCCGGCGAAATCGCCAAAATGCGCGCGCTTGTCGCCGAAGGGATTGAGGCCGGCGCCATCGGTTTCGCTACCTCCAAGGCGGCAACCCATGTGGGATTTCGCGGCAAGCCGGTGCCGAGCCGGCTGGCGGGTCATGATGAAATGATGTCGCTGATGGGCGTGCTGGGCGACATGCAGAAAGGCATGATCCAGATCACCATTGGCAAGGGCCTGTCCTACAAGGAGTTTGCCGAAATTTCCGAAGCCACCGGACGGCGCATCAGCTGGACGGCGCTGCTTTCTGGCGCAAATATTGGTGGAGGGGGGTCACACAAGGACCAGTTGCGCAAATCTGAAGAGCTGATTGCGTCCGGCCATGATGTGGTGCCGCAGGTAACCTGCCGTCCGCTGAATTTCGAATTCAACTTCAAGGCGCCGTTCCCCTTTGAAGCTTCGAAAGTTTTTGCGCCGGTATCGGCGGCGGACTTTGAAGGCCGTAAAAAGGTCTATGCCGATCCTGCGTTCCGCACGGCGTTCCGGGATATGATCGACCGCCCCGACATTAATCTTGCGCGCTCGTTCAAGATTGCTGTCATCTCGTATTGTCCGAGCGACACCTCTGTCGAAGAACGCACCATTGGCGATGTCGCCGCAGAACGTGGTGTGCATCCCGCCGATCTGGCGATTGATCTGTCGCTGGCCAATGAATTGGCGGTGCGATTCCGCATGCCGGTCGCCAATGCCGATGAGGAAGCAGTGGAGGAACTGCTCAAGCACAAGGACACCGTGCTGGGTCTTTCAGACGCGGGCGCGCATGCCAGTCAATTATGCGACGGGTGCTATTCCACCTATCTGCTGGGACGCTGGGTGCGCGAGAAAAAGGCCATCACTATTGAAGCCGCCATTCGCATGCTGGCCTCGCGGCCTGCTGAAGTGTTCGGCCTGACTGATCGTGGTCTGCTGGCGGTTGGCCGCCCTGCCGACGTGGTGGTCATCGACATGGCGACCGTCGGCGCGGGCCAACTCAAGCGCGTGAACGATCTGCCTGCGGGCGAAGACCGGCTGATCTCGGAAGCGACCGGTATTGATGCGGTGATCGTCAATGGCGCGCTGCTGCGTGAAAATAATGTCAATGCGCTGGATGTTGTCAATGACAAGCTGCCCGGCCGCCTTCTGCGCAACGGCGCTGCTGCGTAACAACACTGCGCATTTTGCGGGTTGAAATAAAAACCGCCTCTTTCATAACGCGGTGCGTCCGAAAGAGGCGGTTTTTTTGTGTTATATACCGCAAAAAACAGTCGCTATTACCCACCTCAATGCGCCATAATCAGCCCAATAATACCAACGGCCCTATGGCCTGACCTGTCATCCTGAGCGAAGCGAAGGATCTCCCCGAAGCGGATGGGGATGGGGATTCTTCGCTTCGCTCAGAATGACACAACGGGTCTGTTCATCGGGCCGTTGGTATAATTCATAAAGGCGCGGAACCGCCGCGCCCATATATCAGTAACAGGGAGGACCCGGATATGAAGGCAGCCGTGCTGCGCGAGGTTGGCAAGCCGCTGACCATCGAAGAAATCGAAATCATGCCACCCAAGGAAAACGAGGTCCTGATCAAGACCGTCGCCAGCGGCATCTGTCATAGCGATTATTCCATGCTGCATGGCAAGCTGCGCTCGCCCTTGCCGATCGTGCTGGGTCATGAAGGCGCCGGCATAATTGAGGCGCTTGGCCCCGGCGTAACCGGGCTGAAGGTGGGCGATCATGTCGTTTGCTCGCTGTCGCCCAGTTGCGGCAAATGCTATATGTGCGAGGATGGCCGCGAATATCTTTGCCAGGAAATGACCAAGGTTTCGTCCTATGCCTGCATGCTGGATGGCACAACGCGGCTGCGCAACGGCGCGGAAGAAATTCGTCAGCTTTGCGGCATTGCATCCTTTGCGGAAAAAATGGTGATACCCGCCGGCTCTGCCATAAAGGTGCGTGATGATGCGCCCCTGAAAACCGTATGCCTGATCGGTTGTGGCGTCACCACGGGCACGGGTGCGGCCGTCAACACCGCCGACATTCATCCTGGTGACGGGGTTGCCGTTATAGGTTGCGGCGGCGTTGGCCTGTCGATCCTTCAGGGCGCGCGCATCAAGGGCGCCAATCCGCTGATCGCGGTTGATCCGGTCAAGGAAAAGCGCGATCTGGCCGTGTCGCTTGGCGCAACCCACACGATTGATCCGTTCACGGAAAATCTGGAACAGCGCATTAAGGAAATCACCGGCAAGGGCGTGCATTTCGCATTCGAGGCGCTGGGCACCATGCGCACGATCAATGACGCCTATTCAATCCTGCGTCCCACCGGCGAAGCGATTATTGTCGGCGTTCCGAACCTGAAAGAAGTATACGAACTGCCAGTTGCGCAATTATTCGCGGAAAAGGAATTTCGTGGATCCATTTACGGTTCGTCACGGCCAAAACGCGACCTGCCGATGTTTGTTGACTGGTACATGAAGGGCGATCTGAAACTGGATGAAATGATCACCAAGCGTATCCGTCTGGAAGACGTCAATCAGGCGTTTGAAGAAATGGGGCGTGGCGAAGGCGCACGTTCCGTAATCATGTTCGACTGACGCCCATTGATGGAAGGGAGATAATAATATGAAAACCAAAGCAGCCGTAATGTATGAGGCGAACAAGCCTCTCGTCGTCGAAGAACTGGATCTTGAAGGCCCGAAGGCGGGCGAAGTCCTGATCAAATATACCGCCAGCGGCATCTGCCATTCTGATTATTCCGTCGTGCATGGCGTATTGGGAGGGCGTTCGCCCATGGTGCTGGGGCATGAAGGGGCAGGCATCATCGCCGAGGTTGGCCCCGGCGTCACCAGCCTGAAGGCGGGCGATCATGTCATCGCCGTGCTGACGCCCAGTTGCGGCACCTGCTGGATGTGCAAGGAAAACAAGCCCTATATGTGCGGCCAGATGGGCAAGCTGATGGCCACAGCCAGAACGCTTAGCGGCGAAACCCGCTTCAGCAAAAACGGTAAGCCGGTCTATCACATGGCGGGTCTGGGCACATTTTCGGAATATTCCATTATCCCGGAAGGCTCGGCCATCAAGGTTGGCGAAAACGCGCCGCTGGATACTGTGTGCCTGATCGGCTGTGGCGTCACCACGGGCGTTGGCGCTGCGGTCAATACGGCCAAAGTGCATAAGGGGTCAACGGTCGCGGTCATTGGCTGCGGCGGCGTTGGCCTTTCTATCATTCAGGGCGCGCGCATCAATGGCGCCACGACGATTATCGCCGTTGATCCGATGCCGGAAAAGCGCGAACTGGCCATGTCGATGGGCGCCACCCATGGCGTTGATCCGTTCGCGCCGGAAGGCCCGATCAAACAGGTAAAGGCGCTGACCGGCGGGCATGGCGTGCATTACGCCTTTGAGGCGTTGGGCCGCGTCGACACGATTGAACAAACCTGGAGCATGATCCGCGCGGCGGGCCGCGCCATTATTGTCGGCATGCCGGACCAGAAGTCGAAAATCAAACTGAGCATGACCGGCGTTTTCGGTGAAAAACGCATCAAGGGCTCGGGCTATGGTTCATCGTCGCCAAAGACGGATATTCCCCGCTTTGTCGATTGGTATCTCAACGGTCAATTGAAGCTGGATGAGATGATCACCAAGCGCATCCGGCTGGAAGACATCAACCAGGCGTTCGACGAAATGGGCCGTGGCGAAGGCGCGCGCTCAGTGATCATGTACTGAGCAGATTTTGTCATCCTGCCTGAATACGCAGGTGCCAATAAGCGGGGCGAAGGATCTCTTCTGTGAGATTCTTCGCCTTCGGCCCAGAATGAAAATAAGCAAATTCCGGGGGGCGTTGCCCCCTATTCCAGCCGCACGGCGGTGCCCGTTATACTGACCATCAGCATGCTGCCTTTCGCGCCCAGGGATTCGTAATCTATATCCACGCCGATCACGGCATTGGCTCCCAACCTTTCCGCTTCGGCGATCATGTCCTGCAACGCCTTGCCGCGGCCATCCTTGAGGACGCTCTCATAGGCATTGGCGCGCCCGCCGACAATGTCGCGAATACCGGCAAAAATATCGCGAAAAATATTCGCGCCATAAATTGCCTCTCCGCTGACTATCCCGAAATACTGGGTAATGCGCTTCCCCTCGATAGTGTTTGTTGTGGTGGTCAGCATCGGCTGCGTTCCCTTCCAGTGCAGGATAACAACGAATCGCAAAACTGATTATGTAGTATGATTGCCGGTCTTTCCGCGCAATCGCCCTCGCCATGGTTTTGACAAATTAATCACATTTATCCGCATGATGTTTTTGTCCCCCGGAATGTTACATGACCGCAAATAATAACGAAACCTCCCTGGTCCGGCGCGGCCTGTACTGGATACTGGTATGCGGCCTGTGGGGAATGATCGGGCTTGCGGGGCTGCTGGCCTGGTACGCCTATGATTTGCCGAATACGGATACGCTTAATAAAACCCGCCCCACCTCGGGCATTACTCTGCTAGGGGTTAATGGAGAACTTATCGGCAGTCGTGGCGATACGGTGGGGCCGCGCATTCGCATCAAGGACATGCCGCGCCATCTGGTGCAGGCGGTAATCGCAACCGAAGACCGGCGATTTTATGAACATGGAGGCATTGACCCCTACGGCATTGCCCGCGCCATGGGGGCCAATATATGGGCGGGGCGCCTGGTGCAGGGCGGCAGCACCATCACCCAGCAGGCGGCAAAGAATATTTTCCTGACGCCGGAACGCAATCTGCGCCGCAAGGCGCAGGAATTCCTGCTGGCCTTGTGGCTGGAACGGAAATTCACCAAAGACGAAATTTTGGAGCTGTATCTGAACCGGGTCTATCTGGGCAGCGGCAGCTATGGCGTTTCCGCCGCGGCCCAGAAATATTTCGGCAAAGAAGTACATCTGCTGAGCCTTCCCGAAAGCGCGATGCTGGCGGGCCTGTTGAAAGCGCCAAGCCGGTACAGCCCGGTTAACGACCCCAAACTTGCCCGCCAGCGCCAGGAACAGGTGCTGGCCAATATGGTTGAGGCAGGATTTTTGTCACCCCAGGATCAGACAGTGGCGCTGTCTCAACCGCTAGGCTTTGGCAGTATCGGCAACAGTCAGGACAGCCAGTATTTTATTGATTGGGTGCTGGATCAGTTGCCCGATTATATCGGCAGGCCCGAAGGCGATCTGGTTATCACTACCAGTCTGAATGTACGCATGCAGGCCGCCGCAGGACAGGCGATCAGCACCGCCATCGCGCGGGACGGACAACGTCTGGCTGTGCAGCAGGGGGCGCTGCTGGCGCTTGCGCCAGACGGCGCTGTTCGCGCGATGGCAGGTGGACGCGCCTATGGGCAAAGCCAGTTTAACCGCGCGACCCAGGCGAAACGCCAGCCCGGATCCGCATTTAAACCCTTTGTCTATCTGACCGCCCTGGAACAGGGCCTGTATCCAGATAGCATTATGCGCGATTCCCCCATCATGCTGAAAAAATGGAGTCCTAAAAATTTCACCAAGGAATATCGTGGCGAAGTGACCCTGCGCCAGGCCCTGGCAGAATCCATCAATACGGTGGCTGTTAAACTGTCCGAGATGTCAGGGCGCAGCAGGGTTATTGAAACCGCGCATCGTTTGGGCATTGCATCAGAAATGACCCCGACACCGGCCGTGGCGCTTGGCGTTTCCGAGGTCACCTTGCTGGAATTGACGGCGGCCTATACGCCATTCGCCAACGGCGGATACGCCGTAACCCCCTATGGCATTCTGGAAGTGCGCACACCGCAGGGGCAGGTGTTGTATCAGCGCCGCCACGAACCGGAACGGCTGGTAATCAGTAACCGCGCCTATGAACAAATGAACGACATGCTATCCTATGCCCTGGCGAATGGCACGGGCAAGGCCGCGCGCCTTTCGCGCTTTCCTGCGGCGGGAAAAACCGGCACCAGTCAGGATTATCGCGATGGCTGGTTCATCGGATATTCACAGCAGCTAACTACAGGCATCTGGTTCGGCAATGATGACGGCGCCGCCATGAAGGCCGTCACCGGCGGTGGATTGCCGGCGCGCGCCTGGAAGAACTTCATGGACGAGGCGCTGGCGCCGCAACATGCGCCATCCGTATTGAGCGGAAAACGGATCGTGCAACCCGTGCAGGATCTGGTATCGCGTTTCTGGAAGGCCCTTCAGGGTGCGGAATAAAGAACCCCCGCTGATTTAGTGGTTCACGCCATAGCGATGCAAATCCGGGCCATTCACACGCAACCAGTCCGTTGCTGCGTCCACGTCTTTGACACGCCGTGCAACCAGCTTCCAGAAGGCGCGGCTATGGTTCATCTGCACCAGATGGGCCGCTTCGTGTGCGGCCACATAATCCAGTATGACCGGTGGCGCCATGATCAGGCGCCAGGAAAAGGAAATATTTCCGTCGGGCGAACAGGAACCCCAGCGGCTTTTTTGATCACGCACCGTAATCCGCGCCAAATCACCCCCCAGCGCAACGGCATGTTCCGTTACCGCAGCCGTTAACGCAATGCGGGCCTCTTCCTTCAGCCATTCAGTCAGACGCCGGGCAAGATGGTCACGCCCCCCTGGCACATAAAGCGTCTGGTTACGCCGCTCAACCGTGCCCCGCAACGTGCGCAGCCCTTCAATGCGGTGCAGTTTACCGCGAAACGGAATTTCGGCGCCGTGCGCAAATGGCACCGGGATGCACTGCTGCGAAAGTTTTTCCGTCAGCCAGTCGGCGTTTTCACGCACAAAACGCATCGCGGTCCGCGTGTCCAGAAACGGAGGGGCCACGAGAGTTGCCGCCCCCGGCTTTGGGTCGACGCGCAGCGTCATGCGGCGTGCACGCGGGTTACGAAGTATGGTTAAATCAACACTACCCTTATTCAGTTCAACAATGTAGTTCTCAACCGGCCTTTTCATGACTTTTTGTTTCATTTCTGATAGAGCAGGTCCGGCCAGGTAAAATAACCTGAACAGAAAATCCGCTCGCTGGTGACATTTCCTAACGCAGTTATACACGCATCTTAATGCAGCCATACACGTATCGATTGCACCCACGCCCCCGCCATGCCAATTGCTTGATCCTAAGCTTGTGTTTGGGGAATGGGCACCGCTTCGTGGCCACAATAGTGCCACAAAATCCTGCGGAATTCAAAAATTATTAAGCTTTCGGCGCAGATAAATATCGCCATACCCAGCCCGGCTGATTATCAGCCGGGAATCATAAAATATTCAATTATTTCAATTAGATATAAAAATACCGGCCGTTGCGGTCCTGCCCCGGCATGCCGCCTGATTCAATGCAAAATCAGTCCGAAACAGGGTGTGTACGGATGAATTCCCGGATGCGCGGGGCGATCTCTGCTTTCCAGCGGCGGCCATTGAAAACACCGTAATGGCCAACGCCTGCCTGGACATAATCCTGCTTTTTTGCTGCTGGAATATTCGCGCATAAATCGTGGGCCGCCTGTGTTTGTCCGATACCGGAAATATCATCAAACTCGCCTTCGACAGTCAGCAATGCCGTTTTACGAATTTCCTGCGGTCGAACGGGGCGCCCGCGATGCATCGCCTCACCCTTGGCAAGACTCTGCTTTTGAAACACCTCACTAACGGTCATAAGATAAAATTCAGCGGTCAAATCCATCACGGAAAGATATTCATCGTAAAATTCACGGTGCGCCTGCGCACTATCGCCATCACCGCGCACCAGATTGGCGAAAAAATTGCGATGCGCATCTGCATGCTTGTTCAGATTCATGTGCATGAACCCGCTCAATTGCAAAAATCCCGGATAGACGGGACGCATAAACCCGCGCGCGGGCAGCGGCACACGGGTAACCAGATTATGCTGGAACCAGGACAATGGCCGCTCCATCGCCAATTTATTTGGTGCCGTTGGGCTTAACCGGCTATCTATTGGACTGCCCATCAGTGTCATGGTCGCAGGCTGGCAGGGATGATTTTCAGCCGCCATCAGCGCCGCCGCCATCAACACCGGAACACCGGGCTGGCACACCGCCATCACATGCGTATTGGGACCGATCAGCCGCAAAAATTCAATGACGTAATCAATATAATCATCCAGATCGAATCGCCCTTCATTTATTGGCACGGTGCGCGCATCACGCCAGTCAGTAATGTACACATCCTGCTCCGGCAGCATGGCCTCAACCGTACCGCGCAGCAGCGTGGCCCAATGACCTGACATCGGCGCGACAATCAATACTTTCGGATCAGCAAGACGCTTCGGATTATCCGTGACGCGGCGAAAATGTTTTAACTGGCAAAATGGCTTGCGGAATATGATCTGTTCATCAATGGGGATCACTTCGCCATCAATCTGTGTACTGACCAAACCAAATTGCGGTTTCCCGTAACGCCTGGTCATGCGTTCCGCAACCTCATAGGCCGCCATTAACACCGGCGCCGTTGGCGCATAGGCGGCAGGATTAGCGGGATGCGTTAAAATATACCGGCTGGCGCGAAGTGCGGCCCGCATCGGGCCTATTGCGGTATGTGCCATTTCATAATTCTGGTAGAGCATTTGCTGTTCCCTTACACCATGTAGAAATTCAGATACAAAAGACCGCCCTACGCCCTGGTTGTCTTTGACCATTCGATTCGACACAATAACAATATTGTGCGATGCAGCATAAATAGCAAGTCCCAACTTTCTTGCCCAATTTACAAAATATCAGGAAATGTTTATTTTTCTGTCTATAAGGAAATTTTGTTCAAGATTAACAATTATTTACCTAGGACGTGTCGTCAATTACCCCAGACTTGTAATTCCGGACGTTAGGCGAGCCCGAAAACCGTAGGTTTTCGGGTGCGAGCCTTACGGTCCGAAATTCAGGAGCCAAACATGAGGGCGTTTAATTAGAGGCCCCTGGATTCCGGACAGCTCAATTTTCCAGCGAAATCAAAGATTTCGGGAAAATTGGCTTCCGGAATGACAACAACTGACGACACGCCCTAATGCAATGGGCACCCCGGCGGGCGCCATGCAGCAAGTAAAAAACGTGCTTCCCCTTCATGTTGCATAGCAACTAACAATACAGAATCAAATTCCGCCGTAGCTTTTCCAGTCTCCAGAATTTTTTTCAAACTTTTATTATGACCGCTTTTCCTGAAAAGACTTTGTTAACCATTAAGGATTATTAATTGCGCCAGCTGTCACAAGGATGCGTTCCCCAACGTTTCCGCTCTGTCGGACGGCTCCCTGTTGAAACTTGGGCCGCCTCGTGCGGCCCATTTTTTTGTCCTGTGGTTAACAGACTGAAATTAACCAACAATTCTGCGATAATATCGCTAAAGTGTGATGCTGCCCCCACGACAGGGCGCATTATGTCTGATAGAATGCCGACACATTAGAAGGACATTATTGAACTTTAATATCGGGCATCCATAGGGACATCATTACATGAGCGACCTAACCATTGAGGATACGGACGAGCAAGCGCATGTGGTCAACGCCAGCGCGTTTGCATCCTCCGACCTGTTTTTCAAAATCTACGACGAATCCATGGCCATGGTGCGCGAAGCTGCGGACTATCTGGAGCTGGAAGGCGTGATTGAGCGCCAGCAATTGTCACAAAAACTGGGTTTGGTCTATGCATGTGAAAGCATGCGCCTGACGACCCGTTTAATGCAGGTTTCCGCCTGGCTGTTGGCCATGCGTGCGATCCGTCAGGGCGAACTGCAAGCCGGTGAAATTGATGAACGCGGCTTTCGCCTGGGCGCAAAAGAAGTGTGCATCGGCGACCCAGTGCGCGGCGCCGGCCTATTGCCCGTTCGCCTGATCAATTTACTGGAGGCCAGCAAGCGGCTGTATGAACGGGTGGCGCGGCTGGATCAGCTATTGTTTGCCGGTGCCGGTCAATTGCCCGCGCATAATCCAGTTGTGGCGCAGTTAAGCCGCCTCGAACAGGCATTCTGCATTTAGGCCGGTTGATACGGAACGAAAAAAATGGCCGCGCTATCCCGGCGCGGCCATTTCTCTGTGTACAGATTAGATCAGATTTCGCGCGGCGCCATTGCAATGGCCCGCTTGCAGCCTTCCAGCAGATCTTCAAAAATGTCCCGCGCCGGGCGTACCGATTTGATCAGACCGATGCCCTGACCCGCAAAGCCCGGCGCAATGTCGCTGCGCTTGCCGATCTGGCCAGCAGTCAGTATCTGGCTGGAAACCATGGACTGGAACGGCATCGGCAGCGGATCCATCTTGGCGTCCACATAGGCTTGCGCCCATTTGGTGCGGATCACGCGCGCCGGCTTGCCGGTAACGGATTTAGACACCATCGTGTTCTCTTCATTGCTGTCTACAATCGCCTGTTTCTGATAAGGCAGAAGGCCTGCCTCTTCACTGGCCAGGAACGCGGAGCCAATCCAAACCCCTTCGGCGCCAAGGCAGAAGGCCGCCGCAACACCGCGCCCATCGCAGATGCCGCCTGCGCCCAATACTGGAATACCCTTCGGGCCGCCCACCGCATCAACCACTTGCGGGATCAACGCCATCGTGCCGATGGGCGAATTATGACCACCGCCGTCATGGCCCTGCGCCACGATCAGATCAAGGCCAGCAGACGCCAACTGTACCGCATGACGCACCGCGCCAACAACGCCCATCACCTTGGTGCCATTGGCTTTCATTTCACGCATCCAAGGACCGGGGTTGCCAAGACCTGCCGCATAAACCGGTACGCGTTCCTCGATCACCACCTGCATCTGGGCTTCGAAAAATTCCTTGGTCAGGAACATGGGTTCGCCGGGTGCGCGGTTGGCGGCGCCCATGCCTTCGGCCAGCTGTTCCTTGGTTGGTTTCGTCAGGCCTTCGCGCTTCATGAATTCTTCCGCGAACGCCATGTGCTGTGGCAGCAAATCCATTGGCGACGGGCCTTCGGAATTCTTGGCCCCGTCATCACGGCGCACCGATGCTGGCAGAAGCGTATCCACCGCAAAGGGTTTGTCCGTATAGCTGCGGATTTCGCGAATCCATTCGCGCAGCATTTTCGGGCCGCAAGCCGCGGCGCCCAGTACGCCCAGCCCACCTGCTTCGGAAACGGCCGCCGCAAGTTTCGGTGTGGATGCGCCGCCCATGCCCGCAAGCAGGATGGGGTGCTGAATGCCCAGAATTTCACATACCCGATTTTTCGCCATTAGTTTTCTCCCTGATTTTGAAACATTTGTTATAAGGGTTTTAGCAAACTTATGGTCGGCTCGTAAATGATGCAGATACAATTGCTCCAAATATTAATTGTGGAAGGCTGACAGCGTGGGAACGCGAAGCCCCGGGGAGTACTGCCCCACCTATGCAAGGCAACGGGCCAAATGCCATTTTATCAAGGATATTGGCCATAAATTGCTTTGTGACGCTGAGGAGCAGGCATGGATCCAAACGGCTCAATTGTGCGCTGCAAAAATAAATTTAAAAACTGTTTATTTTTATTGATTTTTTGCAGCGCAATGATAAATTGTGCATTGCGGTAATTACTTTTTAATTACCACGTGCCCTTCCTGGGCGTTTCCTCCCTAAACTCGGGCCGTTCCCTTGGGAACGGCCTTTTTTTGTCAAATCCATCAAGACATTGTTGCGTCGCAAAATAATTTTGAAAAAGTTGTTTATTTCTATTGATTTTTTGCAGTGCGGTGGTATTTATTGCACTGCGGTAGCTAATTTCTAGCGATCGCTGTGCCCTTCCTGGGCGTTTCCTCCCTAAACTCGGGCCGTTCCCCTGGGAACGGCCTTTTTTTATAAACTCTATTAAGTTGTTGCCGCCATTAGTAACTCTGGCGTTAACCGCTGGCTTAGAGCGGCAATTAGCCCTGACATATGGGCTTTTACCCGTGCAAATCCTTCAGACGGCACAACCTGATTCTCGTCCATATAGAGGGCGCGGTTAATTTCAATCTGCACCGCATGCTGGCCATGCCCCGGACGGCCATAACAATCTGTGATATACCCCCCGGCATAGGGGCTGTTGCGCACGACCTGATAGCCCTGATCGCGCAAAACCTCTTCTATCGTCTGCGAAATCAGGGAGGCGCAGGACGTGCCATAACGATCCCCCAGAATTATATCCGCCGACCGTCGGCCGCCGGATACCGGCGGCGCGCCCAGCGAGGGCATGGAATGGCAATCAATCAGTACGGCACAACCAAACTGCCGTAAACTGTCCGATAACAGCTCAGACAGGGCACTGTGATAGGGGTGATAGAGCGCTGCCACCCGGCGCTCGGCCTCGGAAAATGGCATTTTTTCACGATAAATCACCATGCCTTCGGCCACGACCCTGGCAATGGTTCCAAATCCCGCTGCAACGCGGAGCGAGCGCGTATTGACATGCGCGGGCAGCGCATCCTCAAACATCGCCGGATCCAGTTCGAACGCCTCCCTGTTAACATCCAGATAAGCCCGCGGAAACAAGGCCTTAAGCAACGGTGCGCCATAGTGCGGGGCGTCCGCAAACAGCATATCGACAAAGCTGTCTTCTGACCTGCGCAGGGCAATCCGGTCTAGCCTGGTCGATGCAAGCAAATCATCGGGATAAACGGTTCCGCTATGGGGAGAATTGAAAACAAGCGGGCTGGCAAGCCGCGCGGGCGCAAGCACGGCAAAATGCCCAAGCGTATCTCCATCCGTCCGCATCTGCGGACCTTCGGCACATTCAATTTCGGAACCGGTTATTGGATCCACCCTGTCCATGCAACAACCCATCTCACTGGATACAGGTTTGATAATAACAGTCCCAATGACATAATGTAACATTAAGCTGGATAGGCTGACCGTTTATTCCATATTTACGGTTCAGGGCCATAATGGCGTGTGATTTGCCAAAACGAAGGCGGCCTCGCGATTCAGGCCGTCATATCAGCGCAAAACCCCATAGGAGCAGAAAGGTTAACCTAAATGGCTATTATTTTACTGGCGGAAGATGATGAATCCCTGTGCCGTTTTCTGGCGCGATCCCTGAGCAAGGCGGGTCACGAGGTGACATCGGTCATGCGTGGTGATCATGCCCTGCCTTATCTGGAGACCGGAATCTACGACCTGCTGGTGACGGATATTGTTATGCCGGAAATGGATGGGATTGAGTTGGCCCGCCGCGCCGTTGCGGCGCAACCTGAACTGAAAGTCGTGTTCATTACCGGATTTGCGGCTGTGGCGCTTAATCCGCGCAGCGATGCGCCGGAAGGGGCAAAGGTGCTGTCCAAGCCGTTCCATCTGCGTGAACTGGTTGATGAAATCGACCGCACGATGGCGGCGTAAGTTAACAGGGTTATCCGGAGAGCGCCCGATCGGGGCGCGGGCAGCGGACAAAATGGCTGCGACAAACTGCATGTCCATTTCGGTTGGTCCGAAGCGCTGGAAAACCCCGACCAAATCATGATGATCGCGCTCAGCCGCCTGACCAGCTATGATGTATTCAGCCCGCGCATTACATTGCGCGAGCCTGGCATCGAAGTGAATGATCTTTCGGCGCTGCAACTGTCTGACGCCAAGAAGGCGCAACTTACCGTTTACATGAAAAACTTCACTGCGCCATTAATCCGGCAGATTTTTGGCCAGGCGAAATTCGCACAGGAATTGATCAGATCGAAGCGCTGGAGGCATCTGCGCGCGAGATCAAAATCACATCCGAACCTTAGCGGCCGGACAAGTCAGGCCTGAGTTTGTGGCTCTGGATTGCCACGTCGCTTCGCTCCTCGCAATGACGCTTAAGCGGGGCGCGCTTCAGTCAAATAATGAAATGCCCTAGTCCTGCTCAACCTCATGGTGCAGCGTGGAATGAGCGGCGGCCTCAAGGCCTGAAGTCGTTTCTTCAACCGGGCGCAAGGTTTCGCCGACGACTTCATCTTTCTTTAGCCTGGCTTTGGCCGCGCGTTCGCCCGCAATCCGCACTTGTGTATCAAGTTCAATTTGCGTGCTGAGGCCAAGGCTGACCGGATCAACCGGTTTCAGATTTGCCTGGTTCCAATGGCTGCGGTCGCGTACCGATTGTATCGTCGCCTTGGTGGTTCCGACCAGTTTACCGATTTGGGTGTCGTTTAATTCCGGGTGATGACGCAACAGCCAGGCAATGGCGTCTGGCCGGTCCTGACGCCGTGATACCGGCGTATAGCGCGCCCCCCTGGAACGCTTGGCCGCTTCGGGATGGCTGCTGGTGCGAAGATGCAGGCGCGCCGTAGGATCGGCCTCACAGCGGGCGATTTCCTCGCGGGTCAACTGGCTTGCGGTTACCGGATCCAGCCCCTTGACGCCAATGGCAACCTCGCCGTCCGCAATGCCTGAAACCTCCAGCAGATGCAATTCGCAGAATTCTGCGATTTGCTCAAAGCTGAGCGAGGTATTATCCACGAGCCAAACGGCCGTAGCCTTGGGCATCAGCGGTCGCGCCATCTCACTTCTCCATAATTCACAATAGCAGGTCCGTTCAGCAAACGTGACTGAGGGAACCTTGCAATGGGGGTATGCCACATATATAGGCTATTGAAGGGACAAGATAAAGCCGTACCACCAAACTAAAGCGTGAGCACCAGTTTACCGATATGCGCGCTGCTTTCCATACGGGCATGGGCGGCGGCCGCATCCTCCAGCGCATAGGTCGAATCAATTACGGGCTGGAGCTTCCCCGCCGCCAAAAGCGGCCACACCTTTTCGCGCAAGGCATTGGCAATTAACGCTTTTTCCGCAATGCTGCGGGGCCTGAGCGTAGAACCGGTCAGGATCAGCCGCTTCAGCATGACCGGCATCAGGTTCAGGCTGACCCTGGAGCCTTCCAGAAAGGCGATGTTCACCAACCGCCCGCCCATGGCCAGACTGCTGATATTTCTTTCCACATAGGCCCCGCCGACCATATCAAGAATCACATTGACCCCTGCCCCGCCGGTTAACTCCTTGATGACGGACACGAAATCCTCGTTGCGGTAATTAATCGCCCGTTCGGCGCCCAATTGGATGCAAACGGCGCATTTGTCATTACTTCCCGCTGTGGCGAATACCCGCGCGCCAAAGGCTTTGGCGATCTGAATGGCTGTGGTCCCGATGCCGCTACTGCCGCCATGCACCAGCAGGCTTTCCCCGGCCTGCAAATGCCCGCCATCAAACAGATTGGTCCAAACCGTGAAAAACGTCTCCGGGATGGCCGCAGCCGCGATCATGTCCATGCCCGCCGGGACCGGCAGGCATTGCACCGCGGGGGCCACGCAATATTGTGCATAACCACCCCCCGCCACCAGCGCACAGACCTTATCCCCCAGCGACCAGCCGGTGACGCCCGCACCCAGTTGCACGATGGTCCCCGCCACCTCCAGCCCCGGCGTATCCGGCGCGCCGGGCGGTGGGGCATAGAAACCCTGACGCTGCACCACATCGGGTCGGTTAACGCCCGCCGCCGCCACTTCGATCAGCACTTCGCCCGCGCCCGGCGCGGGTGTGGGCAGTGTGACAGGCTGCAAAACTTCGGGGCCACCCGGCTGGGTGATTGCAATGGCGCGCATGGTTTGTGGAATGGATGAAGACACGGATGCACTCTTTCAATCAGGCTTAAATGCCAAGTGTAACGAATGCTAGGTGTAACGTCTCGATAGATTATTCACAAGAAACTGCTGGGGGAACAGCGCCCGATTATAAAACTGACTTTGTTTGTTGCGAATCGGCATTCATATTGCCGAAATCCGCGCAGCATAACCATAGTTTTCATGGCATCCCTGACAGCCCGGTCACAAAAAAAGGACGCTCCTGCGAGCGCCCTTTCTCTGCGAGAAGGTTTCTACTGTGCCGCGACAAGCCGGGAGCGGCCTTCGGTCAGGCCGTGGCGCAGCAGCTTGCCCGGGATCGCGCCGGTGCAGACATCATTGGTGAAGGTCTCGACACCATTGATCAGGATATGACGATATCCCTCGGCCTTTTCCACCCGGCGCCATTCATTGCCGGGCAGATCATGGACAACTTCGGATGGCATCAGTTTCAGATTGTCATAATCATAGATGACAATATCCGCTGGTGCGCCTTCCACCAGGGTGCCACGATCCACAAAGCCCGCGCAAATTGCCGGCATGGCCGACAAACGGTAATGCGCTTCTTCCAGGCTGATCAGCCCCTTGCCGCGTACTTCATCGATCAGCAGCTCAGTTGGATAACGGCCAAAGCTGAGGAATTTGGTATGCGCACCGCCGTCCGACACGCCCGGAATGATAAAGGGCGAATCCAGCAGTTCCTGCATATAGTCCGTGTCCTTGTTGAAGGGCGGAATATAGATCACGGTGGCCAGATTTTCATCGGTCACCAGTTCCATCAGCGCGTCAATCGGATGCTTGCCGCGCATCGTGCCCAGTTCGGCTATGGTCACGCCTTCATACTTCTTGTTCTCGGGCTTGACGGTGCGTTCAATAAACAGACCCGATATGGGGCCGGACACCAGCGGCGCGCTGCCATGGTCATAGGTATAGCGCAGCGCCGCAAGATATTCCGGATTGCGCATTTTCTGTGCGCGTTCGGCGACAGTACCAAGCGTAACTTCGCGCCATGCCGGATCGCCGTCGAACAGATTGAAGTCCTCGAACGTAAAGCGCATGTCGTTGGCGGTGGTAATGCCCTGCAACCAGATTTGCAGTCCTTTTTCCTGCATGCGCTTGCCCCAGTCGAGCAGACGGCGATGCTGATGCGGGTGACGGTTATTGATCTGCACCGCATTGAACAGAATCGGGCGCTGCGCCACTTCGGCCAGCTTTT
>DAIOWE010000042.1:0-19094 GCA_036758605.1 Pseudomonadota bacterium | reverse complement strand
CACAGACAGAATAGCAGTGATGCAGGCCGGAACAACACACCATAACGGCGCTTCACGCATGTTCGCCAGGCTGATCACGGAAATTTCCCGTCCCTGCGGTTGCGGGCGATCTTCCTGATCCTGTAGCGGCAGAAAAAATCCGCGCGCCACCAGCGGTATCAGATAGGCGATGCTTAACAGCGATGAGAGCATCCACACACCGATCATTACCCGCTGTCCGGAATCGGCTGCCCCCATCATCAAAAACCATTTGCTCCATGCGCCACCTGTTGGCGGAATTCCAACGATACTTAGCGCAGCCAGCAAAAAGGCGCCGAACGTAAACGGCATCACACGGCCAAGCCCGCGCATCTCGCTGACATTTTTTTTGCCGCTGGCCAGATAGATGGCCCCCGCACACATGAACAGGGTAATTTTGCCCAGCGCATGCGCAACCAGCTGCATCACGCCCCCAACCATTCCCATCACTGTCGCCAGTGAAACGCCCAGCGTCACATAGGCCAGTTGTGCAATCGTGGAATAGGCCAGACGCGCCTTCAGATCATCTTTCCTGATCGCGATAAATGACGCAGCTATCAGGCTGAACGCCGCCACCCACGCCATCCATTCGCTTACATTCATGGTGGAAAGAAAACCAACCCCAAAAATATAAATGCCAACCTTCAGCACCGTGAAGACGCCCGCCTTCACCACCGCCACTGCGTGCAGAAATGCGCTGACGGGCGTTGGGGCCACCATTGCCGCGGGTAACCAGCGATGAAACGGCATCAATGCCGCCTTGCCTGTCCCAAAAAGATAAAGCGCGAACAGGATCGCCGCCTGCGGCCCCTCGATCTTTCCAGAAAGAATGCCCCCTTTGGTAAAATCCAGCGTTCCGGTGATATACCAGGTCCAGATAATCGCAGGCAGAAAGAACAAAATCGAGGTGCTCAACAGGACGCCAAGATACACACGCCCCGCCCGTCTGGCCGCATCGGTTTCGTGATGCACAACGAGTGGATAGGTCGACAGCGTAAGCATTTCATAAAACAGAAATAGCGTGATCATATTGCCCGCAAAAGCAATGCCCATGGTGCTGGCCATCGCGATCGCAAAACAGATGTAAAATCGCGTTTGATGCGGCTCATTGTTACTGCGCATATAACCAATGGAATAGGCGGTAATGACAATCCACAAGGCCGAAGCAAGTGTCGCAAATACCAGCCCTAACGGCTCCACGACAAACAATAGCGGCAGTCCCTGCACAATTTGCATCATTTGCAACTGCGCCACACCCCCCGCGAGATGATCCATCAATAACCAGACGACCGCGCCGCACAATGCGGTTGCAATCAGCAGGCTTAGCGCATCGCGCAGGGCGGAATATCCATCCGCACAGCCAATCAGGACCGCCCCGAGGCCGGGCAGCAACAATGTCAGTCCAAGTACAAATTCCGGTGTAAGACCTGTCATCATGGCCCGACCCGTTCCGGCAGCCCCGCATGGGGATCCAGAAACAGCGCCTCCGCCGCAGCACGCGCAATGGAAACTGTAAGCTCTGAATCGATCCCCAGCGCCAGACAGCTAATCGTCAAAACCCATAGCGGCGCCAGCATGCTGAACGGCGCCTCGGTTACCGTGCTGCCTTCGGGGGATGGCTGCAAATAGGCCGCCTCTATCACCCGGCCGAAATACAACAGCGCCAGCAGCGAACCGGCGACTATCGCAAATGCAACCGGCCACCAGCCCCGTTCCAGCGCCGCAAGCACCAGATACCATTTGCTGACAAAGCCTACCGTCGCAGGAATTCCGATCATGCTCAATGCGCCAATGACAAACGCCGCCATCGTCCAGGGCATCGTATGGCCAAGCCCGCGAAACGCCGTGATCGAGCAGGATCCGGTCCGGTAAATGACACAGCCCACCGCAAGAAAAAGCCCGGACTTCATAATCGCATGATTAAACAAATGCAAAATTGTCGCCATCAGGCCGCCAATATTTGCAAAACTGACGCCGGCCAGCAAATAACCCACCTGCGCAATGCTGGACCAGGCCAGCAGGCGTTTCATATTGGTCTGATAAATGGCGACAATCGACGCAATAAATATTGCCGCCAATCCAAGCGGCAAAAAAAGATATTGCAGGGTTTCCGCCTCAAAGTGAAAGCCCGGAATGAAAATCGTATACAGAAACCGCAGGCTGGCGTAAACTGCCACCTTGGTTGCCGTGCCCGCAAGAAATGCGGACACCATGGATGGCGCATAGGTGTAGGCGTTCGGCAACCACTGATGCAGCGGAAAAATCGCCAGCTTCAGACCAAACCCGATAATAATAAACGCAAACCCCACGCGCAATGTGCTGCTGTCAGCAATGCCCGCAATGCGCACCGCCATGTCTGCCATATTCAATGTACCGGTCAGCGCATATACAAACCCCAGCCCGATCACATAGAAAGTCGCGCCAATCGTTCCCAGCAGCAGATAGGTAAAGGCCGCTGTCAGCGCGCGTTTGTCCCGCGCCGCGCCCATGGCGACCAGCACATAAGAAGACAGCGAACATATTTCCAGAAACACAAACAGGTTAAACGCATCGCCGGTGCTGGCCACTCCCAGCATGCCTGCAAAACACAATAGCAACATGGTGTAAAATAACGGCTGGTCCTCGTGCGTGATTTCTTTCGCAATAGTTTCGCGTCCATAAATCGTGCACACGGCGCCGACCAGTGAAACAATCACCAGCACAAAACTATTGGCGGCATCCAGCCGGAATTCGATTCCCCAGGGCGGGGCCCAGTCTCCCAGATGATACGAAATCACTCCCCCGGACAGCACCTGCGCGAGCAGGACCAGCGACCCGCCCAGTGCAAAAACCGCTGCTGCAACCGCCACCCCCCAGGCCAATAATGGACGGCGCAACAAAGCGCATAGCGGCGCTGCCGCCAATGGAACCATAACTTCCAATACCGGAAGATGCTCCACTATCATTGTCCGTATGCATCCTGTTGTTCCAGCGTGCGGTCAATGACGAGAATTTCATCTTCTTCTATTGTGCCATAGGCCTCTTTAATCCGCACAATCAGGGCCAGGCCAATCGCAGTAGTCGCCACACCAACCACAATAGCCGTCAGGATCAAAACATGCGGCAGCGGGTTTGAAAATATTTCAGGCTTGCCGGTAAGGATGGGGGCCGTGCCGCCCGTTACCTTGCCCATGCTGATATAGAGCATGAACACCGAAACCTGAAACATGTTCAGTCCCACAATTTTCTTGATCAGGTTCCCGCGCGACACGACAATATAAAATCCGGCGGCCATCAACAGTATGGCGGCCCAATAATTATAGTGCGCAAGAATGAAATCTATATCCATCACCATTCATCATCCGCCAGCTCTCTGGACTGGTGCGCGGCAAAACACTGATATATAGCCAGCATGGTGGAAGCCACCGTGACGCCAACCCCAAGCTCCACCAGAAAAATACCCAGATGCTGTCCCGAAACGGGATCATGCGACAGCACATTATAGTCCAGAAATTTTCCACCCAATATCAATCCGGCATAGCCAACGCCAATGTAAATCAGCCAGCCGGCCGCAATCAGTTTTGTAACAACAGCTAACGGCGCAACACGGCGTAATTCCGCCAGTCCAAATACCAGCCCATACAGAATAAACGCCGAAGCAAAGATCACCCCGGCCTGAAACCCGCCGCCCGGACCGTAATCACCATGAAACTGCACATATAGTGCGAACAGCATAATCGGCGGGATCAGCAATATTGCCCCGATTCGCAAAATTATGTGATGCTTCATTCTGCGTCCCCGCCCCCGGATTTCTGACGCGATGACAACCCACGGCGAAGCAGCAGCAGAACACCCATTCCGGCGGTAAAAATAACACCTGTTTCACCCAGCGTATCAAACCCCCGGTAACTGGCCAAAATGGCGCTGACCATATTGGGAATACCAATTTGCGTTTGTGTGCCCGTAATATATTCAGGCGCGACATGGCGATGTATTGGCGCCCCCGCATCACCAAATGGCGGCATGTCCATTGTGCCATAAAGCAGCATGGCCGTCAGCGCGGCCATAACCGGCAAGGCAACATATGGATGTCCCCGCTGCGGCTTTTCAATGCTGCCGGTCAGCGCCAGCGCGCCAAGAAACAGCACTGTCGTGATTCCGGCGCCAACGGCGGCTTCTGTAAAGGCCACGTCCACGGCATCCAGCGTAACAAACAAACCCGCACTCAACAGGCTGAACGCGCCGCTCAACATAACCACTGCAAATAAATTCCGTAAACGGATAATCATAAATGCCGTGACAAGCAGAAAAGCAAACAGCGTGATATTGACAATATGTTCTATGATCGCCCCCCCTTGCCCTGGCCTGCCGTTCTATCGTCGATGCGGCCCATGCCAAGTTTCGCGGTAAAGGCGGCGTTGATGAGCGCATGCGCTGCAATGGGCGATGTGAAGATCACAAATATCAGCATCAGAACAAGCTTTAACCCCGTCAGATTCAATCCTGCCTGCAACAGCATGCCCGCGGCCAGAAAACTGGTCCCCATCGTATCCGTCAATCCCGCTGCGTGCAGACGTGTATAAAAATCCGGCATGCGCAGAACACCAATAGCGCCAATCAGCAAAAAGCCGCACCCGGGCAGAATGAGACACCAGCTTAAAATATCCAGAAGCAACGCCACCCTACTCCACCCCCGGCATATTTGCAGACGTTAATCCGGAATTATTTTTCCCCGGATGCTCAACTGCCCAATAACGGAAAAATTTCAATATTGCGATCGTGCTGATAAAATTGATCAACGCATAGACCAGGGCAATATCCAGAAAGTCCGGGCGTCCCGCCAAAAATCCGATCACGGCAATCAGCAGAACCATCTTTGTACCGAACATATTGACAGCCAGCACACGGTCATAAACACTGGGGCCAAGAAACAGACGCACCAGCGCAATCGCCATTGTAATCAGCAATGCAAGTGCGGCAACGGCAAACATCCCTATACACCCAGCGCGCAAATACGCGCATCCATGTCACAACTTTGCTCTCCCCAGCTCATATCTTCATGCAAGGCATACACAAGCACCTGGTCCCCCGCTCCTGCTATCTCAATTGAAATCGTGCCTGGGGTCAGGGTGATGCTGTTGACGAATATAAACCGTCCAGGATCGGTCTTCTGACCCGCCGGGGCAAGAAACAAAACCGGACGAACCGGCAGCTTCGGATCAAGGATGATTCGCGCAACCCTGACATTGCTGAAGAAAATTTCGCGCGCCAGCCATCCGGCATATTTCAACATGCCCCAAATATCGGGAAATCGCGCATGTTCCCCACCGCCGAGCCGCATGCGTGCGGATAGCCACATTACAAGGCCACAGGAGGTCAGCCCCAGCAGCAGAAAAAAACCGCTAAAGTGCCCTGAAAGCGCAATCCACAAGGAAAAAAGCACCAGCCCAAAACCCATATTACGCCTTAGCGCATCCATCCTTTTTCACTCCTTACTCAGAGAAATCCGCCTTGCGCACGGTAATGAACCCATGCCCGGAACAATCGTCCCAAAACTGACGGTTGGAAAGCTTGCATGCAAATTTGCCATTACAAAATTTCATGCTAGCATTTTCCAGATGGTTGAGCGGGGGACTCTACCAAAGGAACGCTATTAGTGAAATGAATAATAATAATGAAGCAAAAGAAACGGCTGTTCAGAAAATAACTGGCGCGGTGAAATGGTTCGACCCTGCAAGGGGATATGGATTTATTGTCCCTGACGATGGGGGTGGCGATGTGCTGATGCACCACACCTGCCTGCAGCAGGCGGGCATGGACTGCGCCTATCAAGGCGCAACAATCCGTTGCGAGGTTGCCCAATATCCCAAAGGCAGACAGGTGGTCCGGATCGTCAGCGTCGATAATAGCACCGCTATCGCTGATGCGCATAGCCGCGCGCCGCGCGCGGATGCGAATATTCATGCGCTCAACTCTGCCGGCGAATATCAGATGGCGACGGTAAAGTGGTTTAACCGCGTGCGCGGCTATGGCTTCGTTACTTTGACCGGCGGCAAATCAGATATATTTTTGCACATGGAAACTTTGCGACGCAGCGGCTTGGAAACGATTGAGCCAGGCCAGTCTGTGCATGTGCGCATTAGCCAGGGGCCAAAAGGGGAAATGGTGGCTGAAATTAAACTTTGATGGCGCCATTTACGCGGGGCGCCGCATCCGCTATCAGAAACCATGAAAAATATCGCCCTTGTCCTTTTGTTCCTGCTGGCCCCCGCTGGGGCGTTCGGGGCGCAGGAACCGCTGACGATCCGGACCGCCAAAGGCGATCTGGCGTTCTCGGTTGAGCTTGCCAGCACCCCGCAAAGCCGCAGCACAGGATTAATGCATCGCCGCGAACTGGCCGCCGATGCGGGTATGCTGTTTGATTTCACAAAAACTGAGGCCGTGAGTATGTGGATGAAAGACACCCTGATCCCGCTCGATATGCTGTTCATCAAACCAGACGGCGTTATTGCCAACATTGCTGAACGCACGGTTCCTGGTTCACTGACCCCGATTGATTCGAAAGGCCCGGTGCGTGGGGTGCTGGAACTCAATGGCGGCACGAGCGCCCGAATGGGTATAAGTCCCGGCGATAAAATCATTCATCCCGTTTTCAAAGCAGCGCAATGAATCAGCCCGAAGAAAATAATCCGGATTTACCTGTTGGCCTGTCCGCCGGCATATTGCTGAATCAGGGGTGGGAGTCCTTTGTCAGCAACAGCCCGTTCAGCGCCCAGCACGGTGAAATGTATCAGAAGATTGAGCCTGGCGGCACATGCTGGCGGGCGTTTCACGCCCAGCGCATGCATTGTAATTCCGCACGCATCGTCCATGGCGGCATGATGGTGACTTTCATCGATGCGCTGATGGGCCTGACGGTGGCGAACAGCGCCAAATCAACGGCCCTGACGGTTCGCCTGACCACAGATTTTTTGTCGATTGCCCGCCCCGGCGACTGGATCGTGGGGCAAAGCCGGGTCACAAAACTGACCCGAAGCGTGGCCTTTGTAAATGCAGAGGCGCATGTTGGAACCCGGCCCTTGTTAAACGCCCAGGGGATATTCAAATTGATGCGGCGGCGCAGCCCCCGGTCGAAATGACCGGTCCCAATTCTTATTCTTAAAACGGCACCTTGTCGTCAAAATCGCCGAAGTCGCCGCCGCCTGCGCCCATATCTTCGTAATCACCGCGTCCGCCGCCACCGGAAAAGCCGCCCTGCTGTCCGCCACTGACTTGCGCCCGTCCGCCACCCGCACCAGCGCCCGCCGAATCCAGCATGGTTAGCACGCTGTTAAAGCCTTGCAACACGACTTCGGTTGAATATTTGTCCTGCCCGGACTGATCCTTCCATTTGCGCGTCTGCAATTGACCTTCAACATAGACCTTGGCCCCTTTGCGCAAATATTGCTCAGCGATACGGCACAGGCCTTCATTGAAAATCACCACCCGGTGCCATTCGGTTTTTTCGCGCTTCTCGCCGCTGTTTTTATCCTTCCAGGATTCAGAAGTGGCGATACTCAGATTGGCAATGGGCCGGCCATCCTGAGTGCGGCGAATTTCCGGATCGGCGCCCAGATTACCCACCAGAATTACCTTGTTTACGCTGCCTGCCATGATCTATCCCCTGTTGGTCTTATGCCTGATCACCTCAGACAATGTTCTTTTCGCGCAATTCTGCTATTTCATGCGGAGTATAGCCGATGCTTCCCAGAATTTCATCAGTATGTTCGCCCGCCTCTGGCGCGCGCAGATAAAATTCCGCAGGCGTGTCAGACAGCAATGCGGACGGCCCAACCAGTTTCGCAGGTTTTTTCACGGTCGGATATTCCTGTTCCACAAACATGGTCTGAATATGCGGGTCGCGTAACGCCTGGGCCGGGCTTAAAACTTCGCCCGCTGGAATTTTCGCTTCGGCCAGCAGAACAAGCGCCTCGGCGCTGGTGTAGTTGGCCGTCCATTTATTCATCCGCTCACTGATTAAATGTCCATTGATCGCACGGGACTCATCGTCCCTGAAACGCGGATCGGTCATCCACATATCCTCACCCATCAGACCGGCCCAGCGTTTGAACAGACCATTGCTGACGACTTGCGCCAGTATCCAGCCATCCCTGGTTTTGAAAATATCCGACGGCGCCGCATTAAAACCCCGATTACCCTGCGGTTTGCGCCCAATGCCAAGCTGGTCTTCCTCAATCAGACAGGTGTTGGAAATGGTCAGCGCGGTGCGCAGCAGCGATCCCTCAACCATTTGCCCGCGCCCGGTTTTTTCGCGCGCCATCAGCGCCGCCAGAGTGCCGAACGCCAGATTAGTGGCCGTGCCAAAATCCACATAAGGAAAAATACTGCGATGCGGCCCCCCTTCTGGCGTGCCCGACATATAGGTGTTGCCCGACATCACCTGGCCAATCCCGTCAAAGCCCAGCCGGTCGCTATAGGGCCCGCCGCGCCCGAACGCCGAACCGGTGGTCAGAATCACACGCGGATTGATCGCATGCAGACTATCCAGATCAAGTCCCATGGCGCTAAGCGCCTGCGGCGGAATATTGGCCACCACCACATCGGCGGTCGCCACCAGCTTTTTGACAATCTCGCGCCCTTCCTTTGAGGTCGGGTTCAGCGTCAATGAGCGCTTGTTCCGGTTGACCTGCAAAAACCCCGCGCCGGTCTTATCGCTGCCCACCGGCGATACGGGCCGATCCTCGCCACCCCCCGGCCGCTCAATCCGGATTACGTCCGCCCCCAGATCACCCAGCAACGCCGAACAGAACGGCCCCGCAATATAGCGCCCAAAATCCAGAACCCGAATGCCTTCCAATACCCGTGTCATTCTCCGCCTCATCCATTTCCTGTATATTTTATGGTGCGCCTAAAATAAGGGAACGGGCAAGCCAAACCCACACATTACTGCAGCATAGGCATTGTTCATGTTTTGTTCGTGTCTGTCAAGCAATAAAATCAATGCGTTGAATCACAACTCCCTTGGCGGGCCGCCGATCAGCGGCTCCCATTTTCCCTTGCCGATCAGGGCGAGACCCAGCGTTTCGTAATTTTCATCACTCACCACCCCGTGCTGGGTGGCGGTATAAATATCGCGCAGGCATCTTTGCAGGGGATGCGGATGGTACAGCGCGGCCCCCGTTCCATAGCGGTAGGCGAAGGTGGCCACTTCCGCCGCCACCTCGGTCACATAGGTCATCGCCGCGCGGCACTCGCCCCATTCCACCAGCGACATGCGCTCGCCCTTGTTCTGCGCCACCCACATACGGTTCAGAATATCCAGCGAGAACAGCCGCGCGCCGGCCAGCTTGCTCGCCATGACGCCCAGTTCCTTGTGGAACGCGCCCCGGTCGCCGAGATTCACGCCGGTCAGCTTGCGTTTCTTGCCGCCCGCCATTGTGGTGATTTCCTTCATCGCCCGTTTGGCCACGCCCAGAGCAAATCCCGCATGACAGGCGGCCACAAAACCATAGGTCGGCAATTGGAACAGCGGCCCGCCGCGCGGCGGACGTTTCCCGCCCAACAGGAAATCATCGGGAACGAACACATTCTCAATCCGGTAATGCGAACTGCCGGTTCCCTTGAGGCCGCTGGAAAACCAGTTGTCCTCGATGATCACATCCTTGATGGGCACGCAGATCGAGCATAGTTGCGGCGCGCCGCTGGCGGACCGGATGGACGCGCCATCCCTGGCGACCATCGCGCCGGATGTTACCCAGTCCGCATGGTGAATGGCGCTGCCGAAGGCCCAGCGGCCCGTGACCCGGTACCCCCCATCAACCTTCTCGGCAAGGCCGGATGGAAACACCGTTCCCGATGCGCGCGGGATGCGCCCGTTCCTGAACACTTCGCCCAGCGCGCCGTCGCTGATCATGCCGCCCAGCATGCCGGCCGACGTGGCGCCGATGACCAGGCACCAGCCCGCTGCGCCATCCATCGCGCTGATCGCCTCATAGACCTCGGTCTGGGTCATCGGGTCCGCCTCCAGCCCGCCCAGTTCGCGCGGCACGCACATATTCAATAGGCCGCTATCATACAGCGCATTGACCGAGGTCATCGCCAGGGTGCGGCCAGCTTCATTTTTCTCGGCGTCACCCTCAATGATGGCGCGTAGCGATTCCGCCCTGGCGAGCAGTTCGTCGCGCTCGGCGATTTGCAGCGGATAAGTCATGGCGGATAAGTCATTATGTATGTTCCCCCCTCACGGTGATCCAGAAGCGCCGTCAACCGCCCGCGCGGTTTCGATACGGCGGTCCGGCTGGCCTTTGGAAGTGTCCTTGAACGCGCCCGCACAGGTCAAGCCATAATGTGCGGCTGTCGATAGCACATGACCCAACTTGTTTCTTGCCAAATTTTGCCAAAATGGCTAGCGTCATTCCATGACCACAATGAATATATCCTTGCCGGAACCGCTCAAATCCTTTGTTGATGAGCAGGTCGCCCTGCGCGGCTATAGCACCAGCAGTGAATATGTGCGCGAACTGATACGCAAGGAACAGGACCGGCAGATGTTGCGTTCCCTGCTGCTGGACGGCGCTGCCTCTGCACCGGGGGCGCCAGTAAGCCGTGACTATTTTGATGGATTGCGCGCGCGCATAAACAGCACTTCCGGGAAGTGAAAACCAAACCGATTGTTCCACGCGCCGTGGCCTATCAGGATGTTGACGCCGCCATTGATTATTATCTGAGTGAAGGCGTGGATCAGACAGCCATTAATTTCATCGACGCTCTGGAGCGGGCCTATGCGCATATCTCGCGCCATCCCACAGCCGGATCGCCACATTATGCGCATGCTCTGGATTTGCCGGACCTTCGTTACTGGCCGCTCAGACGCTTTCCATATCTTATTTTCTACATCGAACAGAATGAACATATCGATGTCTGGCGGGTGCTGCATGGCCAACGTGACATTCCCGGGAGGATGACCAGGCGGAAAGACCTGGATCAGTGACCCTGTCAGGGTGTTTTTGTCCATCCCTGCCGAACAACATTTAAGCCCTTCCAGAGCTTCTCCAATTTCTTGTGCATATGTTTCAGGGCATCTTTTGTAATAGTTGCTTCTGTAAACTCCACAGCTTTATTTTTCCTGTCGAGCCTGGGGCCTGTCGTCAGTTAAGCCATACCTCCGGTGAAAAACCGGACATATCGTCTGCTACAAAAAACGGACATATCATGTGCTATCGACACCATCTGCAAACCCTCTTGACCTATTCCGCGTAACAGTATAGCGTCTCTGTGTGATCAGATCGTTTAAAAGCCGGGATGCGGCGCGGCTATTCGACGATATGCCGGTGGCCCGCTTTCGTGGCATAGAACGGATGGCGCGCCGAAAACTGGCGCTGTTGCATTCCGCTATGCAGCTTGACGATATGCACAGCCCGCCAGGTAATCGTCTGGAGGTGCTTTCGGGGGATCGCCGGGGTCAATTTTCGATCCGGATTAATCTGTAATGGCGCATTTGCTTTGAGTGGAAAAACGGCGGCGCCCATGAAGTGGAGATCGTTGATTATCATTGAGGAGTGTTGACATGCCCCCCAAGGCGCAGTTTCTCGATCCGATCTCACCGGGTGAAATTCTACTGGAGGAGTTTATGGTTCCCAGCGGGATTAGCCAGAACCGGCTCGCGCGCGATCTTGGCGTGACGGCCGCGCGGATCAACGAAATTGTCCATGGCAAGCGGACGATTACGGCGGATACCGCGTTACGGCTTGCCAAATATTTTGGCACGACGCCAGAGATGTGGCTGAATTTGCAGAGCGGTTATGACTTGCGCCGCGCAAAACGCGACCTGTGGCCGGATATTGACGCCCGCGTGCACAGGATGGACGCCGCCTAATCCCCCTCCAGAACCAATACCGGCACACTTTCCCCGGCTCTGGCGGCGGGGGCGTGGGGCGGGCGGATGATCAGGCATCCGGCTTTGGCGAGACTGGACAGCATGGCGCTGTCCTGCACGGTGAACGGGGTGGCGACGCCATCGGCGCTTAAACTCGCGCGTACATAATCCTGGCGGTTGTCGTTCGCCACCATATCTGCGCCCAGAATGACGGTGCGGGTGTAATTCCCACCGCCCACTTCACCCAGCAGTGCCGCAATGGCCGGGCGCACAAACAACAGGCCGCACACCATCGAGGACACCGGATTTCCCGGCAGGCCCAGCATCGGGGTTTGCCCCATATGACCAAAGATCAGTGGCTTGCCCGGGCGCATGGCGATCTTCCAGAAATCCACCTTCAGGCCCACTTCGCCCAGCACGCTTTGCACCAGATCATGATCGCCCACCGATGCGCCGCCCAGCGTAATCAGCATATCCGCGCCGCGCGCGCCCAGCGCCATGGCGCGCAGTTCTTCACGGTCATCGGCGGCGATGCCCAGATCGATCGCCTCACCGCCACAGGCCGCGATCATGGCCGCAAGGCCCAGCGCGTTGGAGCTGACAATCTGGTGCGGGCCAATGGGCTCGCCCGGACGCACCAGCTCATCGCCGGTGGCCAGCAGCGCAAGGCGCGGGCGGCGACGCACGCAAAGCCAGGGAACATTCATCGCCGCCGCCAGCGCCACATCTCGCGCGCCCAGGCGCCTGCCCTCCGCCAGCAACACATTGCCGGTGCGGAAATCCAGCCCTTCGGCGCGGATATGCCTGCCTGCCGTCACCGGCTGGGTAACGGTCACCAGATTGCCGTCCGCCTGCGTGTTTTCCTGAATGACGATCGTGTCCGCGCCCTTTGGAAGCGGGCCGCCGGTAAAAATCCGCACTGCCTGCCCCGGCCCGACGGCGCCTGTAAATGCGCCGCCTGCCGGAGCCTGTCCAATGATGGTCAGCTTTGCCGGAACATTGGCCACATCACCGGCGCGCACCGCGTAACCATCCATGGCGGAAACCGCAAAGGGCGGCTGGGTGCGGTTTGAAATAACTGCCTGCGCCAGCACCCGTTCATGCGCCTGCGCAATGCTCACCATTTCCGAACCAACCGGCGTCAACGCGCCGGTGATGCGCGCCAAAGCCTCGTCAACTGAAATAAGGGGTTGGCCCGCCATCGCGTCAGGGCACGTTATAATCGCCCGACTTGCCGCCGGACTTGTGTTTCAGAAATGTGGGACCAATAACCATGCCCTTGTCCGCCGCCTTGCACATGTCGTAAACTGTTAAGGCTGCAATGGAAGCTGCTGTTAATGCTTCCATTTCTACGCCGGTGCGGCCTGTCAGCCTGGCGGTTGCGGTAATTTCGATCTGGTTCCTGTCCGTATGGGCAACCAGATCCACCGTTACCTGACTTAGCGCCAGCGGATGACAGAGCGGGATCAGATCGGATGTCCGCTTGGCCGCCATGATGCCTGCCAACCGCGCCACGCCCAGCACATCGCCCTTGGCAACGCCGCCATCAATGATCAGTTTCAGGGTTTCCGGCTTCATCGTGACATGACTTATCGCCACCGCCACCCGCGCGGTTTCGGCCTTGCCCGACACATCGACCATCGCCGCATGGCCCTTGTCGTCAAAATGTGTAAGCTTTTTGCCCGCCATGGCTATGAAGCCTTACCAGGCAATTGCGGAATAAATTTATGCCCCGGCGTCATTGCGAGGCGCGGAACGCGCCGTGGCAATCCAGAGTCCCAATTACAGGTCTTTTCGTGCGACTCTGGATCGCCGGAGCCTGTCCTCGGGCCGACCAAGGCCGGTCCCGGGGGCCGCTTCGCGGCTCGCGATGACGATGAGGTTATGAACGAACCTAAAATCATCTCACATTAACCCGTCTTTTTCAGCAGCGCGCGGGTGGCGGCGGTGACATCGCTTTGGCGCATCAGGCTTTCACCTACCAGAAAGCAATTCACGCCGATGGCCGCACAGCGCGCCAGGTCTGCGGGTGTACCCAGACCGCTTTCGCTGACCACCAGATAACCGCCGGGCAGCAGCTTGTGCAAACCGATTGTCGTATCGATGCTGGTTTCAAATGTTCTTAAATTACGGTTATTTATACCGATCAGCTTGCTGGATAGTTTAAGGGCCCGCCGCAGTTCCCCGGCGTCATGCACCTCGATTAGCACATCCATGCCCCAGGCTTGCGCGGCGCTTTCCAGTTCCGCTGCCTGCGCATCTGACACCGCCGCCAGGATGATAAGAATACAATCCGCACCCCATGCCCGCGCCTCGGCCACCTGATAGGGATCATACATGAAATCCTTGCGCAGCACCGGCAGGCCAACCGCGTTGCGCGCCTGTTCCAGATATTCGGGCGCGCCCTGAAAGGACGGCCTATCGGTCAGCACCGAAAGACAGGCCGCACCGCCACCTTCATAGGCGCGGGCAAGTGCGGCCGGATCAAAGTCGGCGCGGATCAGGCCTTTCGAGGGGCTGGCCTTTTTGATTTCGGCGATCAGGCCATAATTTCCCTGCGCGAGTTGCGCGCTGAGGGCTTTCATAAAATTACGCACCGGTGACGCCGCACGCGCCGCCTGTTCCAGCTGCGCCAAAGGCCTGTCGCGTTTCGCCGCTGCAATCTCATCCAGTTTATATGCGCCGATCCTGCTCAGAATGTCGCTCATGGCGAGGCCCTGCCGTTCGATATCGCAATCAGACGTTCCAACACCAATGCCGCCTTGCCGCTATCAATGGCGTCAGCGCCCAGGGCGACACCCGCTTTCAGGTCCGCCGCTTTGCCCGCGACAATCAACGCCGCCGCTGCATTCAGCAACACAATATCGCGATAAGCGCCTTTGTGCCCGGCCAGCAGATCGCGGATGGCGTTGGCATTAGCCTCGCTATCGCCGCCCAGCAGATCGACCGGCTGCGCCAGTTCCAAACCCGCATCGGCGGGATGTATATCAAAACTGCGCACCTGGCCATTTTCCAGCGCGCAGACATAGCTTGGCCCGGTCGTGGTCAGCTCATCCAGCCCGTCCGAGCCATGCGCCACCCAGGCGCGTTCAGTTCCCAGATTGGCCAGCACCTGCGCCAGCGGCTCCACCCATTGGCGGGCGAACACGCCAATCAATTGCCGCTTTGCGCCCGCCGGATTGGACAGCGGCCCCAGCAGATTAAAGATCGTGCGCGTACCCAGTTCAACCCGCGTTGGCCCGACATGTTTCATCGCGCCATGGTGGCGCGGCGCCATCATGAACCCAAGCCCCGCCTTGCGCACGCATTCACTGACCAGTTCAGGTGAGGTTTCTATGTTAACCCCAAGCGCCATCAGCACTTCTGCCGATCCGGTTTTGGAAGACAGCGCACGATTGCCATGCTTGGCCACCGGCACGCCGCAGGCCGCAACCACAAACGCCGCCGCAGTGGAAATATTAAACGTGCCGGACGCATCGCCGCCAGTGCCGCAGGTGTCGATGGCGTCCATCGGCGCATCCACCCGCAACACTTTTTCGCGCATCACACTGGCGGCGGCGGTAATTTCATCCACCGTCTCACCGCGCACCCGCAACGCCATGAGAAAGCCGCCAATCTGCGCGGGCGTGGCGTCGCCCGACATCATGATCTCGAACGCCTGGCGCGCCTGCGCCAGATTTAGCGGCGCACCCGTCGCAACATGGGCCAGCAGGGTTTTGAAATCGCTCATGCCGGTTGCCATTCCGGCACATTGGAACCGGTCAGCAGCAGAAAATTGCGCAGCAATTCATGGCCGTACTGCGAGGCAATGCTTTCTGGATGGAACTGCACCCCGTGCACCGGCAGGCTGCGATGCGTTACCCCCATGATCACACCGTCCGATGTTTGCGCCGTCACCTCCAGACATTCCGGCAGGCTGGCGCGCTCAATCACCAGGCTATGATAACGTGTTGCCTGAAAGTTTTGCGGCAAGCCTTTGAATAACCAGGTATTTGTATGCGATATGGTGCTGAGCTTGCCATGCATGACCGGGTTGGCGCGCACAATCTTTCCGCCATAGGCCTGACCAATACATTGGTGCCCCAGACACACGCCCAGTATCGGAATTGTCCCGTTTACCTTTTTGATCAGATCCAGGCAAATCCCGGCCTGATCCGGGTCGCACGGGCCGGGGGAAATGACAATGCCGGACGGACGCCGCGCAATAATCTCTTCGGGCGTGGTCTTGTCATTGCGGATGACATCCGCGCGCGCGCCCAACTCACCCAGGAAGTGAACCAGATTATAGGTGAAACTGTCATAATTATCGATCAGGACAAGCATCGGATACCCTGTGGCCTCTCATGAGGTGCAATTGCCCTCATCATATCGCAGCGCCATGCAAAGGGGTCAAGGGGCCAGATTTTACGCAGCCCGCTTGACCTGCCCTTGTACCATGCGCGAAGCTGGCCCTTCACAATAACTGCAGGGGCAATAACCCTGCCATCACAGGGAGGCGTCGGCGTCAAGCTGCGCAAAATCAGCATGAAAGACGTAAAGGGAAAGGTCGCCTTCATCACCGGCGGCGCCAGCGGCATGGGGCTGGGCATGGCGCGCGCCTTCGCGGCGGCGGGCATGAAAGTCATGATCGGTGATATCGAGGCTGGCCCGGCTCAGGCCGCCGTGGACGAGTTGAAAGCCAAAGGCCATGACGCCGCCTGTGTGCGGGTAGATGTCACCAAACTGGATGACATGCACGCCGCCGCCAAAAAAACCATCGACACATTCGGCAAGGTGCATGTGCTGTGCAACAATGCGGGCGTCGGTTGCGGCGGGCGCAGCGAAACCGCGAAAATGCGCAACTGGCAATGGGTAGTGGATGTCAATCTGTGGGGTGTGGTGCACGGCTTGCAGGCGTTCGTGCCGCTGATCCAGTCCCATGGCGAGAGCGGCCATGTGGTCAGCACCGCCTCTGTCGCGGGCATGATCAGCATTCCCGGAACCGGCCCCTACAACGCCACCAAATATGCCGTGGTCGGCATCATGGAAACCATGATGATCGAACAGAAAGACACAAATCTTGGCATATCGGTGCTGTGCCCCGGCCTGGTCGCGACCAATCTCGGTACCTCGGCGCGCAACCGCCAGGACCAGTATGGCGGCGCCGCCAAACCCAACCCCAAGGACGCCATCGCAGGCTCACTGTCCGACGGCCTCGACCCCGACATTGTGGGCCGCCTGGTGCTGGAGGCGATACAGGAAAACCAGCCCTATATCTTCACCAACCCCGCGCTCGGCTATATGATGGAAAACCGCTTCAAAAACATCGCCGCCGCACACGCCTGGGCGGAAAACAGCAGGGCGCTGGCGGGCGTGAAACAATCGGCGATACTGCCAGGGTGATGCACATCCTGAACCCCCGAAACAAAAACGGCAGGCCAGAGCCTGCCGTTTCATTTTGTGGAAGCAAGCACATATGCTTGTGCGGCACAGATACATGGCATCGAAGGACCTACTTATCCAACTTTGCTGAAGCTTCAAACAATACCCTACCCCGCTGGTAAGTGTTTTTTTCCACCATATCTTGTATCTGCGACGGTCGATTACTACCTATTTAGTGGGCATTGGTAATTACGGTGAGGGGGTGTTATGAACGACAACTATCGCAGGTCTCTGTCGGGACTGGGGCTATCGGTTAAGGCGCATACCGAACCAGATACACTGAATTCCTGCGCATTGATTTTCCGCGCATTCCTTTTACGGAAAAGAAGGCGCAATTCGACCGGCTTTCCGGGCTCGGCTGGGCGCTGGCGCAGGCGCATCTGTTGCGCGACCCGCCGCGCCACAATCTCGCCGCTTATCCGATCAAAGGCGATCACACGGTTGAGGCCATCCGCCATGATCCATTTATATTGAAGCGCAAAGTGTTGTTTTCGCTCACCCCACCCCAACCCCTCCCCATCAAGGGGAGGGGCTTTTCCCTCGGAATTCCGCACTTTTCCCCCTCCCCCTTGTGGGGAGGGCCGGGGTGGGGGTCTGTGCAACGATTCAATTCAAATGAAACAGGCTCCAACTGTGGATAAACGCGCGTTCCGCCTCGCGCCCATTAGCCATCCAGCATATAATTAATTAGTGATTTGCGGCGAAATGGGGTGAATTCATGGGCAAAAGCGGCACAGCAGATTTTTTCGAAACAACATCGCAGCCCGATCTGTTCGGACCGGCGGTCACGCCGGGATACACGCCCGATCCAAGGCATGTGCGCAACCGGCTTGCCGAAATGCTGGCGGCGATGCAGGCGGCCGAGCGCTGGCCGTGGGCGCCCGTCATGGTGAAGCTCTACCGGGGCACGGTGTGGCCCTATCTTTACGAAAGGCTGCCGGACCGGGAGGAAGCCGCGCACTGGCGCCAACTGATCGACGCCGAAATCGCCCGGCTCGAAGCCGCGTAAAGCAGCCCCTCAATTATCCAGAAAACTGCGCAGTTTGCGTGAGCGGCTTGGGTGCTTCAGCTTGCGTAATGCCTTGGCCTCGATCTGGCGGATGCGTTCGCGGGTGACCGAGAATTGCTGGCCAACCTCTTCCAGCGTATGATCGGTGTTCATGCCGATGCCGAAGCGCATGCGCAGCACGCGCTCCTCGCGCGGGGTGAGCGAGGCCAGCACCCGCGTCGTGGTTTCGCGCAGGTTCGACTGAATGGCCGCGTCGATGGGCAGCAGCGCGTTCTTGTCTTCGATGAAATCGCCCAGATGGCTGTCTTCCTCATCGCCGATCGGAGTTTCGAGGCTGACCGGCTCCTTGGCGATTTTCAGTACCTTGCGCACTTTTTCGAGCGGCATGGACAGTTTTTCGGCCAGTTCTTCGGGCGTCGGTTCGCGGCCGATTTCATGCAGCATCTGGCGGCTGGTGCGCACCAGCTTGTTGATGGTTTCGATCATATGCACCGGAATGCGGATGGTGCGCGCCTGATCGGCGATGGAGCGGGTGATGGCCTGGCGGATCCACCAGGTGGCGTAGGTGGAGAATTTATAGCCGCGGCGATATTCGAATTTGTCCACCGCCTTCATCAGGCCGATATTGCCTTCCTGGATGAGATCGAGGAATTGCAGGCCGCGATTAGTGTATTTCTTGGCGATGGAAATCACCAGCCGCAGATTGGCCTCGACCATTTCCTTTTTGGCCTGGCGGGCCTCTTTTTCGCCCTTTTGCACGGTCTGCACGATGCGGCGGAATTCAGCGGTGTT
>DAIOWE010000041.1:0-19167 GCA_036758605.1 Pseudomonadota bacterium | reverse complement strand
CGTATACGGCGCAACTGATCCGGCTGCATCCGCGCAGCCATCAGGGCCAGCAGGTATTGTCCTGGCGGGTGCTGAGCGAAAACGGGCGCCCCCTGCCATCGACCTTTGACGGGTATGGCAATGTCCTGCACATGCTGACGCGCGATCAGATGCATGATGCGGCCTCCATCATTGCCGAGGGAGAGGTGGAAACAACCGATACTTCCGGCATCATCAAGGGCGCGGTGGAAACCCTGCCGCCGATTTATTTCCTGCGGCAAACCGCATACACACAGCCTGATGCGACGATTACGGCGCTGGCGAAGGAATCCGCAGGGGTCTTTGACGCCATAGAGCGGCTGCACGGGCTGATGCTGCGCATCCGCTGGCGCGTCGCGTATGAGCCTGGCGTGACAACAAGCAGCACGACAGCGGCCGAGGCGCTGGCGCAGGGGAGCGGTGTCTGTCAGGATCACACACATATCTTTTTGTCTGCGGCCCGTGTGCTTGGCTATCCGGCGCGGTATATTTCAGGCTATCTTCGCCAAAACATGCAAACGCAAGATGGCGATGCCGGGCATGCCTGGGCCGAGGCCATGGTTGAGGGGCTGGGCTGGGTTGGCTTTGATGTGGCCAATGGCATATGCCCGAGCGAGAATTATGTGCGGGTTGCGACCGGGCTGGATTTTATGGAAGCGGCCCCCATTCGCGGCGTGCGCCGTGGCGGGGGCGAGGAAGAGATGCGCGTATCGGTTGATATAAGGCAGTCGCATCAGGTACAACAATAACATCTGCAATCATACTGCGGCACGATTGATCCTATGACCTATTGCGTTGGACTGCGCCTTAAAGACGGACTGGTCATGCTGTCCGACACCCGCACCAATGCGGGCCTTGATAACATCGCCACCTTCGGCAAAATGCACCTGTTCGAACAGCCGGGCGAGCGCATGATCGCGCTGATGACATCGGGCAATCTGGGCGTCTCGCAGGCGGTGCTGAGCCTGCTGGCCGATGGCGTTGAAACTCCGGCCAGCGGCAAGGCCGAAACCCTGTATTCCGTACCCAGCATGTTTCGCGCCGCCCAACTGGTCAGCGAGGCGGTGCGGCAGGTCTTCACCATACATGGCGAAGCGATGCAGGCGCAGGGTATCACCTACGATATAGGAATGATGCTGGGCGGCCAGATCAAGGGCCGGTCCATGCGCCTCTATCAGATTTATTCGGCCGGCAATTTTATCGAGACGACGGAAGACACGCCGTTCCTGCAATTGGGCGAGCACAAATACGGCAAGCCCATTCTGGACCGCGCCGTAACCTATGACGTGCATCTGTATGACGGGATCAAGCTGGCGCTGATTTCGATGGATTCGACGTTGCGCAGCAATCTTTCCGTCGGCCTGCCGCTGGACCTGCTGGTCTATAAGCGCGATGCGCTGCGCACAGATATCCGCCGCCGCATCACCGAAGACGACCCCTATTTCCGCCATGTGCGCGAATACTGGTCCAGCGCCCTGCGCGAGGCCTATCAGCGCCTGCCCCGCCCCGAATGGGCGCGGGAATAAGCTTCCATATTGCAGGGCGGGCCGCGGCGGCGTAGGCTTGCCCCGGCTATAATGAAAAAACCAGAAGGGAGTCCCCACATGTACCATCCGGCACTGAAAACGCCTTTGTGCGACATGCTTGGCATTGAATATCCTATCCTGCAGGCGGGCATGGGATTTGTGGCGCGCGGGCCGCTGGCGGGGGCGGTATCGGCGGCGGGGGGGCTTGGCTGTATTGGCGCTGGCACCATGACGCCGCAGGAACTGAGGGCGGAAATCGCCATTGTGCGCAGCATGACCAGTAAACCGTTTGCGGTCGATCTGTTGTTCGCCACGGCAGGCGGCAAAAGCGCGCAGATGTTCAGCAGCGATACCCAGGCGCTGATCGAGGTCGTGTTCGATGAAAAAGTGCCGGTGATCGTCAGCGGGCTGGGCAATCCGGGCCCCATTGTTGCCGAGGCGCACGCGGCGGGCATGAAGGTGCTGAGCCTGACCGGCAGCACCAAAAACGCCGTGCGGCTGGCGGCCAGCGGCGTCGATGCGATTATCGCGCAGGGCTATGATGGCGGCGGGCATACCGGCAGCGTCGGGACCATGACGCTGCTGCCTTCGGTGATGGATGCGGTGGATATTCCGGTGCTGGCGGCGGGCGGCCTGGCGGATGGGCGCGGGCTGGTGGCAAGTCTGGCGTTCGGGGCCATCGGCGTGTGGCTGGGCACACGATTTATTGCAACGCCCGAGGCCTGGGGCCATGACAATTACAAGAACCGCATCGTCGAAATCAGCGACGAAGACACTATCCGCACCAAATGCTTTTCCGGCAAGCCGTGCCGCATGATCAGCAACGACACCACCAAAGCCTGGGAAACCCCGGAACTCCAGGCGAAGCTGAAACCCTTCCCGCACCAGACCCGCAATGTCACTGAATGGCTGGGAACCGACCCCTATATGGCTGGCCGCCGCGACGGCAAAACCGATATCGGCGCCCTGGCGGCGGGCCAAAGCTCCGCCCTGATCCATGAGGTGAAACCTGCGGGCGACATTGTGCGCGACATCATGGCCGAGGCGTCACGGGTGCTGGAGCGGTTGGGCGGACGGGTGACAGTGGCGGGGTAGTTTCTGGCATTATCGAATGGTGCGTCTAATACCGCATTGTAATGCGGACCTGCGTGTCACCCGGCATTGCGGTGAAAACAGCTTCATCCAGTTGTGGCAGACGGTAGCTGACGGTGGCGTCTCTGGAAAAGCCGTAGCCTTCTATTGGCAGGCCGAGCCAATTTTTGGTGAGTTTTTTGTTGGCGTCTTCATCATGATAGAGCGATATGGCGTAGCTGCCGGGTATGGGGACCGGCATGCAGACGGTTACTTCGCCTTTTTGCGCGGGAACGCGGATGCGGCCAAGGCGTTTGCCTTTTTTGAGAAAATCTTCATCCCGATCACCGTAAAGCATAAGGGTGATGTTTCCCTTTCCGCTTTTTATCCCGCTTACATGTATCTGTAACCGGACCGGATCGTCCGCTGTGCACAGGCGGTCAGAGACCGATGCCGCCATGGCAGACGGCGCCAGCAGAAACGCCGCCAGGCCGAGCGTTGGTAATAAATGGGAGATTCGTTGCATCCGGCAAGCCATGGTAGCAGTGAAGGTCATGGCTGGCTTATACTCCATCTTCAATAATAATACCGGACGAATCGCCATGACGGATGTGCCAGAAATTTCACCTACCGCCAGCAAGTTTGGGTATCCCGGAACCTGTATTGCCGAAACCCCTTCGTGGCTGGTGCTGTTGCGCCCGCAGCAGGTGACCTTTTGTTCGCTGGTGCTGGTGTGCCGGGAGCCGGTGACGGCCTTTGGGGATGTCAGTCCGCAGGCGCTGGCGGCGTTGCAGCCGGTTTTGAAAAATATCGAGTTACTGCTGACGGATGTGGTGCGCTATCAGAAAATCAATTATCTGATGCTGATGATGGTGGATCCCGATGTGCATTTTCACATTATTCCGCGTTATGACGGGATGCGTGAATATGCCGGGCTTGGTCTTGTGGATGCGGGCTGGCCCGGACCGCCGCGACTGGATCAGGCGGTGCAGCTTTCGCCCGATGCGCAGGCGGCGCTGGTGCAGACATTGCGAGAGAAATGGGGCGGCAGGTGAGTTCAGCGCGCACAGGTGCGAATCTGATTACATTTTATCTGGTGCGGGAGATATCCAGGCCGTTGGTGTTTTCACTGCTGATTACGCTGGCCGCGATGCTGCTGGAGCGGACGCTGCGGCTTATGGACATGCTGACCAGCCATGGCGGGCCGCTGGAGCTTGTGTTTCAACTGACGATTAATTTGCTGCCGCATTATCTGGGGCTGGCGCTGCCTGCGACATTCTTTATCAGTCTGTTTGTGGTGATTTCAAAATTCGATGCCAATAATGAACTGGTGACCATCAGCAGCGCAGGGCTTTCACTGTATCGCATTGTCAGGCCAATGGTCGTGATCGGGGTGATGTTCGCGCTTATCAGCGTTGCGCTGTTTGGATATATCCAGCCTTATAGCCGCTATCTGTATCGCGAGATTATCCATGTCGTCACAAACACAGCGTGGAATGCGACGCTGAACGAAAGAGTGTTCGCCAAACTGGGCGGCGGATTGACCATTTATGCGGATAATGTGGACGCGACGGGACGCAGGCTGGCCGGAATATTCATTCGCGAAGTGAATGATGACACGGAAGTGGTGACAACGGCCGCAGAGGGGGCGCTGATCGTCAATGATAGCCATACCAGGCTGCAACTGGTGCTGCGCGATGGTGCGCGCACCACGTTCAGGAAGAATACCGAAGCCATGACGGTGAGTTTTTCCAATGTAAGTCTTGCACGGGACTTTGCGTTTGACGCCGCGCCCTTTCGCCCGCGCGGCAAGGATGGCCGCGAAATGACCCTGACCGAGCTTTGGACGCTGGCGAAGGAAACACCGGATGACGGTGTGCGGGCGGGGCTGACTGCCGAATTTCATACCCGTATCGTGCGCGCCGCATCGCTGCCGTTTCTGCCCTTTCTGGCGATGGCCATGGGCATTGCCAGCCAGCGCGCCAGCCGCAATACCGGCATCGCGGCGGGTGGGTTGATTCTGGTGCTGTATCATCATGTGATACAGCTTGGCGGCAGTCTGGTTGAGCGTGGGATGTTTTCGGCGGCAATGGCGGTCTGGCTGCCGTTTTTGCTGTTTGCAGGTTTTTGCATGATGACATTTCATCGCAGCAATGCGACGCCGGGCGGCAACCCCTTTGATCCTGTTTTTGCCAGAATCGAAAATATGGTTTCGGCCCTGACCAGCGCGCTGCGGCCGGAAAGCAAGCAGCGGGCATGACCTTTGCCCTGTATCTGACGCGAGTGTTTGCACTAAGCACCGGGGCGGCGCTGCTGGCATTGGGGGCATTGGCGGAACTGCTGGATTTGCTGGACAATGGCAATATCGTGATTGCGCGTTATGGGCGCCTGTCTGATCTGGCTTATTATGCGGTGCTGATTACGCCGACGGTTGCCGCCAGCGTGATACCTATTGCCACATTGATCGGTGCACTGATTGCGTTTGGTAATCTGGCCGGAAATAACGAAATCGTC
Source organism: Pseudomonadota bacterium (assembly GCA_036758605.1). Classification (GTDB taxonomy): domain Bacteria; phylum Pseudomonadota; class Alphaproteobacteria; order UBA11222; family UBA11222; genus UBA11222. The sequence goes on along the minus strand of DAIOWE010000041.1, from coordinate 14,038 downwards.
GCCATGCGCAGCTCGGGTATGACCCTGTACTGGATTGTGGCGCGGCTGGCCCCGATGGCGCTGTTTATCGGCATGCTGTATTTCGCGCTTCGTTTTGCCGTCGCGCCCTACACGGAAATCCAAGTGTATGAAATGTTGCGCGAGCCGGAAACGGAAAGTGAATCAGTTTCGGATGAAGCGCCTTCGGATGGCGGTTACTGGATCAGTTCCGGGCGGGTGATACTGGCATTCGAGGATGTTGAGGATGAAGGCCGGCGCATACGGCATGTGACGATTGTCGACCGGGACGAAGATGGCAGAATGGTGCGCCATACCGTCGCCAGTGAGGGCCGGTATGAAAAAGGCGACTGGCGTTTCGCGGGCGTTACAAGCCGGACCACAGGCGCACAGGGCGCGGCCCAGGCGTCAGGCGGAGAATTTATACTGGTGGATGGCCCCCAACCCATCGACATACTGTCGGCGACAATTCCCAATGCCCGTGTTCGGCTAAGACAGCCCGGGCTTCCCGAAGCAAAAATATGGGCCGGCAGCAACAGTCCGGCCTATCATCGGACAAATTTTTATGAAGCGCTGGCTGCGCCGTTTGTGCCGATGATCATGCTGCTTGCGGCCGCACCCCTGGCGCTTGGCACGGCCCGGCATCCCTCACGCGCGCGTGATATGGGTATCGCATTGTGTGCAGGTTTTGGGTATTTACTGGCCAGTGGAATGTTCCGGGCACTGGGCGAATCCGGCGTCATGCCGCCGCTGCTTGCGGTATGGGGGCCTGTCGTGATTTTTGCGCTGGCCACCACAAGCATATTGGCGCACCGCGAAGGATAAGTTTGTGAGCATTACCATTATTCCCGTAACCGGCAAGAAGCTGCTGCGGCGTTTCATTGAAGTTCCCTATACGGTGCATCAGGGTGATCCCCTGTGGATTCCGCCATTGCGGATGGAGCGCGCGCAGACATTTTCACCCAAGCACAATGAATTTATGCGTTGCGCCGATGTGGGGCTGTTTATTGCGCAGCAAAATGGCAGGGATGTTGGCCGTATCAGCGCACAGGCCGATCCGATGCTGAAAACCGCAGGCATGCCGGATATTGGTCATTTCGGCTGCATCAGCGCAATTGATGACAGGGCCGTGTTTTCGGCATTGCTACAGACAGCCGAGCAGTTTTTGCGCGAGCGGGGAAAAACCCGCGCACTGGGCCCGTTTAGCCTGTCGATCAAGGAAGAAACCGGCCTGCTGATCGACGGCTTTGATACGCCGCCAATGTTGATGATGGGGCATGACCGCCCATATGTAGCCGCGCATTTGGAACGGCATGGCTACACCAAGGAAAAAGATGTTCATGCCTATATTGCCGATCTGCACACGCCACAGTCGCGGGCTACAGCGGCGATGCTGCGCCGCCCGCCCGCCCGTAATGTTGTGCTGCGCAGCGCCAATCTTGCTGACTATGACAATGAGGTCCGCCTGCTGGTGGATATTTTTAATGATGCCTGGAGCGGCAATTGGGGTTTTGTTCCGATGACCGAGGCGGAAACGGCGGCGCTGGGCAAGCATCTGCGGTTAATACTCGACAAGCGGCTATGGATGTTTGCGGAACTGGATGGCAAGGCCGTTGGATTTATTATCGTGCTGCCCAATATCAATGAAGCCATGCATGATTTGCGCGGTCATCTATTGCCATTTGGCTGGGCGAAATTTTTGTGGCGGTTGAAAGTGCGTGGGGTACGGACTGCGCGCGTGCCGCTGATGGGGGTTCGGCGGAGCGCCGCCGGGACCATGGCCGGCGCCGCGTTACCGCTGCATCTGATCAGTGCGGTGTGGAAAACAGCGATGGAGATGGGCTTTCGACAGGTCGAGCTTTCGTGGATACTGGAAGATAATCTGCCGATGCGTCATGTGCTGCATCGGCTTGGCGCGAAAGCCTATAAAACCTATCGTGTATATGGCAAATCACTGTCATGAAATGTACTGCAATTGTGTTGGCAGGCAGGCGCGGCGCGCCGGATGCGTTATGTATTGCCAGTGGCGTCGCACATAAGGCGCTGATCCCGATTGGCGGCCAGCCCATGCTGGTGCGCGTGGTGGAAACTTTATTACGCAGCGAACATATCGGGGAGATTCTTATTTCCATAGAACGGCCGGAGCTGGTTTTGGCGCTGCCGTTGATTTCTGCACAAGTTCAAGGCGGACGCGTGCGGCTGATCCCGGCGGAGGGCACGCCAGGTGAAAGCGTGCTGGCAGGAATATTGGCTTCGGGCAATATGTGGCCGATACTGGTGACGACGGCGGATCATCCCTTGTTACGCATCGAGATGATCGATTATTTGTTTGACCATGCGCCCGGCGATGCGGACGCCGTTGCCGCGGTCGTGGAGCAGGCGGTTATTCAGGCGACCTATCCGGAAACCGCGCGCACCTATATGCGGTTTCGCGATGTGGCCTTTAGCGGGGCGAATTTATTTTTATTGCGTAATCCGGACGCCAAGGGGGTGGTGGCGTTCTGGCGGCATGTGGAGGCCAACCGCAAGCGTCCCTTGCGCCTGATGGCGGCGCTGGGGTTTGCCACGATTTTGCGTTTTGCAACGAGGCGGCTTGATCTGGCGCATGCGCTGGGCACGCTGGGCAAACGCTGTGGCGCAAGGCTTGGGGTGGTTCGTTTGCCCTATGCGCAAGCGGCTATTGATGTGGACAAACCCTCTGACCTGGCGCTGGTCACGCAGATCCTGGGATAGTCCTGTTTCAGGCGGAAACGGCCCTGGATTTATCCTGTAATTTGGAAAACCCCCGCACCAGGGTTTCGGCACGCGCCATGTCGGCGGGGCAATCGACCTCGCACCAGCCCATGCCTTCGATGGACACGGCGGCAACGGAACCAAAGTCATTTTTCGCCAGCCGGTCCACGGCGGATAAATACCAGCGCCGGAAACCATCCGTGTCGCGCAATACAGTTTCCATTGCAGACTTCATCAGGGCGGCGCCATCTGGCGTCAGACGCAGCATGCCGATAGATTCCCCATTGGTCTCCTGTGCAGACAATGTTTTACCGATGGCGCACAGGCGCAGACCATCGATCTGCACTTTCATATCGTCATCATCGTAACGGGATTTACGGTCAATCGTAACGCTTACGGGCGCCTGCGCCTCGCGCAACAATTTGTCCAGCACGGCGGGTTCAAACAAGGTATCGCCATTGAGAATGACACCACCATCGCGCAACGCATCCGACGCCAGATACAGGCTGGCCAGATTATCGGCAACCGCAAAAAACGGGTTGAACAAGGTGCGGACGATGAGACCCGGAAATTTCTGTTGTGCGGCAAAAGCTTCTACGGCTTCTGACATGAAGCCGGTGACAATCACGACTTCGGTAATGCCGCATAGATGCAGGCTGCGCAATTGCCATTCCAGCAGCGGGCATCCACAAACGGGCACCAGGCATTTTGGCAAATTGGCCGTGTAGGGCAACAGACGCCGCCCCTGGCCCGCGCTTAAGATAATGGCTTTCATGAACCCCCGAATATATTCGGACATCGCAGCACGATCAGGGCGGCGCGTCGTCAGCCTGTGTAGCATGGTCAGATTCGGGCCGAAATAACAAATATGTAATGTTTGCCGCCCGCCAGCGGCCTGCTGTATAGGAGGCAGGCCCGCACCCCATGAAATTTACAGGATGTCTGGAGAGGAATGCTGAACGATAGCGAAAAGGGCGTTCGTCGGCTGGGGGCGGGGATCAAACCCGCCTGGCAAAGCTGGACAGCCGATACATTGCTGCGGCGGCTAATCAGCAATGCTTCAATGCTGCTGGGGGGTAAGGCGGTTACCGCCATTTTCGGCATTGGCTATCTGGCGCTGGCGGCCCGTGGCCTGAGCCTTGAAGCCTTTGGCACATTGATCCTGATCCACACCTATACCCAGGCCATTGGCGATATTACCAAATTTCAGTCCTGGCAGGCGGTGCTGACCTATGGCACTCCTGCCTGGAATGACGGGCGGATAGGCGATTTGCGGAAAATACTGCGATTTACGGTACGCCTGGATGTCATTGGGGCGATTGCTGGGCTGGCGGTGGCGCTGTCTGGCATTCCGCTGGCGCAATATATGTTCGGCTGGACGCCGGAAACGGCGGAATTAGCCACCTATTATGTGCTGTCCATTGTATTTTTTGACATTGCGACAACCACCGGGGTGTTGCGGCTATATGACCGTTTTGACCTGACTGCGGCCCAAAGCAGCCTGAGCGCCTTCATTAAATTACTGGGGACTGCCATGGCGTTTTATTGGGGCGCTGGCCTGGAAGCCTATCTGATCACCTGGATGATCTCCGAGATTGTTCCCTGCCTGGTATTGATAGGCATGGCCGTGCGTGAGTTGCGCCGGCAGGGTGTACTGGCGCCACAAATGGAACAAACCGACGCTGCATCCGTTCAATGGGCGCCGGATCGCAAGGTTTGGGGCTTTGTATGGTCTGCCAATCTGAATACCACTTTGCAGCTTGTCCTGACCCATTTTGGGACGCTTGCGGTTGGGGCGATGCTTGGAGCGCCTGCCGCAGCACTTTACCGGATTGCCCGGCAATTGACCGAAGCCCTCACCACACCCGTTAAGCTGCTGACGCCAACCATTTATCCCGAACTGGCCCGGCTTGCCGCCCGTAACGCCATTGCGGATATGCGGCGCTTTATGGCGCGCGCAGCGCTGCTTGCCGGGGTGGGGGCAAGTGCGCTTGTAGGGGTGCTGATTGTGGCGGGGCCGTGGCTGTTAAGGGCTGTGGCGGGGCCAAATTTTGCACCCGCTTATGGAGTTATGGTCGTGTTGGGAATTGCCGCCGCGATCCGTCTTGGGTCTTTTCCGCTGGAGCCAATGCTGATATCTTCCGGCCAGGCATTGTCGGCCCTGAAGGTGCGCATGGTGACGACGGTGCTATACATGGCGCTGATGTTCTTTTTATGTTCCTGGCTGGAACTGGCAGGTGCGGGGCTCGCGCTGCTGATTGCATCGCTGACCAACCTTGTTGGTCAGGTTTTTGTTGTGGAAAAATGGCTTCGTCGGCATGCCGTGACAGCGTAAAAGCACTTATAGGATTCGTTATATAAGTCTCGGGCCAGGCCGGGGCATGGAGTAAAAACGGTATGAAAGAAGCGCTGCCCGCCAGTTCCGGTGTAGGCATTTATCGTCCCGCAGATTTTGCAACCTTAACGCAGGCACTGGATTATGCGGCGCAAGGTCGGGCAGGACTCAATTTCTACTCTGGCAAGGGCGATCTTCTGGAGGCCCTGAGCTATTGCGATTTGCGCGCGCAGGCGCAAGCCATTGCCAGACGCATGCGCAACGCAGGTCTTGGCGCCGGCGAACGTGTTGCCATACTTGCGGATACGGATGGCGATTTCGTCCGCGCATTTTTCGCCTGTCAATATGCCGGTCTGGCGCCGGTACCGATGCCCTTGCCGATGGCCTTCGGCGGCAAGACGGGTTACATCAGCCATATTCGCCGGATGATCGAAAATGCGGGGGCCAGCGCGGCACTGTGTCCCAGGGCCTTGCTGGAGATGACCCTGGAAGCGACAAACGGACTGGGGCTTAAAGCCGCAGGGACGCTGGAAGTGTTTGATGCGTATCCCGATGATGGTGCGCCCCTGCCCGACATCACGCCGGAGCATCTTTCCTATCTGCAATATTCTTCCGGCAGCACCCGGTTTCCGCTTGGGGTCGCGGTGACGCAACGCGCGCTGCTGAGTAATTGCCGCGCCATAACCCAGCACGGGCTGAAAATTGTGGCAAGCGACCGCTGTGTGTCGTGGCTGCCATTTTATCATGATATGGGACTGGTTGGATTTTTACTGGTGCCGGTAACAACACAAATGTCCGTCGATTATGTATCGACCAGGGAATTTGCGCGGCGTCCATTAGTGTGGCCCACATTGATTTCCCGCCATGGCGGCACATTATCGTTCAGCCCATCATTCGGATATGATTTGTGCGCGCGACGCGGAGCCAGCGGCGCACGCCCGGATAATCTGGATTTATCGCACTGGCGCGTGGCGGGAATTGGCGGCGACATGATCCGCAATTCGGTGCTGTCGCATTTTGCCGAAAGTTTTGCCCCAAGCGGTTTTCGCAAACAGGCGTTCGTCGCCAGCTACGGCATGGCGGAAGCAACCCTCGCCATCAGCTTTGCGCCACTTGAGACAGGTATCGAGACGGATCATATCGATCTTGATCAGCTTGAGGCATTGGCGGTCGCTACCCCGGTTAAATCCAACGGGAATGGCGCCGCTGCAAAGCGCAGCCGCAGTTTTGTTTATTGCGGCCCGGTCCTGCCGGGCCATGATCTGGAAATTCGTGACCCCGACGGCAAGGTGCTTGGGGAACGCCATGCCGGTCGTGTTATGGTGCGCGGGCCAAGCCTGATGCGGGAATATTTCGGAAATCAGGAAGAAACATCCCGGGCATTGTCAACAGATGGCTGGCTCGATACTGGCGATCTTGGTTATCTGAGCGGTGGCGCATTGGTCATTACCGGCCGCAGCAAGGATCTTATTCTGATTAATGGCCGCAATATCTGGCCGCAGGATCTGGAATGGGCCGTGGAACAGGAAGTAGACGGTCTGCGCAGTGGTGATGTAGCGGCGTTTTCCGTCGATGAATCCGTTGCAGAGCGTGTGGTTCTGCTGGCGCATTGCCGTAAAACCAGCGAGGGCGACCGTGAAGATCTGCGCCGGGCGATTATTGAAACCATCCGCGCGAAGGCGGGGCTGGATTGTGAAGTCATGCTGGTCGCGCCGCATAGTTTGCCGCAAACATCATCGGGCAAACTCAGCCGTACACAGGCCCGGCAGTTATACCTAGCCGGGTTGCAGAATAGCAGCAATGCCGGCCTGGCTGCGCGGCAACAGGCATAGATCATGACAGGACTGGTTGCGGTCACGGGCGCAACCGGGTTTCTGGGCAGATATATTGTCCGTGCACTGATAGATAAGGGCTGGCGCGTGCGCATTCTTGCGCGGCAATATCCGGTCCACGAACAATTTTCGGATGTGACATTTGAAGCCATTCCCGGTGATCTTTCGGATCATGGCGCGCTTCGTGCGCTGGTGCGGGGCGCTGACCGGGTTGTACATGCGGCAGGGCTGATCAAGGCGCGCGATGCGAACGCCTTTCAATCGGTAAATGTTCAGGGAACGGCCAATCTGGTTGACGCAATACATGCCGAAAGGGCGCCACTGCGCCTGCTGCTGGTTTCGTCCATGGCGGCGCGTGAAGCACATTTATCGCCTTATGCCGGAACAAAGTGCGCAGCCGAGGAAATTGTCCGTGCCCGGCTGGCGCCGCCGCATGAATGGATGATCATCCGGCCGGGCGCGGTGTACGGGCCATGGGACGTGGAAACCCTGACGGTTATGAAGCTGGTGAGCCGGGGTATTGCCCCAAGGCCCGGAAACAAAAACGCACGGGTCAGTCTTGTGCATGCACGCGATGCGGCGGCGGCCGTCGCCGCGCTGTGCGCGGATAGCCGGACAGGCGCCCTGTATGAACTATCCGACGCACGCCGTGAGGGGTATTTATGGGAAGAAATTACCCAGGCCGCAGCCACGGCATTGGGTATGCGGACGATCAGGCTGCCACTGCCTGCCACGGTCGTCAGATTTGTGGGGGCGCTGGGAACAGCCGTTGGACGGTTCAGCCTTTCCCCGGCGATGTTAACCATAGATAAGGCAAGAGAAGTTCTGCACCCGGATTGGTCGTCCCGGGCTGAATATCAGCCCCCTGAAACAGTTTGGCAGCCAGAAATCGACATAAACTGTGGCTTCCTGGAGACAATCCAATGGTATCAGTCTCGCGGATGGCTTCCCGGCGGGGGAAAGTGATTAGCTGGATTGACGCCACGTCAAAAATGCTTGAGAAATTGACCGATTCGGCGGTATCCGCTTCCGGTGGTAGTTTGTTAAGTTCCTGTTATGGATTTATACAGAATCTGTTAAAAGGCAGGGGTTATTGACGCGCGAGGTGCGTCCGGTCAGGGGGACAAGGCAAGTTGGCGCAGGTGCTGGACACGATTGGGGCACAGATCATTAAAGTGCTGGCAGGGATGGTTCCGTCAGGGGCTCCGATAACCGGAGAAACCCGGATTGCGCGCGACCTTGGGCTTGATTCAGTGGCCATCATGGACTTCGTGATGGAGCTGGAAGAACGCTTCGATATTCTGATACCGCTGGACCAGATTGCGGATGTTGAAACAATCCACGACCTGACCAAAGCGATAGAAGCACTTGTGAAAGATGCAGCCTGATGTCAATTTTTGCCAAGTTTGAAGATATCCGAAACACGTTATCTGATCTTTCGAAATCCGGGCAGAACCCACTGGATGTGCGATTTGATGAAATCAAATCGCCGGTGGAGGGGGTAGTTAGCGGAAAGCGTGTTTTGCTGTTTGGCACCAGTAATTATCTGGGTCTGACCTTTGACGCGGATTGCATCGAGGCGGGGGTGCAGATGCTGCGCCACGCCGGCACCGGCACGACGGGATCACGTATTGCCAACGGCACCTATGCGGGGCATGCATCGCTGGAAAGCCAGCTTGCGAAATTTTACGGCAAACGTTCCGCCATGGTGTTTTCCACCGGGTATCAGGCCAATCTCGGGCTAATTTCGGCGCTGGCCGGGCGCGATGATCATTTGTTTATCGATGCGGACAGTCATGCGTCGATTTATGATGCGTGCCGTCTGAGCAGTGCGGAAATTATCCGTTTCCGGCACAATGACGCGGATGATCTGGCGCGGCGCATTGGCCGGCTGAAAGACAAGCCCGGCTGCCGGATTATTGTGACCGAGGGCATTTACAGCATGCTGGGGGACACCGCCCCGTTGCGTGAAATCGCAGCGGTAAAGCGCGCGACCGGCGCCTATCTGATTGTGGATGAGGCGCATTCGATGGGTGTTCTGGGGGCGCGCGGACGGGGCCTTTGCGAGGCTGCGGGCGTTGAGGCCGATGTGGATTTTGTCGTTGGCACCTTCAGCAAAAGTCTGGGCGCCATGGGCGGTTTTGCCGTATCGGACCTTGAGGGTTTTGACCTGCTGCGTGTCGCCGCGCGGCCTTATATGTTTACGGCGTCCTTGCCGCCGTCCATCATTGCCACGGTTTCCGCCGCGCTATCGCGCATCCAGCAGGATGGTTCACTTGGTGCGCGGGTACGCGCCAATGGACAGCGGCTTTATCGCGGGCTTGAGAAAGCCGGTTTTGCGCTTGGTCCGCAACCCAATCCGGTGGTTGCCGTGAAAATGCCGGACCGTGACGCCGCTGTAGCTTTCTGGAAGCAGCTTCTGGCGGAAGGCATTTATCTGAACCTTGCACTGCCACCAGCGACACCAGGAAGCCTGGCCCTGCTGCGTTCGAGCGTCAATGCGATGCATACGGATGAACAGATTGATTGCGCCATTGCAGCAATTTGCCGGGTGGGTGTGCGGCTGGGTATTATTACGTCCGCGCAGGTGACGAAGCCGGCAACTATGGCAGAGAAACTGGCCCTGCCGGCTGAATAATACAGGCTTAGTGAATGGTGGGCGTGCTTGCGGCAAGGCGTCCATTTGCTGCGTCTTCAACAAGGGCGAGTAGCGCCTGCCAGTCTGGAATCAGGGCCTTCTGATTCGTCTCAATCATCGCCTGTAATCCGTTTGAGGCAAATGCCAGGGCGGCCATCGCCCCATCACGGGCAACCAGATATTTTGCCGTGGCATGAAGATCCTGTGTCGAAACCATTTGAAAACCTGTGATCTGTTGTGAACTGATCTGCAATGAGCAAACTCCATGCCAGCCTGATAAGTTGTTTAACTGATTGATTTATATAAAAAATATATAATAGCGAGTATGAGTGACAGGCAGTTTTTTCCTGCCCATACGCCCGAATGGGCGTTTTTCGCTACTTTATAGTTCCTGCAATTCGGCCTTATCCCCAAGACGGACCAGCCCGGCGCGCGCCACCCGGCATGTCGCCCCCGCCCGCCAACCGGTTATCAGGGCCTTGCGCAGCCCCTTATGGGCTTTTTCCATGACCGAGCAGGGATCGCATTCGTCAGTAATGACCAGCACCGCCGCGCCAATTTTTAGCCGTGCGCCAATGCGTCCGGTCAGATCGACGCCGCGCACCAGCAGATTGGCGCGCCTTGTCGTCCAGGGCAATGTTTCGCCCAGTTCAGCGCAGGCCGCCTGCCAGCCTTCTTCGGTCAGAACGGTGACCTGGCGGCCCCGCACCGCACCACGGCAATCACCGGTAAGCCCGGCCTCAAGCGTGATATCGCAGTGTGGCAATTCAAGCATCGGGGCGCGTGGTTTCGCGCGCAGTGCAATTGCAATAAGTTCACCCAATGCTCCCTCCTGGCCTAAAGAAAAAGCTCCGCATTCTCCAGGCCCAGCCGCATGCCGCCGAAATTCCGGCCTGGTGGCTCGGGCGTGTTTGCACCATGGGCGCGCATGGCGTGCACATCGCGAAAGGCGCGTTGCAGATAATTACTTGTTTGAAGCGCGCGTCCGCCCGCGGCCTCCATGATCATATCTGCGGCGCGCATTCCGACCACGGAGGAATAAGCCGCATCCCAGCGCGCCTGGGCGCGCAGGGGCAACGGCAACACGCCATCGCGCGCGATAATGTCCGCCATCTGACTGAAATTATCCAGCAGGCGGAGATGTGCGCCGCGCACCATGGAATCCGCCTCGGCCACGCGCATCTGCATGGACGGATCCTTTGTGTAAGACCCGCCGCCGGCAATGACGCCCAGCGCATTGTTGCGGACCTTGGTCTGTTCGCAGAATACTTCAATCATCCCCATGGCAACCCCGATGGGCGGCGCGGCAAGCGCATTGGCGAACACCTGACCGAACGGATATTTATACAGCGGTCCGGGAAAGGCCTCGCTACCCGGGTTCTGGATACGAAACGCGCCAACCATGGAATGGGTGCGATAGGCCGGCACAAAAGCGTCCTCAACCACAATGTCCTTGCTGCCGGAACCCGACAGGCCCGTTACGTGCCAATTATCGTCGATGCGGTAATCGCCGATCGGGATCAGGAAAGTCAGCAGGTCGTTGCTGCCTCCCGGATGGGTGACGCCCGCGCCCAGAAACACCCATTTGCAATGATCGCATCCGGTGGAAAAAGACCAGCGCCCGCTGACGCGGTATCCGCCAGTCACGGGTTCGGCTTTTCCTGTTGGCGCATAGGAAGATGAAATCAGAACATCGGGGTCGTCTTTCCACACATCCTGGGCCGCGCGCGGATCAAACAGCGGCAACTGCCAGTTATGCACCCCCACAATGCCCAGCACCCAGGCCGCCGAGCCACAGCCGCGCGCCACTTCCAGACAGACTTCAAAAAACACCGATGGCGGCATCTCGTATCCGCCATATTTTTTGGGATGCAGGATTTTGAAAAATCCGGCATCGCGAAACGCCTGCATCGTGGCGTCCGGGCAGCGGCGCAATTGCTCCGCCTCCTGGCCGCGTTCGCGCAGGATCGGTACCAATGCCCGCGCCCGCGCGATTAATTCTTCGCGTGTTGGTACAGACATGGCAACCTCTCCCCGTTATTGCGTCAATAGGTTTTGACGACGTGTTTACCGATGATGTTACGCTGAATCTGGTTGGTGCCTTCGATGATCTGCAGCACCTTGGCGTCGCGGAAATATTGTTCAATCCGGTTGTCGGTTGAAATGCCGGCCGAGCCGAACAATTGCAGCGCGTCGGTGGCGACCTTCATCGCCACATCGGTCGCAAAGCATTTGGCCATGGCGGCGATGGGGGCCAGTTCCTTGCCCGTCGCGCCGCCATCCACCACCGCCGCCGACTTGTACACCAGATGACGCGCCGCCTCGGTCTGCATCGCCATATCGGCCAGCATCCATTGCACACCCTGAAATTCAGACACTGACTGGCCGAACGCCTTGCGATCGCGCACATAATCCACCGCCAGATCGAGCGCGCCCTGCGCCAGCCCGACGCCGCGCGCGCCAATGATCGGTCGGCTTTTGTTGAACGCCTCCATGACCAGCAAAAAGCCCTCGCCTTCGGGGCCAAGCCGGTTGGCCTCTGGCACGAAACAATCTTCCAGATGGATGGCCGATGACGGAACGCCGCGCGAGCCCAGCTTGTGTTCGCCCTTGCCGATGGTGAAACCCTTCATGCCTTTTTCAAGAATGAAAACACTGATGCCGCCATGGCGTTTGGTGGGGTCGGTCTTGGCCGCGCAGATAACGAAATCGGCAATCGCCGAATTGGTGGAAAAGATCTTGTTGCCGTTCAGAATGTAGCCGCCATCGGTTTTAATGGCGCGCGTGGTGATGCCGGCCACATCGGAGCCCGCGCCCGGTTCGGTAATGGAAATCGCCGCGCGCAAGGCGCCGCTGGCGAGACCGGGCAGAAACCGCGCCTTTTGTTCGGCATTGCCGCCATACAGCACCGCGCCAAACGGCACCCATTGCACAATCAGCAAATAGGCGGTGTTGTAGCAGATGCGGCCTAATTCCTCGACCGCGATGCATGATGACAGGATCGAATTTGCGCCGCCATATTCCTCGGGAAATGGCAGCGCAAACAGGCCAAGTTCGCGCAACGCTTCAAACATATCCTGAGGATAGTTTGCGGTGGCGTCAATTTCCTGCGCACGCATGGCGACTTTTTCAAGCGCGAATTTGCGCACCATATCGCGCAGCAGGTTCTGTTCCTGGGTAAGGCCATATTGTTGCATGCTGTGTTCCTTAATGTGCATCGCGCATGGCGCGGCCCGCCGCCAGGCGTGTAGGCGTATAGACAATGACCGTCTCGCCGGTTTGCTTTATAATGCTGTTCCGGGTACGAACCAAACCGCGATTCGGGTCTTTCGATGTGGGGCGCGATTCCAGCACTTCAACCTCGACATGAATGGTGTCGCCTACAAAGGTTGGCCCCTTAATGTCAAACTCCATATTAAGAAACGCGAGGCCCGTGCGCTGTAATGTGGCCTGCACCAGCAAGCCTTCGCAAATGCAATAGGCCAGCGCGCCCGGCACCAGCCTCCCGCCTTTTGGCCCATGTGAGGCGGCATATTCCACATCTGTGAACAGCACCTCCACCATGCCGGTAACATTGATAAAACCCACCAGATCGGCCTCTGTAATGGTGCGCGACACGGTGCGGAATTTACGCCCCACCGGTAAATCCTCCCACGCCATGCCCAGTCCGACAATATCCATTTTACGCTCCCCGCTGTCACAATTAATGTTGGCTAAATCATATAGGGTGATGGCACAATCGCCTATATGATTTAACCAAGAAGAAAACAGACAGGGGAAGAACATGGATTTTATTCGCGTGGAAAGTGCTGGCGCCGTGCGTACCGTAACCTTGACAAGGGGCGAACAGCGCAACGCCCTGAACCAGCAAATGCTGGCCGAGCTGGAGCAGGCCTTTAGCGTCACCCCACCCGCTGAGGAGCGCCTGACCGTGATCCGCGCCGAAGGGCCGGTATTTTGCGCCGGTATGGATCTTAAATCGCGCGAGGGCACCAATGCGGGCGTCAGCCCGATCGAGAAAATGCTCTATGCGATTGAAACCTATGCGCTTCCGGTGCTGGGCATTGTGCAGGGCGACGCCATTGCGGGCGGTAATGAACTGGCGCTGCATTGCGACATCGTGATCGCCAGCACGACGGCGCGTTTTGGCATGTCGCTGGCGCAGATCGGACTGGCGCCGACCTGGTTTCTGGCGAAAAAACTGCTGGAAGTGGCGGGTCCGGTGAAGACGCGGGAATTTCTGCTGCTGGGCGATCCGTTTCCGTCCAGCCACATGTATGACATGGGATTTATCGCCCGCATCGCGCCGCCCGAAAAACTGGAAGAAGAGGCGCAGAAACTGATTGCGCGGCTGGCCGCCAATGCGCCGCTGTCGCTGAAGGCGATGAAGGCGCTGATCGTGCGTGAAATGGCGTTCCGCGACGGCATCTATCACCGGGATATTGACGCGCTGGTCACCCAGTGCGGCGTCAGCGAAGACGGCAAGGAAGGCGTCAAGGCGCG